>JBIIEQ010000013.1:0-54112 GCA_044237765.1 Methylococcaceae bacterium | reverse complement strand
GTCAATAATGCATTGTCTCGCCAATACCTGAAGTGAGAAACGCCCCCATCCGCCGCCTTCAAATATTTGACCGGCGCAGGCAGATTGACCGCAGGGACGCCCTCCCAACTCATTCGAACCACCGCCTCGGGATCAAAATCAAACCGGCGCATCCACCGCGTGTTCTGCATTATCCGAACAAGCGGCGCAATCGGATAGACGCGAAATCCGAAGAGGGAGTCGCCTATCCCTGACCACAAGGTTTCAATCTGGGCCCAGCCATTGGAGATGCGACGCCCCTGAACCCTGAGGGTGGGGGCGGTGTCATCGAAGATCGGGTTGCCCAGGATCATGGCGTCCGGTTGCTGTTCCGAAGACCGCATGAACGAAGGAATCAGTGCAGCCGGATGCTGCCCATCCGAGTCCATGGTCAGCATATGGGTAAAACCCTCGCTCATCGCCATTTTCATTCCCTCCAGAACGGCCGCACCCTTCCCCTGGTTTTCGAGAAGGACAATCACACGCAGGCCTGGGTCGCTTTTGGCCAGGTCGGACAACAAATCCGCGGTCCCGTCGTCGCTGCCGTCAACGACCACCCAGACCGGACACCAAAACTGACGTGCTTCACTGACTGTTTCAATGACTTTGGCGCCCGGGTTATAGCTGGGGATCTGAACGAGATGAGTGCTCGAGCAGGGGTTCATGAGTGTCCCGGATTCCTGATTCATATTTTAGCTATCGCTGGATACCGGGGATCGTTGTAGTTCCGATGCAAAGTACTGCTCCAATTCCGTGGTGAAAGTTCGGACCTGTTTCGGTGGGGGAAAGCGACGCCCTAGTCTGACCTTAATCACGATCGGGAGAGTAGGGCGCCTGAAGAGTGGCCAGTCCTTGCCAAGGAATCTTGAATTGGTTTCGATGAGGATCGTCTGAATGGGGGCCCCTGCCTTGCTGGCAATCAATCCGGGGCTGTTTTTCAGCGGATTGATGGGTATGCGAGTGGTGCGGGTGCCTTCGGGAAACAGCAGCAGGTGATGCCCCGTGCGAAGTTCTTCAACAGCCGCATGGATCATCCGATATCGGCGATTATTTGGAATATAACCAGCGAGCCGGGCACCGGTACCCAGCAGGGGATGGTTGAGTAGATCAGCCTTGACGACACATCCCATGTTTGCGAATCGCGACAAAATCAGCACGGCATCCAGGAGTCCGGGGTGATTGGGTGCGAGCACGAGGGGTGGGGCATCCTGGAGACTGTCCAATGCGGCAAGATCCAACCTGATCCAGCCCGGCAGGGCCAGACAACCAAGATAGGCCCTGAACCCTCTGTTGATTCCATTCCGCCCCAGTTCCCTGATCCAGGTCGAAGAGGGCAGTAGAGAGAGCGGCAGGGCCACAATGGACCATCCGATACACAGGATGGCTAAAAGCCCCAACCCAAGAGCCAGTGCCATACATTGATAGACAGCCTCGAGTGGGCTTGCTGTTTGTCGGGGGTTGGCGCGTTCCCTGGCCAAGGAATGGACCTCATTCATGTCCGCCGTCTCGCCATATTGCGGATCGAATGGTGGAACGGGGCGCGAACCATGAGGAGCTGTCTCGGTTTGTTGCTGAGTTGATGGGAAAGGGTTGTGCAAGATGCGATGGATCAACGCATGCTTACCTTCCCGCATGCTGTAAATCCTAACATTCGACTTTTGTGATGAATGTAATCGCATTCCGGATTTTTGAATACTGTAAGTTGGGAGATCGCCAGTGGGCGTCGGGTATGCTGATCGTGAAGATTGATACAATCCGGACTTTGAACCCGAGGAGATCACGAACATGACCAGTCCATCCGCTACGCCCCTGTTCTTCACTTATAGCGGCGGCGAATTTCACAAGGCCGATGTCACCCGATTTTTTGGCGGCAAGGTCAAAAACACCAGCGACATTGTCGATGCCATCAAGGCTGAGGGCTACGAGTCCATGACCCGCAAGGAAGTTGATGCCGGTGAAGTGACCTTCGCCCTGTGGGAAGGTCCGGGGCATCAGTGTGTGGTGCGTATCACGAGTCAAGGCGTGCCACCACACATCATCTACCTGGATGGCCTGTTGAACTGGCTGCAGTTTCAGGGCGCCATTCTCAATCCGGCGTTTCAGATCGCCCGGTTGGTGCATGGCGATGCCTGACCTGATTTCACCATGAACTCGAGATTACCCAAAATCCTGGTCACGGGCGGGGCCGGTTATATCGGTTCACACGCCTGTGTGGAATTGTTGTGCGCCGGCTACGATGTAGTTGTCTATGACAATTTCTCCAATAGTAATCCGCAATCTCTGGAACGGGTCGCCCAGATCACCGGCAAGAGGGCGACCGTTATTGAGGGAGATGTCCGGGATAAATTAGGGCTGGAGCAAGCACTGCGGAAGCACCAATGTACTGCGGTGATCCACTTTGCCGGCCTCAAGGCGGTGGGCGAGTCGGTTGAGCGGCCGCTGGACTATTACGACCACAACGTCATTGGCACTCATCGACTCCTTCAGGCCATGCAGGCGGCGGGTGTTCGTTCGTTGGTATTCAGTTCCTCCGCCACGGTCTACGGTGACCCCCAAAGGTTGCCGCTGACGGAGGATCATCCGCTGTCAGCCACCAATCCGTATGGGCGGACCAAACTGATCATCGAGGACATGCTGCGAGATCTCTGTCAGTCATCACCGGACTGGAGGATCGCGATCTTGCGGTATTTCAATCCGGTCGGCGCTCACGAGAGCGGTCTGATCGGTGAAGATCCCCGGGGGATTCCCAACAACCTGATGCCATTTGTGGCGCAGGTCGCCGTGGGCCGGCGCGACAAGCTCAACGTCTGGGGTGATGATTATCCAACATCCGATGGAACCGGAGTGCGCGACTACATCCATGTGGTGGATTTGGCTATCGGCCATTTGCGCGCACTGGAACGCCTAGTGGAACCCGGCTGCAAGGCAGTCAATTTAGGTACCGGACGCGGTTACAGCGTGCTCGAGGTGGTCAGGGCGTTCGAGGAGGCTTCCGGTAAGTCGGTGCCCTTGAATAGGGCCGCCCGACGCGCAGGTGATATTGCCTCATGCTATGCCGATCCTGCTTTCGCTGAGGACTGGCTGGGCTGGCGCGCCTCCCGTGACATCCAGGCCATGTGCCGGGATCATTGGCGATGGCAGGAACGCAACCCCGAGGGATATAACGCGTGACTTGCTTGCCGGGTAGTTTGCCGCAGCCATCTGTCAATTACTCCCAAGTAAACCAAAAAATGGTCATGTCCAAGAAAGAGCCGCATCAGCCTGAGCCATGCCATTTTGTGATTTTTGGTGCGACGGGCAATCTGGCCCAGATAAAACTGCTTCCCGCGCTCTATCGACTCGATGTCTCCGGTCACTTACCCGGCCAGATGACCCTGCTGGCCCTTGGACGGCGACCCTGGACGGATGAGGAATGGCAGGCCAGCCTGCTCGAGTCGATTCGCGCCCATGCAGGTGACGTTTTCAACAAGAAAGCTTACGAGCGCTTTGCCCGGCGCTTCAGTTATCTGTCGGGTGACCTGCGGGATCTCGATTTTTACAAAAAAATCGCCGAGCACACTTGTGGCGATGAGCTATGCGCCAATACGGTGTTCTATCTGTCCATCAAGCCGTCTGATTTCGGCAGAGTCATCACGCAGTTGGATGAGGCTGGCCTGAACAAGCCGCGTGGACGGCATCGGATCGTAGTGGAAAAGCCCTTTGGTGAAGATATCGAGAGCGCGCGCTTGCTGAATCGAGTCTTGCATGAGCATTTCGATGAAGAGCAGGTTTTCCGCATCGATCATTATTTGGGCAAGGAATCCGTGCAGAATTTGCTGGTGTTCCGCTTCGCCAACACGTTGATCGAACCGCTATGGAACCGTAACTTCATCGATCATGTGCAAATCACCGTGGCCGAAGAGGTTGGTATTACAACCCGAGCAGATTACTACGAAAAGGCCGGCGCGCTGCGGGACATGCTGCAGAACCATCTGCTGCAATTACTGACTTTGGTGGCGATGGAGCCACCTCCGGCGCTGGAGGCAGATGCCTTGCGCGACGAAAAGGTCAAAGTATTGCGTTCCATCCGGCCCATCGCCAAGCAGGCATTGCATGCCCATGCCTTTCGGGCCCAATACGGCCCGGGCATGATAAACGGGGTTGCGGTGCCGGGTTACCAGAGTGAGGCGGGGGTGGAGCGGAACTCGGTGACCGAAACCTATGTGGCCGCAAAATTCTATGTCGATAACTGGCGGTGGCGAGGGGTGCCGTTTTATCTTCGCACCGGCAAGCGACTGGCCAAGTCGCAGTCCATGATCGCACTTCGATTCCGCCATCCTCCGCAACAGTTGTTTCGCGAGACGCCACTGGAGTTCCTTGAGCCGAACTGGATTCTGTTGTCGCTTCAGCCCTCGGAAAGCATGCATATGGAGATCCACTCCAAGCAACCGGGGCTTGGCATGCAGACGCATACCATTCAGTTGAATGCCACCTACCGCCATGGTCGGGAGGTCAAGCTGGACGCTTATCAAGCCCTCCTGCTCGACATCATGGAAGGCGATCGTACCCTCTTCATTCGTTTCGACGAGGTGGAATGGGCTTGGCGCGTTGTAGACCCCATCCTCAAGCATTGGGCGGAACAGCGCGAGTTCATCCACACCTATCCGGCCGGAAGTTGGGGCTTGCCCGAAGCCAATCGCCTGTTCGACAAGGATGAGCAGGTGTGGCGCAATGAGCTCTGAACGTATTCATTAACGCAGGAGGTATTCCATGCATGTCACCCTCGTTCATGTTCACGTCAAGCCGGAATGTCTTCAGGCCTTCATTGAAGCGACGGCAGCCAACCATAGGGCATCGGTGCATGAAGCCGGAAATCGACGTTTCGATGTGTTGCAGGACTCTGAGGACGAAGGTCGGTTCATCCTTTATGAAGCTTATGCCACTGCAGAAGATGCGGCGGCCCACAAGCTGACCCCGCACTATGCCGAATGGCGCGAGAGGGTGGCCGACATGATGGCGGAACCCCGCAAGGGCGTGCCCATGAAGGGCCTTTATCCCGGCGCCTGATGCATGATTCAGCCATTTTCCATCGGCCATTTGCCTCGTATCGAATTCGGAGCGGGGCGGATTTCACTGTTGCCAGGTATTGCTGCAGGATTTGGGCAGCGTCTGTTATTGGTGACGGGGGGGCAGTCTTTTCTCCGTTCGAATGCCTGGCCAACGCTGCGGCAAGGCCTGGCTGAAAAGCGCTGTGATTGGGAGCACCTAAGCATTGAGGGTGAGCCTTCGCCGGAGATGATTGATCAGGCGGTGGCTGCCTGGAGGGAAAAGCCCATCGATATTGTGGTTGGCATCGGTGGCGGTAGTGTGCTGGATGCCGCCAAGGCCATCGCCGGATTGCTGATGCCAGCCAACAGTGTGATGGATCATCTGGAGGGTGTGGGTCCCGAATTGCCTTATCGCGGGCCGGCCACGCCTTTCATCGCCGTTCCGACCACGGCGGGCACAGGTTCGGAGGCCACTAAAAATGCGGTGCTGACGCGGCATGGGGCAGAGGGTTTCAAAAAGTCGTTTCGTGATGAGCGGCTGATGGCAAACTACGCGATTGTAGATCCCGACCTTCTGGCCAGTTGTCCGCCCGGTCTGATTGCCGCCAACGGGATGGATGCTTTGACGCAATTGCTCGAAGCATTGGTCTCCACTCGATCCAATCCGCTCACGGATGCGCTGGCCTTGTCGGGTATCCAGGCCGTCATGGAGGGTCTTCTGCCCTGGTATGAAAACGATCCGGTTGCAGCGATCCTCGGGCGAGAAAAAATGGCCTATGCCGCGTTACTTTCAGGAATTTGCCTGGCGCAGACCGGGTTGGGCTCTGTCCATGGGCTTGCGCAGCCCCTGGGCTCGTTCTTTCCTATCCCCCATGGTGTGGTTTGCGGCACGCTGCTGGCAGCCGCAGTCGATGTCAATGTCCAGGTTATGCAATCCAGGGCGCCCGATCACCCGGCACTAAGTAAGTATGCTCATGTAGGACGGCTGTTTCTTCAACGTGCGGCGCTGGACGATATCCAGGCTCTGGCTGGATTGGTCGAGGTGCTCAAAAAGTGGACGGTCCGTTTGCAGCTGCCCACACTTTCTACATGGGGTGTCACGGTTTCTGACTTTCGCCACATCGTCGATCACTCACGTGGCAGCAGCATGAAAACGAATCCGGTTGTGCTGAATGACGAGGACATCGAGCAGATTCTCCGTCAACGGCTCGACTGATCTCTTCAAGGGTTGTCTCCCTCCTTGAGATCCTGTTCCACTGGAATCCATCCGTCCTATCTGACACTCGGCCTCAGTCATCACATTTGATCTCTTCCAAGATGCTTTCTCGCCATTGGTTACTGCCGGTTCTTTCCGGCATTTTTATCGGCACCAGCTATATCCCTTTCCCACCGTGGGCTTCGTTGTTTTGCTTTGTCCCTTTATGGTTGTTCTGGCAGCATCAAACCCGGCTTAAGCCGGTTTTGATGGCTGGGTTTATCACTTCGTTTGTTTTCACTCTCATTGGCTTCAACTGGGTCACTTACCTGTTGCATGAATTTGCCCATCTCGATTGGCCAATCGCCGTGCTGGGCATGGGGCTTTTCGCGGTCCTGGCCCATTTATTTGTGCCCCTCGCCGGGCTGCTCTGGTTTCTCGGGCAGCGACGTTTCCGTTGGGCGCCGGGCCTGTCCCTGTCACTCATGGCCTTGATTACCGTATTAAGTGAGGCCTATTCGCCGACGCTTTTCGACTGGAATTTTGGCTATTCCTGGTACGGAGCTGGCTTGCCCTTGTTTCACTGGGCCGAAATCATCGGTTTCAGTGGACTGAGCGCGGTGACCCTGCTTTGCAATTTGCCCCTGCTTCACGCGTGGCGATACCGACGGGAGGTCAGAGGGCGGCAGCTCTTGGCCGCTGTGCTCACGGGGTTTGTCGTACTGAATCTGGGCGGGCTTTGGCTGAAACATCGCCTGCCAACACCCGATGCGATGGTGCATACCCTCCTGGTCCAGGGAAACATCGGTAATACCGAAAAGATCGCTGCCGAATTGGGGCAGGGTTATCAGGAGGGGATACTCAAGACCTTCATGAGGGTGACCGATTCGGCGGTCAAAAGCACCACTCAACCCATCGATTTTGCGGTTTGGCCGGAGACGGCTTTTCCGGCGCTGATGGGGGATGGTCTCAATGCCAACGCCTATACCGAGCAACTGCAAGAGTTTCTCAAGGCGAGGCAATTACCCTTGGTGACCGGATCCTACAGTGTCGATCTGAATTCCAGTCTGATCACCAATTCCCTGTTTGCCCTGAATCGTGATGGCGACATAGTGCCGCCGCATTACAGCAAGACCATTTTGCTGGCCTTTGGTGAATATATTCCGGGTGAGCAATGGTTTCCCCAAATTCGCGAATGGCTCCCACCCACCGGGCAGTTCGCGCGAGGGCAGGGGCCTACCACCTTACTCGAGATGAATGGTTTTCGGATGGGGCCGCAGATTTGCTACGAGAGCCTGTTTCCCTGGTTCACGCGGTCACTGTCCGACCTTGGCGCCCAGTTCATCGTCAACACGACCAACGATTCCTGGTATGGAAACTGGCAGGAACCCTGGCAGCACATGTACATGACGTTGGCGCGTGGGGTGGAATTTCGCAGGCCGGTGCTCAGGGCCACCAACACGGGCATCTCTACCGTCGGTTTGGCAAATGGCGACCTGCTGGAACAATCCCCGCTGTATCGGGAGTGGGCTGGCGTATATGCCGTCCCCTACTTGAAGAACCCCCCCGTGACTTTTTATCAGAGCGTGTATTGGCTCTTTCCGGCCTTGCTTTGGGGAACCTTGGTCTGGCTGCTATTCCGGGGAATCAGGCCATCTAAGACTGTTTAAAATCAGCCATTTGTGTGGCCATCCACCGACACAGTGTCTGTGCGCTGACTCCGATGTAGGCTCAAGGTTTGACGGGCTGGGCCGGGACCGTTTCATCCTTCTGATCCACATAGATCAGCTTGTCCAGCTTGAATCCCAAGTCGATAGCCTTCTTGACCAGGCGTTGCATGACGTCGTTATCCAGTGTCTTTTCGCGAGAGAGAATCCAGAAAAAGCGGGTACTCGGGCCGGTAATCAATGCGTAGGAGTAGTTCTTTTCATCGAGATCGATGATGTTGTAACTCCCATAGAAGGGGCCGAAAAACGAGACTTTCAGGCGACCCAAATCGGGTGATTCGATAAACCCGGCTTTGGCTTCCGACGCCTGCCAGGTGCGGGTCTTGGTGTCAAAACCCTTGTTGATGACCTTCAGCGAACCATCCGAATTCATGCTGTATTCCGCCGAGACATGACTCATGCCTTTCTCGAAGCCATGATCCAGTCGTGCGATTTCGTACCAGGTGCCGGTAAAGCGGTTGATATCGAATCCCTTGACGGCGCTCATTCCCTCCGGAATGCCGAGTTTGCCGAACATAAGATAGGACACGCTGGCGATTAGAAAGGCCAGAATGATGCCGGAGAGTATTTTCATTGCTTGAATTCCAGTGAATCAGTGAAGACGAAGGGCGATAAAAAAGGAGCCGAGGGCCAACAGGCCAAGTACCGGGACTGCCACGAGGGAGCCCAAGGAAGGGATCGACCAGCTACCCACCAGTAGCTCCCAACCCGCCCACCATCGGGCGATATGGAACAAGGCCATAACCAGGAAGACGGCTCCGGAAACGAAGAGAACCGCCCTGGAAGGGGCAAGCTGATCCATTTCCATCCATGAATCTTCGGTCCGGGCTTCCGCCTGCGGGGACAGCTTTTCCCTTGGCTGACGCTTGCGCAATTTATCCCGCTCCCGGGATTTTGCGGCCTGCTGTCGCTTGTATTGCTCGATGCCCTTGGCGATGCCTTGAGCAATCAGGCGGGTCTGTTCCTTCGTTTGGCCCGGTTTCTGGATGCTGCGCGCCACGGCCAGAGCTTCTTCCTGGATGGAGTCGATACCGGCGGGATGGGGCTTTGATTTGGGCATGACGAGTGGATGGTTGCTATGGGTCTTATTTTAACCGCTTACCGGTCCCGGAAGGATGTAAGCGATTTGTGGCGGACATAAAAACGGCCCGCCGGATGACCAGAGTCACCCCGGCGGGCCGCTGATTTGCCGCGTTTAGTGAGACGGTGCTGCGGTAGTACCGATGGGCGCGATATCAGCGCTGTCTTTCACAGTCGACCCGCCTTCGCTGCTGCCTTCACCTGAGGGTTTCGTGCTGGTCCAGTCCTTAGGGGGGCTGGGAACACGGCCCTGCATGATCTCATCAATCTGATGGCGATCGATGGTTTCGTATTTCATAAGGGCTTCGGCCATCAGGTGCATCTTGTCCAGATTTTCACGCAACAAGCGATCAGCACGTTCGTAGTTGCGATCGATCACCGAGCGAATTTCTTCGTCGATCAGATGAGCAGTCTCTTCTGAGACTGATTTGGTCTGAGTCACCGAGCGACCGAGGAATACCTCGCCCTGCTCTTCTCCGTATGCCAGCGGGCCCAGCCGCTCGGAGAGACCCCAGCGAGTGACCATGTTGCGAGCCAGTTGGGTGGCTCGCTCGATGTCGTTGGAAGCGCCTGTGGTGACTTTCTCGGCACCGAAGATGATTTCCTCGGCCAGACGACCGCCGTAAAGGCTGGAAATCTGACTTTCCAGTTTCTGCTTGTTAGCGCTGTATTGGTCCTTCTCGGGCAGGAACATAGTGATGCCCAGGGCCCGACCGCGGGGAATGATGCTGACTTTGTAGACCGGATCATGTTCCGGTACCAGCCGTCCGACGATGGCATGGCCAGCCTCATGGTAAGCCGTGACCAGCTTTTCATCCTCGCTCATTACCGCGGAAGTCCGCTCTGCACCCATGAGGATCTTGTCCTTGGCCTTTTCGAAGTCATGCATCTCGACCTGTTTCTTGTTCCGCCGGGCTGCAAACAGCGCCGCTTCATTCACCAGGTTGGCCAAGTCGGCGCCGGAGAAGCCTGGTGTACCGCGTGCCAGCCAATCGGGCTCGACGTCTTCGGCCACGGGGACGCGCTTCATGTGCACGGCAAGGATCTGCTGACGGCCGCGGACATCGGGCAGACCTACGACCACCTGACGGTCGAAACGACCCGGACGTAGCAGTGCCTTGTCCAGAACATCAGCTCGGTTGGTGGCTGCAATGATGATGATGCCTTCGTTACCGCTGAATCCATCCATTTCAACCAACAGCTGGTTGAGGGTTTGTTCTCGTTCGTCATGTCCTCCACCGAGCCCTGCGCCACGCTGGCGGCCAACCGCGTCGATTTCATCGATGAAAATGATGCAGGGCGCGCGCTTCTTCGCTTCCTCGAACATGTTGCGGACACGAGAAGCACCTACACCCACAAACATTTCCACGAAATCGGAACCCGAGATGGAGAAGAATGGAACCTTAGCCTCACCGGCAATCGCTCGAGCCAGCAGCGTTTTACCTGTACCGGGCGGCCCTACCATCAGTGCTCCTCGCGGGATCATGCCGCCCAATTTTTGGAATTTGCTGGGATCCCGGAGGAAGTCGACCATTTCCTGCACTTCTTCCTTTGCTTCGTCACAGCCGGCGACATCATTGAAGGTGACCTTGACCTTGTCTTCTTCGATGAGCTTGGCCTTGCTTTTTCCAAAATTCATGGCCCCACCGCCGGCTCCACCCTGCATTCGACGCATAAAGTAGATCCATACGCCGATTAGCAGCAACATTGGGAAGGTGGCCATCAGCAGCTGGGTGAGGAAGGAGGGACGCTCCGGCGGAATCACCTTGATGTCGACATGGTTCTTCAAAAGATCATCCACCAGGTGGGGATCGCCGGGGTTGTAGGTGGTGAAACGGTCACCGTCAGTCATCATGCCGCTGATGGTGTCGCCATCCACGTTGACTTGGCGGATAGTGCCCTGGTTAATGGCAGCGATGAAATTCGTGTAGGTCATCGCCGTGTCGACCTTGGTCTTGGGGCTGAAATAGTTGAACATCGACAATAGCGCGAATGCGATGACGACCCACAGGAGGATGTTCTTCGTCATGTCTTTCATGTCTCTTCCTCTTTCGGTTTAGATAATGTGGGGGGTTAATCCCACGGCCTCAGCGTCTTGTTTTCTTCTTGACTCCGTTCCTACCCGTCCTCACCAGCTCCGCCTGTGGGCTTGCCAGTGCCGAGGTTGCATTTTAACTGTAGTTGCACCCTCTGGATGTCCATGTCCTGTCTACTATTAACCCATGGCATCATGGTTGTGTCAAACCATTGTCAAGGACAGATGTTTTGCGTAGCATGGCTTGAGACTGGTTGCGATGGTATTTGTTCAATGGAGGGTTCCAGTGAAGTCAGAGTTGTCGGATTCAACCTTCGCTATTGGTGCGGTCGCGCGACTGACAGGTATTCCCATGGATACGCTTCGTATCTGGGAGCGGCGCTATCGGGCCGTGGTACCTCAGCGGTCATCGCAAAACCGCAGGTTTTATTCGCGGGACGATGTCACCCGGCTATTGCTGATCAAACAGCTGGTCGAACTCGGCGAGCCCGTCAGCACGGTCGTTCATCTCAAGGAGATGCAACTCAGGAAACGTCTGAACGCGCAGGCGGAGTTGCAACAGGCGGGCTCCCCAGTGCCAGCTCCCATTCAGCGCGGAGGGAACGCTGCGAGAGTGCTGGTATTCGGGGATGTGTTGCCGTATCAGATGAGGTATTGGTCAACCGAATTGGAGCCTCTAGATCTGGTCGGTGGATACAACCTATTCAACGAGTTTGAACAGGCCGTACTGAAGTATCACCCGGAGATTCTCCTTTTGGAGTTTCCCGCCTTGCAAGCCAAGGCAGTCAGCCGTGTTCAGGAATTGATGCTCAAGGCCCAATCCCAGCGCGTCATTGTGATCTACGCGTTTGCGACAAGGCCACTATTGGAAGGACTCCGCAAGCTGGGGGTCATGACCTTGCGGGTGCCGGTAACGCCGGCTGTATTGCTGGAAGCCTGCCAACCCCCGGACCATCAGAGCCGACCGGAAACGGATTTTGGTACTCATATCACGGACATTGCCCCCCGGCGATTCAGTGGCAAACAGCTGGCCATGATTGGCGGCGTACCATCGCGGCTGGTCTGCGAGTGTCCCCAACATCTGGTGGATCTGGTTTCCCGAGTAGCCGCATTCGAGCAGTACAGCCTAGACTGCGAGCTGCGGACTTCAAAAGATGCCGCCATCCACGAACGTCTGCATCGCATGACGGCCCATGCGCGGGCCACTCTGGAAAGCGCGCTCTCTTATCTGCTGGAGAGCGAGCAAATTGAAATTCCGGACTACGAGGATACTGAGCCGGTGACGCAGGTCACCCTGTAATCATGGCCGGATCCACATCTAATTGTAGCCACGCTATCTGAAGATCAGATTGATATCCGCCGGCTCCAGGTAGCCAGCCTCATGTTCCAGATCCGCTACCGTGAGGGGATGTTCTTCCAGCCAGCCCGCCGGAAAAGTAAGCCGGACCTGAGTTTTGTTCATATCCAGCAGGATGGGCGGAACCTGGGTCAGGGCGCGACTACGATGCAGCAGGATGGCCAGACGAAGCACAACCGCCAACGATCTGCCCTGCTCGTCCCAGGGTGCTGATAGCTCCTTTAACAGCTTCACCGGAAATTTCCGCCGATGGCAGCGGACCAGTGTCGCCAGCAGCAACTGATCCTGATTTGAAAAGCCCGGAAGGTCGGCATTCGCCAGGATGTAGGCGCCATGCTTGTGGTAGCCGCTATGGGCGATGTCGCGCCCGATATCATGCAATGCCGCAGCCCAATCCAGCCACTGGCCGGCAGTATCTCGATCCAGTGTTGCGGGAAATGCCAGCTGATCCAGCAGCATCTTGAGTGTGGCCTGAATCTGCAGCGCGTGATCCGTCTCGACGTGATATCGGGCCGCCAATGCCTGGACGGTGCGCTCCCGGACATCCTCGTGATTGATCCGGCCCAATAGATCATGGAGCAGCCCCTCCCGCAGCGCGCCATCGGAGATTTGCATGTGTTCGATGTCGAGTGCTTCGAAAGTGGCCTGAATGATGGCCAGACCTCCGGGGAAACTGGGAAAGCGCTCCGGATCCAGGTCTGGAAAGTCGTTCCGGTTCAGACGTCCGCCATCGATGACGGCCTCAACCAGGCGGTTCAAGCCCTCGGCGCTTATGCCCTCGCGCGACCAGCCCCGGCCCTGCAGCAGTTTCTGAGAGGTGCGCAAGGTGCCCGAGGCGCCCAGGGCCTGTTTCCATTGCCGACTGTGAAACAGGTGCTCGAACGGCTCCAGCTCGCGCTTTGCCGCAATTACCGCCCGTTTGAAGCGTTTTGCCGTGATCTTGCCGTCGTCGAAATGGGCCATGCTCATGGACACACAACCCATCCGCAAACTTTCCTTTTGCAAGGGTGTTTGATCGACGCCAATGATGTACTCGGTGCTGCCGCCGCCGATATCCATCACCAGGCGGCGCTTGCCGTCCGATGGCAGGCTTTGCGAGACACCCTGATAGATGAGGCGTGCCTCTTCGATGCCTGAAATGATTTCGATGGGGTGTCCCAGTGCCTGCTCCGCTCGGGCCAGCCAGGGGCCCGCATTACGCGCTGCTCGCAAGGTGTTGGTGCCCACGGCGCGAACGCTGCCGGGAGGCAGCGATCTGAGGCGTTGGCCAAATCGTTCCATGCAGTCGAGTGCTCGTTGCTGGATCTCCGGCGTCAGGTCACGTTCCGGGGTGAGGCCGGACCCCAGCCTCACCATTTCGCGAAGCCGATCGAGCACCACGATTTCGTTGGCACGCAGTTCGGCGACGATCATGTGGAAGCTGTTGGAGCCCAGATCAACAGCGGCAACTTGTGTGGGACGAGCGGAATTGGTCACGAATAGTCAGGAGTCAGATCGAAAAGGGAAGGGGGAGAGGAAAAGTTCGATAAACTTCACCACCCGCGGACTCTCGCGCGGAACACGCGCAGAAAGTGGAATCATCCACTCCGCGCTATTGTCACAAAAGCCATCACAAAAAACAGCCACCATGAAAGCCTTGTCCCTGCGAGGGTTGCGCAAGATCTACAAGAACGGTCTGGAAGCATTGAAAGGCATCGATCTTGAGGTCGATTCCGGCGATTTCTTTGCCTTGCTAGGCCCTAACGGCGCAGGCAAGTCCACCACCATTGGCATCATCAGTTCGCTCGTCAACAAGACTTCGGGCCACGTCGAGATTTTCGGCCATGATCTGGATCGTGACACCGAGGCGGCCAAGCGTCTGATCGGCATCGTCCCTCAGGAAGTCAACTTCAACCAGTTCGAGACCGTACTGGGGGTGGTCATCAATCAGGCGGGTTATCAGGGCATTCCCCGCAAGGAAGCCAACCTGCGTGCCGAACAATGCCTCACCCAGCTGGGCCTCTGGGACAAGCGCAATACTGTGTCCCGCACGTTGTCCGGCGGCATGAAGCGCCGGCTCATGATCGCCCGTGCCCTGGTCCATTCCCCCCGGCTGCTGATTCTTGATGAACCGACTGCGGGGGTTGATATCGAGATTCGCCGGTCCATGTGGGAATTGCTGCAGCGCATCAACCGGGAAGGAACGACCATCATCCTAACGACTCATTATCTGGAAGAGGCCGAGCAGCTTTGCCGGCATATCGCCATCATCAATCATGGCCGCATCATCGAACACAGCACGATGGAGAACCTGCTCGCCAGGATGCACGTCAATCGCTACATCCTCGAACTGGATGGTGCACTGGAACAACTGCCTCAATTGCCCGGCTTCGTACTGGAACGGCTGGACGCCAGAACTTTGGCGACCGAGGTCCCGACTACCGCAGGCATACACACCCTATTTGACGAGCTGGCTGCGGCAGGCGTTCGGGTCGTTTCCCTGCGGAATGCGGCAAACCGACTGGAGCAGCTGTTTCTGGAAATGGTGGAAATGGGCGATGGGTCCAAGGTGCGGGTCCGTGCATGAAGCATCCTCGCCACATCCATTTCAAATAGCAGGAGCGCTCAGAGCGCTGCCACAGTGCGAACGAAGCCCAACTCCGGCACTCCCAGCCGGCACATGACCTGACAGCTTAGGTCTTTCTCGCCAAACCCGCCTGACGGGTCTGGCGAGAGTGGATCAGCGGAGGGTCAGCTCTGAGTGGCCTTGACCGGCGGTGCCTGTACCGGGATGGCCTTGGGTGCGGGGGCTGGCTTGACTGGGGCCGCGTTGGCAGGAGCGGTGGCCTGCTGCGGGCGCAGAGTGGTTTGAATGTCAGGGACAGGCTTACCCTGCTTGACCGCCTCGTAGACCGGCATGAGCTGCTTCGACTTCACCTTCATCGCCGCGATGCGGGTTTCTGGATTCGGGTGAGTGCTCAGCCATTCAGGGGCGCCGCCACCGCCGACCTTGATCATCTTCTCCCACAAGGTCACCGAGGCTTCCGGGTTGAAGCCGGCCCTGGCGGCCAGTTCGATGCCCACGGTATCGGCTTCCGACTCGGCATCACGGCTATTGGGCAACTGCAGCCCCACCGTGGCCACAGAGTCGGCAATGGAGGCAATGCTGCCGAGATTGACGCCGAAGAGCGCGCCCGCCAGAACGCCAGCGGTCAGACCGGCGCGTTGCATTTGCGCCCGCGACAGTTTTTCCGCCTGATGCGAGAGCAGGGCGTGGGAAATCTCATGTCCCATGATCGCCGCCAACTCGTCGTCGGTGGGTTGGATCTTCTGCAACAGTCCGGTGTAGACCGCCATCTTCCCGCCCGCCATGCACCAGGCGTTGACCTCACCGCTCTTCAATACATGGACCTCCCATTTCCAATTCTGGACATCCGGCCGCATCTTGATGGCCTGTTGGACCAGGGGCTTGGTGATGGATTGCACACGGCTGAGCTGATAACTGTCGTCATCCAGCGCACGTTTCTGCGCCGATTCGCTGATCAGCTGGGTATACGCCTCGGCCGATTGTTGGGCGGCGGACTCATCACTGACGATCATGGCCTGGCTACGACCGGTGATCTTGTTGGTGGCGCAACCGCTGGCAAGGGTGGTCGCCACGATCATCAAGGCATGGGCTGCTGCTTTCACGTAGGGGTTCTCCAAAAAGTAGGCGGAGCCGAATATCTGGCCACGACTGTCTCAAAATTTGCAGATGGACCAATCCGGACTGTCCCGAATTTTATACTGGAACAATAGGCTTTCAAAAAGGGGAGGGTAAAATGCGCCGATATCCCGACAAGATGAGTTGTCACCCGAAACCGAAACCGCAGTGAAAAAACAACCCTCTCGCATCCTCAGACTGGATATCCCACCGGAACAGACGGCCCTCCAGCTCACGGAAAATATCCCGGTCGGCACCTACGTCATGCAGGTCGCCCCGGATGGCAGCCCGCGCTTCACCTTCCTCAGCCAGCGCTGGCTGGACATGCTCGATCTTGAACGCGAAGCCGTGATGGCCGATCCCTTCAACGGCTTCAAGACCGTTCACCCGGACGACTACGGCGCATTCATCGCCCTCAACATGGAGGTCTTTGAAAAAACCTTGCCCTTCTACTGGGAGGGACGTTGCGTGGTCAAAGGTGAAATCAAATGGCTCATCGCCGAATCGGTTCCTCGCAAGCTCCCGGACGGCGGCACCGTCTGGGAAGGGGTCATGACCGACATCACCGAACGCAAGCAAGTTGAAGCGCGTCTCAGGGCCAGTGAAGAGAGCATGCGCAAGATGCTCGATAACGCCCCCATTCCCATGGCCTGCAATTCTTTGGATAAAGAACCCAGAATCCTCTATCTCAACCAGCAATTCATCAATACCTTCGGTTATACCTTGGACGATGTCCCCACCCTGGCGGATTGGGCCATACGGGCCTATCCCGATAAAGCCTATCGAACCGAGACTTTTGACTGGTGGACCAGCGCGGTCAACAAGGCCGTGGATCTGCGCGGCAATGTCGAGTCGCGCGAGTTCCACATCTGTTGCAAGGATGGCAGCTTCAAACACGTCGAGATCAGCGCCACGATACTTGATGACATGCTGGTCGGATCATTGATTGACATCACCGAGCGGAAACGGGCCGAAGCCGCGCTAAAGCGGGCTCAGCAGGAACTCCTGCAGCAGCAGGTTGAGCGGACCCGAGCAGAAGCGCGCGAAAGTATCATTCGGGACGTCCATGACGGGTTCGGTTCGCAGCTTTCCAGTGCGCGGCTGCGAGCCGAAAGGGGCAAACTCAGTCAGGCCGAAATGGCTGAACTCCTGGGCGAATGCACGGCGGATTTGTATCTGGTGGTTGACACCCTCAACAACGACCAAGGCAATGTGGGCGATGCCCTGCGTTTCTTCCGCAACCGCACCCAGCGCCGTCTCACCGGAACCGGGTTAGTGCTGCAGTGGCGGCTGGAGCTGGGCGATGATGTCTTGATGCCGCAACAGCGGCTACTGTCTGTTTTGCGCATCCTCCAGGAAGCGCTCAGCAATGCCATCAAACATGCGCAAGCAACGCACATCACCATCGGAGCCCTGGTAGCATCGCAACAGCTCAAGCTCAGCATCACCGACGATGGCATCGGTCTGGCGGCGGAGATCGCGGCGGGCAAGGGGCTGGAGAACATGAAAATCCGTGCCGAGAAATTGGGCGGCGCGCTCACTCTGGCAGCCACCCAGCGCCAGGGTACTGACGTGGCCCTCATGGTTCCCCTGGTTAGCGCCGACGTCAAGGCGGGATGATGCTGCCTTGACGGTAAAGGCCAGGGCACAGACCTTGTCGGCAAAGTACTCTACGCACTCATAGCCACCCTTTCTGCTGGGCTTGTTTGATCGCCATCACCTTGGAATTGACTTCCAGCTTCCGATAAATCCGTTTCACCATTGTCTGAATGGTCCCATACGCAATGGCCATGCGTTGCGCCGACTCGCTGTAAGTGAATCCCCGACTCAGTAGCTGCAACAGCTGCATTTCCTGTTTCGACAGCAAAGTCCCCGCAGCCAGCGGGCGATCTGTCCCTGCCTGCATTTGCCTGAAGAGATAGCCGGCCAGCGATGAGCTGATTGGCGATTCACCCTCAAGCACCTTTTGGATCGCCGCCGTGACCGAAAGCAGGCTATCGCCTTTGTGGAGGTAGCCTTGCGCGCCAGCGGCAATCGCTTGCAGCACGTTTTCGTTATCCGCCAGCACCGAGATCACCAGAATGGGCAGCTCGGGTGACTGGGCCCGCGCGGCCTGAATGACCTGAATACCGCTCATATCGGGCAAGCCCAGATCGACCAGCAACAAATCCAGGCAGCACGCCGGTTGAGCGATGTGCGCCAGCGCCATTGCGCCCGACTCGCATAAGCCCGCCTCCCAGTCCGGACTCAACTGCCTGATGGCTTCAACCAGCTGCGCGCCAAAGTCTTCGTTGTCCTCGACGATCAGCGCCCGCTTCGGCTGAAAGGCGTTCACAGTTAGGGGGTAATCCATGTCTGGGTGGGGGTGGTGTCTCGGTGTTCAGGGTGGGCTCTCTGAATGGCGCGAGAGTCTCCCCATTCCAGACGACGATGACAAGCCCCATGAACATGGGACAAATGCCCCCATGGATGAAAAAAAACCCCTACAGATCATGAAAAAATCATATTCATGGGACAGACGACGCTGATCTCATGACATAAATTTCAAACTAGCTAAAAAGGCAGGACTTCCGCTGCATGGGCCAAGGGATGAAGGATGGGCCGGGTAACGGCGAGACCCGTTGGATGCTATCACTGACCTGAATAGCCGATGCCCTTAAAGGCCACCAGATATGAATAACCACCCTGTAGTGATTGCACTTTAAGTGAGTTCACGGATCGTAAAAATGAAAAAAGATTGCTTGAAACCCCACTGGATACATTGCGCAGTTCTTTTTTTGGTGCTGGGCTTTTTCGCTCAACAACCATGTTGGGCAGCCACAGTAGCGACCTGGAGTAATCCGCCGGTAAATCTATCGCTACCCGGTAACGTTAAGGAGGCGCAGGTCTCGATTTCTAGAGACGGCACCAAAGCCACGGCAGTCTGGACTGGCACGAACGATATAATCGAGTCCGCCTCCGCGACGATATCGGGGGGGGTGGCGACCTGGGGGACAGTGACGAATGTTTCGGGAAGCGGAGGGCAGCAGCGTTATTGCCGCTACCCACAAGTCGCCTTGTCTAGTGACGGCACCAAAGCCACGGCAGTCTGGCGATGCTTTGTTAGTAATCAGGGTGGTTACATACAAGCCGCTACAGCGACGATCGCTGGTGGAAGTGCGAACTGGGGGCAAGTGCAGGATATTACAGGCCCTGGGACTTTGACCCCCCCGCAGGTGGCCATGAGCCTGGATGGAGATAGGGCTACGGTTATCTGGCACAGAAGCAACAACAGTATCTATACGGTCCAGAGCGCTTCCGCGTCGATATCCGGAGGGAATGCTACATGGGGGGCGGTGACTAACCTATCGTCCAACGGTAACACCGGCTCGGACAGCGCGGCACGGATTGCCCTGTCCGATGACGGTACCAAAGCCACGGCCGTCTGGCCATGGTACAACGGCACGAATGACATCATCCAGACCGCATCAACCACCATTACGGGCTCCCCGCCGGCCTGGGGGACTGTCACGGTGACGGATCTATCGGCAACTGGCCGGAATGCAAAAAACCCACAAATTGCCCTGTCCAGTGACGGTACCAAAGCCACGGCCGTCTGGCAAAGGAACAACGGCACGAATGACATCATCCAGACCGCATCAACCACCATATCGGGGACGCCAGAGGCGTGGGGCGCAGTCAACGTGACGGACCTTTCGGCAACTGGTGGGTCTGCCAGCTACGCCCAAATTGCTCTGTCCAGCGACGGTACCAAAGCCACGGCCGTCTGGACTAGGAACAACGGCACGAATGACATCATCCAGACCGCATCAACCACCATATCGGGAACGCCGGTGGCGTGGGGGACTGTTACCGTGACGAACCTTTCGGCAACCAGTGCGGACGCCGATAGCGCTCAAGTCGCACTCTCCAGTGATGGCACCCGTGCCACGGCCGTCTGGCAATGGTTTGGCGGCCAGGATTACATCATCCAGACCGCATCAACCACCATATCGGGGACGCCGGAAGGGTGGGGGGCAGTCAACGTGACGGACCTTTCAGCGTACTCAGCAGGGGAAGGCGAGTATCCACAAGTCGCTCTGTCAAGTGACGGCACAGTAGCTGTGACAGCTTGGCAATGGACCGACAATTCCACTAGCACCGACGTCATCCAGGCAAGTTCGGCCCTGATAACTTACCTACCACCCCCCACCATCACCGGGATATTTCCCCCATCAGGCTTCACCACGGGTGGGCGTGACATCACTATATTCGGCACTGACCTGTCCAATGCGACCAGTATCACCGTGGGCGGCAACGCCTGCACGTCCTTTACCGTGTGGACCGACGGCTTTGCCGTGTGCACGACTCCGGCGGCAGGAAGTGCTGGTACGGCCCCCGTTGTGGTCACCACGGCGGGCGGCTCGAATGCGGGCAATACCCTATTTACTTACGTCGAACCCACCACACCAAATATCCTTAATCCAACGGGGGGGGCGTCGACGTCCGACGGCTTGCGTATCTACACGGAGAACGCCCGGTTTCAGATTGTTCGTAATGGCCAGAAGCAGATTTACCAAGAAGATGACCCTGATGACCCCAATATAATCTTGCCAGCTTATTTGAATTTTTCTCTATATGCCGATGATGCGAGGTTTGTGGGCGCCTATCCACCATCCCTAGTACCTGGGGGGTACCAGTGGTCTAACTACTCCGGGCCTAAACCGAGCATCGCTTGGATTCCCACCAGTAACACACTGACTGATCTCGGTAATGGGGCGTGGCGCAATATCGAGGTCCTCACCGCGACTTATAATTCGCGTACCTATGGTATGACGGTAACGACGGACTACCAAGCGCCAAGAGCCTTCGCAGAGGTTACCATCGATATCAATGTACCTGCGGGTCTCAATGCGCCCCCGCAACTCTACATCACCTCTGATTTCTACCTGGACGGTGACGACGATGGCCCCGGTGCGACGGGCATCGTCGGTGGTCGACGTTATGTCGTACAAAATGGATCAACAGCGCTCGGGGGTATCCTTGAATTCGGTGGCACTGATAATAGCTTTGACTCCTATTTCGAGGGCAACTACCAATATACCTACGGCGAACCGTCGTGTGATGGGCCTTGCAACGGAACGGTTTATGATAATTCTGTCAATCCGTCACCAAATACTGATGCCGGCGTAGCTGCCCAGTGGGCGTTGACAACCACTTCTGGCCTACAGACTCGCAAAGTGATGTTGTATTTTGGAAGCAGTGATACATTTCCTGCCTATGTCCCCGGCGCACCGGCCACAATATCGGCCACAGCAGGCAACGCTCAGGCAACCGTGAGCTGGACGGCCCCCACCAGTGATGGCGGCGCACCCGTGTCCGGCTACCAAGTGCAGTATTCGACCACCGCTGGCGGGTCCTATATTGATGCGCAGGGTGGTTGTGCGCCGGCGACAACCGGTAGCTCGACTGCATTGACCTGCACCGCCAGCGGTCTCACCAACGGCACAACCTACTACTTCAAGGTTGCAGCCATCAATAGTGCGGGCCCCGGTAGCTACACCAGTCCGGCCAGCGTGACACCTACGGCGGCCACTGTCCCGGGCGCCCCTGCCACGATATCGGCCACACCAGGCAACGCCCAGGCAATAGTGAGCTGGACGGCCCCCACCAGTGATGGCGGCGCAGCCGTGTCCGGCTACCAAGTGCAGTATTCATCCAGCACTGGAGGGTCCTATATTGATGCGCAGGGCGGTTGTGCGCCGGCGACAACCGGTAGCTCGACTGCATTGACCTGCACCGCCAGCGGTCTCACCAACGGCACAACCTACTACTTCAAGGTTGCAGCGATCAACAGTGCAGGCACCGGCACTTACACCAGTCCCGCTAGCGCCACACCCGTAACAGTTCCGGGTGCCCCGACGTCGGTCAGCGCCACCGCCGGCAATGCCCAGGCCACGGTCACCTGGACCGCCCCGAGCAACACCGGTGGTTCGGCGATTACCGGCTACAGCGTCACCGGCGCCCCCGGCGGCAGTTGCACCACCACCGGCGCGACCAGCTGTGTTGTCACCGGTCTGACCAATGGCACCGCGTACACCTTCCAGGTGGCCGCTATCAATGCCCAGGGTACCGGCACCGCCTCGACCGCCAGCAGCAGCATCACCCCGCTCGGCGTGCCCGATGCGCCGACCTCGGTCAGTGCCACGGCCGGCAACAGCCAAGCTGTTGTGACCTTCACCGCGCCGACCAACACCGGCGGCTCGACGATCACCGGCTATGCCGCCAGCTGTACCTCCAGCAATGGTGGGGCGGCAGGCACTGTGACCGGCAGCGGCTCACCGCTGACCGTCACCGGCCTCACCAACGGCAAGACCTACACCTGTGAGGTGACGGCTGACAATGCCCAGGGTACCGGCACCGCCTCGACCGCCAGCAGCAGCATCACCCCGCTCGGCGTGCCCGATGCGCCGACCTCGGTCAGTGCCACGGCCGGCAATGCCCAGGCCACGGTCACCTGGACCGCCCCGAGCAACACCGGTGGTTCGGCGATTACCGGCTACAGCGTCACCGGCGCCCCCGGCGGCAGTTGCACCACCACCGGCGCGACCAGCTGTGTTGTCACCGGTCTGACCAACGGCACTGCCTATACCTTCCAAGTGGTTGCCACCAATGCCCAAGGTGACGGCACCGCCTCCACGGCGAGCAACAGCGTCACCCCGCAGGGTGAACCCGACGCCCCGACGTCGGTCAGCGCCACCGCCGGCAATGCCCAGGCCACGGTCACCTGGACCGCCCCGAGCAACACCGGTGGTTCGGCGATTACCGGCTACAGCGTCACCGGCGCCCCCGGCGGCAGTTGCACCACCACCGGCGCGACCAGCTGTGTTGTCACCGGTCTGACCAACGGCACTGCCTATACCTTCCAAGTGGTTGCCACCAATGCCCAGGGCACAGGGGCTGCAGCCAGCAGCAACACGGTCACCCCCGAAGCCGCACTGGCCCCGGCCATCTTCGCCGTCAGCCCCAGCACCGGCCCGCAAGCCGGCGGCACCGCGGTCACGATCACCGGCAGCAACCTCACCGGCGCCAGCCAGGTGCTGTTCGGTCAGACCCCGGCGACCAGCGTCACCGTCAACTCGGCCAACCAGATCACGGCGGTCAGCCCCGCTCATGCGGGTGGCGCCGTCGACATCACCGTCGTCACCCCCGCGGGGCAGGATGTGCTTGAGTTGAGCTACACCTACGACGCCCCCCCGGCAGTGCCCGGCACCCCCATCCCGGCGGCTGGCGACCGTCAGGTCAACGTCTCCTGGCCGCAGGTACTCACCGGCGGCGGCGACCCCGTCAGCTACACCGTCACCGCCAGC
Organism: Methylococcaceae bacterium; assembly: GCA_044237765.1. GTDB lineage: Bacteria > Pseudomonadota > Gammaproteobacteria > Methylococcales > Methylococcaceae > UBA6136. The sequence goes on along the minus strand of JBIIEQ010000013.1, from coordinate 30,642 downwards.
CCCGGCGGCCAGACCTGTAGTGTCCCGTTCCCCGGTCAGGCCTATCCCTATGCCAGCTGTGTCGTCACCGGTCTCACCAACGGCACCGCCTACACCTTCCGGGTCCAGGCCACTAACGCCCTCGGTAACGCCACCTCCGGCTCCAGCGTCCCTGCCACCCCGCAAGCCATGCTCAACGGCGCCTGCGGCGCGGCCAATGGCGTCGCCACCCTCGTCCCGCCGGCAGGCCTCCTCTGTGGTACCGGCACCGCCAGTGCCGTCAGCAACAGCAACGGCACCTTCAACTGGAGCTGCACCGGCACCAACGGCGGCAGCACCGCCCAGTGCGACGCCCCCGGCGCCGCCAGCCAGGGCAGCCAGACCGGCAGCACCGCCTTTACCACCGACAGTGCCACCAGTGGCTGCAACCTCAACAGCGCCCGTCTCATCACCCCGCCAGAAGGCGGCCCCGGCGGCAGCACCACCATGCCCTATGGCGTCGTCAACTTTGAAATGGTCAGCTGCACCGGCAATGAAGCCCGCGTCCGCATGACCTATGCCGGCATCGTCGAAGGCATGCAATTCTGGAAGTATGTCGTCAACAGTTATCACACCGGCTGGACCCAAATGCCCAGTAGTGAAGTGACGCTCAGCGGCAACACCGCCGAGTTCACCATCGTTGATAACGGCGAATGGGACAACGACCCCACCGTCGGCGCCATTGCTGACCCGGGTGGTCCTGGCTACGACCCCAACGCCCTGGTCGCCCCCGGCCAGCCGGTCAACGTCACCGCCACGGCGGGCAACCAGTCGGCCACCGTCAACTGGCAAGCACCCGCCAGCGGCGGCCAGCCCGTCCGTTACGTCGTCGCCGCGCTGATCAACGGCACCCCTACCGGCCAGACCTGTGAAGCCACCTGGCCCGCCACCGGCTGTACCGTCACCGGCCTCACCAACGGCACCGCCTACACCTTCACCGTCAGCGCTGAAAACGGGGCTGGCAACGGCCAGGCCGCAGCCGTCATCACCCCGGTCACCCCCCGGCCCAACCCCGTCCCGCCGCCCAACCCCATTCCCACCTTGGGACCGGTCGGCCTGGTCGGACTGAGCAGCCTGCTACCGCTGGTCGCCGGCTGGCGCCAGCGGCGGAAGCCCCGCCCCAGCAGCGCGCTGCGCGGCTAAGCCGACCGTCGTCAAAGTCACCCCCGGTACAACCACCCGGGGGTTTGAACCGCATAAAAAGGACACTGACATGAAGTATCAAAACCGCCTCATCAAAACACTGCTACTCGCCAGCCTCAGCCTTGCGCCCAGCGCCTGGGCCCAAAGCCCCCAGCTCACCCATGCGCTCGACCAGGTCCAGGCTGCCCAAGCCAGCTACCAGACCCAGAACACCCAGGAAGCCAGCGCCCACACCCGAGCTGCCTTGGGCCATGTCGAAATCCTCCGGCGTGAACACAAGGCCGACAAAAGCCTGAAGACCGCCGAAGCCAACCTCAGCCTCAGCCTCAAGCAGAACAAGAACGAGGCTTACGATAAATCGGCCAAGTCCATTGGTCACGCCATGGAACGGCTCGAGGAATTTAGGACAGGACAGGAATAGCTAGGCTATTGGAAACGCAGGACTCTTTATCGTCCCTGCTGGAGAGTGATGTGCCGCAGAGTTGTCTTGGTACAAACCACGCGAGCTGCGGCAGCGCTGACCGCCTTTTGGATCCTTTGGCGATTCGATCGGCTAACTGGGCGGTCAAAGATAGTTGATAAATCAATATCAACTATCTTTTGGCACAAGGGAAAGCTTCACCCAGCGCATTCACAACCAGCACGGCGGCCGGTTCCCGGAGTCGCTCGGGGTGTTTCTGCAGATATCGCTGAAGGATCTCGACGGATTTGACTTTATCCGCTGTGGGTGGAGGGCAAAAGGCGCCCCGGATGGTGTTCATCGCGACCTCGCCCACGCCGATAATGAAACCGTGACACAGGCCGTAGTGAACGCCGCTTTGGAAATCAGTCGATCCTTTTTTCAGCTCACAGTCAGTCTGCAGCATGCGGCCGGTGTATTCGGCGCTCATGACGGTGTTCGAAAAACATAATATGACGGCCGTCAAAAACCCGAAGATCAAACCTCTGGTAGTGGGCTCCGACGAAGGGTGCACGAGCGATGTCAGGCATTTCATGTTGATGTGGTGGAACTAAACAAGGGGGTAGATGTTCTGACTGGCACTCCCTCTCTCGGGGATTCTAATCTTGCTGACCCGCCCGCGTGGCGGGTTTTTTTTAACCGAGACTGGCTATTTTTCTGAGAGGGTGGGGCCGAATGGTTTCTTCTTCTCCTTTTACAACCCTGTTTCGAGTTTCTGGAGTTCGGCCCCATTTTAATGCTGGAGGAGTCTACCTTTTGGCATGGACTCAGTAAACGAAGAAGCAGTGGTGTGGGAATGGCTGGCGAGACCGGCAGAGCAGGCAGCTGAAGACATTGTGACCGTGGCTGTCTCCACTTGATGGTTTGGGTGCCGAGACCCCGTTGATCAGTCCCGATCTGTCCGATGGGTGTTGATTAGGGCACACGGAAATGAAAAACGGGTAGCATGAATGGCCTGGATATGGGCCGGGAGATTCGCAGTTAACGACCCCGGCTGCTTTGTTTTTGTATTGCCTTGCAAGGAGTTGTCATGAAAAAAATGCTGGCCGGAGTGGTTCTTTTTCTGTGTGCTCCGTTAGCCATGGCGGTGAACTGGGAGGCCAGTATCACCAATACCAATACGCCGGTATTGGATAGTGATATCCAGACTGCGCTGGGCAAGGGGATCAGCCCCAGCTTCGCCAATACTTTCCCGGGTCGTCAGTACGGGATTCATGTGTTACTGGACACGCATGTCATGCCACAATTCAACGGCGATCTGGTTTACATGGCGTTGGGGCTGTCACGTCGTCTCCAGAATGGGGCGATGGAAGTGCCCGTGGGACGGTTTAGCGATGTGCTGATTCTGCCGCAGGGCAGCACGCCGGAGGCGCAAAAACTGGCGGTGACCGAAAAGCTTACTGCCATCGCCGCCAGTTTTTCACGTGCCATGATCCAGAATAAACCCGCGTTTGATCAGGCGGCGTCCTCGCGTCCACAGTCCACCGGACATTGGTCCGAGTGGCCGGACTACCAGCCAGCGAGTTCGGGGGCGGTGAGCGGCGGCAAGTAATCAATCGCCCGAAAAATATCAGCTTTCGACGGGCGGTTCGATCAGGTGGTGGATGATCACCGATCCCGTCAGATCGCCCTCGACATTCACTGTGGTCCGGACGGCGTCGATTAAACGATCAATCGGCAGCAGGATGGCGATGGCCTCGACCGGCAGGCCGACCGACTGCAACACCATGATCATCGTCACCATGCCGGCGCTGGGTAGGCCTGGTGCGCCGATGGACGCCAGCACGGCCATCAGACACACCAGCGTCTGTTGGGCCAGGTTGAGGTCGATGCCGGCGAGATTGGCGACAAACAGCGCGGCTCCGGCTTCATAGAGGGCGGTTCCATCCATGTTAACCGTGGCGCCAAGCGGTAGCACGAACTTGGCAATGCGCGGGGGGACATGGAGGTTCTCACGTGCGACCCGCAGGGTGATCGGCAAGGTCGCGGAGCTGGAGCAGGTGGCAAAGGCCGTCAGCAGAGCCTCCTGAATGCGTCTGAAAAACTTGACGGGCGGGTGTCCGGCCAGCAAAAAGAGCAGTGTTGGCAATACGACAAGTCCATGAACCAGCAGGCCGCCGATGGCGACGGCGATAAACTGGGCGAGATTGACGAACAACCCGGTTGGTTGGGTGGCCACCAGATGCCCGAGCAAAGCGAATACCCCAATCGGTGCAACCTTCATGATTCCGTTGACGATCACGAGGATGATCTCCAGCGCCTCGCCCAGCAAGTCCCGCAGCGCATGGGCCCGCGAGCCGCGTTGCGCCATGGCGATGCCGGTCATCAAGGCAAAAACCACGGTCGGCATGACGGCCCCCTCCGCCATGGCCTTGACCGGATTGACAAAAATGCCGCGCAAGAAGCCTTGCAAAAAATCCGCAAGACTCAGGGTCTGGGGCGGGTGGGCGCCATTCATCACGTCCTGGAACAGATCCAGATGCAGTCCCTTGCCGGGATCGAACAGATTCATCAGCAGCAGGCCGAGCAGGGCGGCCAGCAGGGTAGTGCTCAGGTAATAGCTGAGGGTGATGCGCCAGATGCGCCCGGCATGTTCATGTTCACCCAGGCTGGCCACCCCGGAGGCGACCGAGGTGAACACCAGCGGGATCAGCACCATTTTCAGTAGATCGACAAACAGGCCGCCGGTGAATTGCAAGGCGGTGATCAGGCCGGCGCTGTTTGGGTCGGGCGCACCCTGATGATTCAAATAAACACCGAGGATGGCCCCCAGGGCGGCTGCCAGCAGGATCTGGCTGTTGAGACCGGGGAGGCGCATCTTCAGTCGCTCTGGAGTTCGATGGTGCCTTGCAGATTGACGGTGACCGGTTGTTCGCCGGCTTCAATGGCGGGCGGCGCCGATGGGGCCGCGTCCATGGCCATGGCTCTCGCATTGGCATGGAAAGGGCGCGGCATCGAATTCTGCGTGTTGACATCCAGTGCTACCAGTCGATAGCGCTTGCGGCCCAGCTCGCGGGTGATCAGCTCGGCCCTTTGCTGAAAGGCTTTCATGGCCTCGCTCATCAGGCCATCCTCGGTGGCCCGGAGGGTTTCCGGGGAGACCTGATAACTGATGGTTTCGACCTTAAGGGATTTTTGCATTTCTCCGATCAGAGTACTCAACTTCTCCATGTTCTTGCTTTCCAGCCGAATCGACTGACGCACGCTCCAGCCCGTCACCTTCTGGTTCTGGTAGGTGGGAAAGGTCTGGTAATCCAGTGTCTGGACTGTGACTTCCGGTACTTTCTTCGCGGTGGCCAGCGCTGCTGCGATGGCCTGGTTGACCTCGGCGGCCAGAGGCTCTGCCGTGGGGCCTTCCATGCGTTGATAAAGCACCGCTACCAGAATGTCATTTACGGCTTTTCCCTGCGCCGTAGCGCTCAGGTTGATGCGGTCATAAGTCAGCGGGTTTTCGGTAGCCTGGAGCATGGTGGTTGGAATCAAGGCGAGCAACAAGGAGAGCGTCGGCAGGAATTGCATGTGTTTCATCTATGTCACCAGTGGCTGGGCCGCAGGGTGGAGGGATTTAGCCAAACAGGACGATCCGCAACATGGCGAGAATACCTTTTAGTTTCTGCCAGATGCTCAGGTCCGCGTGGATGGGTTCTACGCCGGGCAGTTTGAGGCCCCAGGCCAAGCGGCGGAGCTTCTGCTTGACCGGGCGCTCCAGCTTGCCATCCGCGGCGAGCTGCATGAAGAGATCCTTCACATTGCCGAGGTCGAAGAAATCCTTCTGCCATTTCCACTGGTAGTTGCCGCCGTATCGGAACCAGCTGCCGCCGAGGCCGGAGACTTCATACTCTGTCCCGTCGTCCCGCTTGACCGGGGCGACCTGACGCCAGATGCCGATGACTTCGCCCTGTTGCTCGTCGATGATGATTTTGTAGTAGGGGTAGCGCCATTTCTCGAAGCCCTCCATGTGGGCGCCGAGTGCCCAATCCTCGATCTGCTGCCGTCCGCGGGCGGTGAATTCGCGGTTGGGGCCCATGTTCCAGCTATATTCCGCATCCTCCGTGTACATCTTGCCAAGGCTCTTGACCCAGTCGCCAGCGCGTTCGGAATCCAGGTTGGCGGCCAGCCAGCGTTCGACCATTTCTTCAATTTCCTTGCGGGGATAAGCGGGCATGAGGGTTTCCTTTTATCAGTGGAACACAATGGTCGGAATGGTACACCAGCTTCCCCGTGTCGAAGAGAGTGGGGGTGTTCTCGTGTCTTCCTTCGAGTTCGCCGGCCGATGCGTGTCTAAAGCTTCCAGGCATGGGCGTGCTCGGCGTGGTGCGTATATAATGTGCGTTTTGCTTAGTGAGGCTTGGATTGGCAGGCCAGACCTCCATCGATCGCAGATATCCGCATGACATCCTTCGCTAAAGAGATTATTCCCGTCAATCTCGAAGACGAGATGAGGCAGTCGTACCTCGATTACGCCATGAGCGTGATCGTGGGGCGTGCCCTTCCCGATGTTCGGGACGGACTGAAGCCGGTTCATCGTCGCGTGCTTTATGCCATGCATGAGCTGAGCAATGACTGGAACAAGCCGTACAAGAAGTCTGCCCGTGTCGTCGGTGATGTGATCGGTAAATATCACCCGCACGGCGATTCTGCCGTCTATGACACCATCGTCCGCATGGCGCAGCCTTTTTCGCTGCGTTACATGCTGGTTGATGGGCAGGGCAACTTCGGCTCGGTGGACGGCGACCCGCCCGCCGCCATGCGTTACACCGAAGTGCGCATGTCGCGCATTGCCCATGAGTTGCTGGCCGACCTGGAAAAGGAAACGGTCACCTTCACGCCCAACTACGACGAATCGGAGCGGGAGCCCGCAGTCCTCCCGACCAAGGTGCCGAATCTGCTGATCAACGGCTCTGCCGGTATCGCGGTCGGTATGGCGACCAACATCCCGCCGCACAATCTGACCGAGGTGGTGAATGCCTGCCTGCTGCTGATCGAAAATCCTAATGCCAGCATCGAGGAATTGATGGTCGTGTTGCCGGGGCCGGATTTTCCGACTTCCGGCATCATCAATGGCGCCAGCGGCATTCGTGAGGCTTATCTGACCGGGCGCGGTCGCATCTATCTGCGCGCCCAGTGCGAGTTCGAGGAGGATAACGGTCGCACCAGCATCATCGTCAACGAGCTGCCTTATCAGGTCAACAAGGCTCGGCTGATGGAGAAGATTGCCGAGCTGGCCAAGGAAGGCAAGCTGGAAGGCCTCTCCGGCCTGCGCGATGAGTCCGACAAGGACGGCATGCGCATGGTGATCGAACTGAAGCGCGGAGAATCACCCGAGGTCGTGCTCAATAATCTGTATCAGCAGACTGCGATGCAGAACGTCTTCGGCATCAACATGGTCGCGCTGATCGATGGCCGCCCACGCTGCCTGAACCTGAAAGAAATCATCGCCGCCTTCATCAATCACCGCCGTGAAGTGGTGACCCGCAGAACGCTCTTCGATCTGCGCAAGGCACGGGAACGCGCGCACATTTTGGAAGGGCTCGCCGTGGCCCTGGCCAATATTGATGAAGTCATCGAACTCATCAAGGCTTCTCCCAGTCCTGCCGTCGCCAAGGAACGGTTGCTGGAGCGGCATTGGCGCCCGGGTCTGGTGGCCGGCCTGCTCGAGCGGGCCGAAGATGCTGTCCGCTCCCGGCCGGAAACATTGGGGCCGGCGTTCGGCTTGAGCGAACAGGGTTATCTGCTGTCGGCGGAACAGGCTCAGGCGATTCTCGATCTGCGTCTGCACCGACTGACCGGTCTGGAGCAGGACAAGATCATCGCCGAGTACAAGGACATCCTTGCCCGCATCGACGAATTGCTGGCCATCCTGGGCAGTGACATTCGCTTGATGGAAGTGATTCGAGACGAATTGATCAACATCCGTGATCAGTTTGGGGATGCCCGTCGGACCCGCATTATCGAGGATTACCTTGATCTGTCGCGTGCCGATCTGATCCCCGAGGAAGACATGGTGGTCACCGTGTCCCACGAAGGCTATGTGAAGTCGCAGCCGCTGACGGCCTATCGTGCACAACGGCGCGGCGGACGCGGCAAATCCGCTACCACGATGAAGGAAGAGGATTACATCGAGAAGCTGATCGTGGCCAATACCCACGACACCATTCTGTGTTTCTCCAGCGTCGGCAAGGTCTACTGGCTCAAGGTCTATGAGCTGCCTGTCGCCAGCCGCATCGCTCGCGGCCGTCCGTTCGTCAATCTGTTGCCGCTGGAGGAGGGCGAAAAGATCAACGCCATCCTGCCGATCCGTGAATTCGATGATGGGCATTTCATCTTCATGGCGACGGCGGCCGGTATCGTCAAGAAGGTGTCCTTGAAGGAGTTCGAGCGTCCACGATCGACCGGCAAGATCGCCATCGACCTGCGGCAGGATGACCGGCTGGTGAACGTGGCCGTGACCGATGGCCAGCAGAACGTCATGCTGTTCAGCAATTCCGGCAAATCGGTGTGCTTCAACGAGGATGAAGTACGCGTGATGGGGCGTGGGGCCACGGGTGTCCGCGGCATGACCTTGCATGAAGGCCAGGAAATCATTGCGCTGATCATCGGGATGGAAGGCTCGGTTCTGAATATCACCGAGAATGGCTTCGGCAAGCGCACGGCCATCAGTGACTTCCCCCGCCATCGTCGCGGTGGTCAGGGCGTCATAGCCATTCAGACCAGTGATCGAAATGGCGCGGTGGTGGCGGCGGTGCTGGTGCAGGATAGCGACGAAATCATGCTGATCACGGATGCCGGCACACTGGTTCGGACCCGTGTCGAGGAGATTCGCGAGTTGGGCCGCAACACCCAGGGCGTAACGGTGATCAAGCTCGGGCCGAATGAAAAAGTGGTCGGTGTGGATCGTATTCCTTTCCTGGAAGGTGACGACGCCGATATCGATGAGGCAGACAGTGAAGCAATGGAAGGCGAGGAATAAGGGATGAGCAGAATCTACAACTTCAGTGCGGGACCCTCCATGCTGCCGACGGCGGTGTTGGAACAGGCGCGGGACGAACTTTGCGAATGGCATGACACTGGCATGTCGGTGATGGAGATGAGTCATCGCAGCAAAAGCTATGTGGGCATTGCCAAGCAAGCCGAGGCTACGCTCTGCGAGCTCCTGGCAATACCGTCCAATTACAAAGTACTGTTCCTGCAGGGCGGCGCAACAGGCCAGTTTGCCGCCATACCGATGAACCTGTTGCGGGGAAAATCCACTACCTGCTATGTCAATACCGGTATCTGGTCCAAGAAGGCAATCAGTGAGGCCAAACGGTTTTCCACAGTAAAACTGGCGGCCAGTGCCGAAGCCGATAATTTCACGACCATTCCCGCCCGAAGCGGCTGGGCGGTCGATCCTGAGGCGGCCTATCTTCACTACACCAGCAATGAAACGATTGGCGGGGTCGAGTTTCAGGACATCCCCGCTGCCGGCGGCCTACCGCTGGTCGTGGATATGTCCTCGAACATCCTCTCAAGGCCGCTGGATGTCAGCCGTTTCGGGCTGATTTATGCCGGTGCCCAGAAGAATATGGGACCTGCCGGAATTACCGTGGTCATCGTGCGCGATGACTTGATTGGCGAGGTGCTGCCGGGGACGCCATCCATTTTTGATTATCAGCAGCAGGCCGATAATGGCTCCATGCTGAACACGCCGCCGACATACCCCTGGTATCTGCTTGGACTGGTGCTGGAATGGCTGAAAGGGCAGGGCGGGCTGGCGGCGATTGAAGCGGTCAATCTCCGCAAATCGGTCAAGCTTTACCAGGCAATCGATGACTCGCCGTTCTATTCGAATCCCGTGGATGTGACTTGTCGGTCACGTATGAACGTACCCTTCAAGATCGCCAATACGGATCTGGAAAAGACCTTCATTGCCGAAGCCAGGTCTGCCGGACTGGCCAACCTCGAGGGGCATCGCTCCGTCGGTGGTTTCCGCGCCAGCATTTACAACGCCATGCCGGAGTCCGGTGTGGATGCCCTGATCGCCTTCATGGCCGAATTCGAACGGAAATACGGGTGATGACCATATTCAAGGTGTTGACGTACAACAATATCTCGGCAGTGGGCCTTGATCACTTTCCCCGGGATCGTTATGAAGTGGCCTCGGAAATCCAGCATCCGGATGCGGTCATGCTGCGTTCATTTGACATGCATGGCGTCGAGATTCCTGCCACCCTAAAGGCAGTGGGAAGAGCCGGCGCGGGTGTCAACAATATCCCGGTGGCTGAATACACCCAGCGCGGGATCCCGGTGTTCAATGCGCCGGGTGCCAATGCGAACGCCGTAAAGGAACTGGTGATTGCCGGCATGCTGCTGGCCGCCCGCAAGATTTGCCCTGCCTGGCATTACGCCCAGACGCTGGAGGGTGACAATGCGGCGATACACTCGCAGGTCGAGAAAGGCAAGAAGGCATTTGCCGGTTTTGAATTGGCCGGAAAAACACTGTCAGTCCTGGGGCTCGGTGCGATCGGAGTCAAGGTGGCCAATGCCGCGATGGATCTGGGTATGGACGTCGTTGGATTTGACCCGCAGCTGACGGTCGAAAGCGCCTGGCAACTATCTTCCCGAGCCCAGCGTGCTGGCAGTATTGACGATCTGATAGCCCAGGGTGATCTGGTCACGCTGCATGTTCCCTTGAATGACCATACCCGCCACGTTATCAACGCGGCACGTCTCGACGTCATGAAGAAGGGCGCCATCCTGCTGAATTTTTCCCGGGAAAAAGTGGTGGATGAAGAGGCCGTGCTGGCGGCGCTGGATTCCGGCCAAATCAGTGCCTACGTGTGTGATTTTCCCAGCCGCAAGCTCCTGGGACATTCCGGGGTCATTGCCCTGCCGCATCTCGGTGCATCAACGGCCGAGGCCGAGGACAACTGCGCCATCATGGTAGCCGATCAGCTGCGGGATTATCTGGAGAACGGCAATATCCGCAACTCGGTCAATTTGCCCGAAGTGGTCGTCCCCAGAACCGAGGGCGTGCGCCTGAGTATCGTCAACCAGAACGTGCCGAATATGGTGGGGCAGGTGTCCAGCGCCCTCGCGGAGGCCAACCTGAATATCCTTGATCTCATCAACAAGTCGCGGGGTGATGTCGCCTATACCCTGGTTGACCTCCATTCGGCTGTTCCAGAAGAGACCCTGAACCGCATTCGCGGAATCGAGGGCGTCCTGTTTGCTCGCGTCATTTGAAGCTTGAGCCGTGACCACATCGGACAGTCAGGCCCAACTTGCGGATATCCGTCGGGAAATCGACGAGATTGATGACCAGTTACTGGTCCTGTTGAACCGCAGGGCCAGTTGTGCCCAGACGGTCGCGGAAATCAAGATTGCGGCCGGTGAGGTGGATTGTTTTCACCGCCCCGAGCGGGAGGTGGAAGTCCTCCGGCGCATGATGGACAAGAACCCGGGACCCCTGAGTCGCGAGACCATTGGCCGCTTTTATCGCGAGCTGATGTCCGAATGTCTCGCTCTGGAGAAGCCGCTGGGCGTGGCTTTTCTGGGGCCTGAAGGGACGTTTACCCAGCAGGCGGCATACCGGCATTTCGGTCACGCGATTTGCGCAACGCCATTGCCTTCGATTGATGAGATCTTCCGTGCGGTGGAAAGCGGTGCTTGCCAATATGGCGTGGTGCCTGTGGAAAACTCGACCGAAGGTGTGATCACCCATACGCTTGACAGCTTTCTCCATTCCTCGCTGGTGATTGCCGGTGAAGTCAGCCTCAGGATTCATCACAACCTGATGGCTGCCGGCTGCCGACTTGAAGAAATACACGAGATTTTTTCCCATCAGCAGTCGTTGGCGCAATGTCGGGAATGGCTGGACCGGTTCCTCCCCGGTGTCACCCGCACCTCGGTCAGCAGTAATGCCGAAGCCGCTCGTCGGGCGGCCAGCACGCCAAATTCGGCCGCCATTGCGGGTGAAGTCGCGGCCGAGCTTTATGGTGTTCAGATTCTTGAGCGCAACATTGAAGACGAGCCGGACAATACCACCCGATTCCTGGTGATCGGTCGGAACCCGGTGGGTCCCACCGGAGGCGACAAGACCTCGCTGATCCTGGCGATACAGAATGATCCCGGGGCACTCTATGGCGTGCTCGAGCCCTTTGCGCGGCATGGCATCAGCATGAGCAAAATCGAGTCGCGCCCATCGCGGCGCGCTGCCTGGGACTATGTCTTTTTTGTCGATCTCGAGGGTCACCGCGATGATGTATCGGTCGCCGCGGCCTTGGCCGAACTGGAGCGTCACGTCACGATGCTGAAAATCCTCGGTTCCTATCCCCGCGCACTTACCTGATCAATTTGCTGACATCCATGAAGCCCATCGAACTCGCGGTTCCCGGCGTGCAGGGACTGACCCCCTATATTCCCGGTAAGCCGATTGGCGAGCTTGAGCGTGAATTGGGCCTCAGCCACATCGTCAAGCTGGCATCCAATGAAAATCCCCTCGGCCCTAGTCCATTGGCCCTCGCGGCGGCAGCGAGGGTTTTGCCGGAGTTGCACCTGTATCCCGATGGGGGTGGTTTTGAATTGAAGGCCGCGCTGGCCAGAAAATTGGGGGTGACTGCCGAGCAAATCACGCTTGGCAATGGCTCGAATGACGTTCTCGAATTGGTGGCCCGGGCATTTCTCTCGCCGGAGGTCTCCGCCGTTTTTTCTGAGCATGCCTTCGCGGTTTATCCGATCGTGACTCAGGCGGTGGGTGCCAAGGCCGCCATTGCACCCGCTCATAACGGTTCCAGGGGGCTGCAATTCGGACACGATCTGAAGGCCATGGCCGAAGTCGTGGGTTCCGATACCCGGGTCGTGTTTATTGCCAATCCTAACAATCCGACCGGCACTTATCTGGGACGGACAGAGCTCGAGGCCTTTCTGCGTGGGCTGCCTGACCATGTCATCGCCTTGGTGGATGAGGCTTACTTTGAATATGTGAGCGAGCCGGATTACCCGAATGCGCTGGCGTGGTTACCCGAGTTTCCGAACCTTATAGTGACGCGCACTTTTTCCAAAGCCTATGGACTTGCGGGATTGCGCGTCGGTTATGCCATATCCAGCCCGGCCATCGCCGATTTGCTGAATCGGGTGCGTCAGCCATTCAACCTCAATACACCTGCACTGGAGGCGGCCCGTGCAGCGCTTGATGACGAGGATCATCTGGCCAAGACGGTGCGTTTGAACGATGCGGGTCTGGCCCGGCTGATGGAGGAACTGGTGAAGCGGAATCTTAAGGTCATTCCCTCGGTCGGTAACTTCATCACCTTTGACGTCGGCCAACCCGCCGGACCTGTATACGAAGCCTTGCTCAGAGAAGGCGTGATTGTGCGCCCGATTGCCAACTATGGATTGCGTAATCATCTGCGTGTCACCGTAGGCACCGAGGAGGAAAACCACACGTTCCTCGCCGCACTGGATCGGGTCCGGTCTGCATGATTGAACGCTTGTGCCTGATTGGCGTCGGGCTGATCGGCGGATCGCTGGCGCTGGCCCTGCGGCAAAAGGGCCTTGTGCGGGAGGTGGTCGGGGTTGACCCTCACCGGGCTAATCTGGAAACCGCCCGGCAACTGGGAATCATTGACCGATTTTATGCCGATCCGGTGGATGCTGTTAAGAGTGCCGACTGGGTGGTGATGGCGACACCTGTGGGCGCCATCCCCGCTATTTTTTCGTCCCTCAAGCCTGTTTGGCGGAACGATGTTGTTTACACCGATACCGGGAGCACCAAAGCGGATGTGGTCGACGCGGCCAGGTGGGTCTTTGGCAAAGTGCCAGGCAATTTTGTGCCGGGGCATCCGATTGCCGGGGCGGAAAGCTCGGGGGCGAGCGCGGCGAATGGGGCGTTGTTCGAACATAAGCGGGTGATTCTCTCCCCTCTGCCAGAAACCCGGCCTGAAATGGTCGATCAGGTCGAAATGCTTTGGCGAAGTGTGGGGGGCAGGGTTTCTCGCATGGGCTATCGACACCACGACGAGGTGTTCGCTGCGACCAGCCATCTGCCGCACGTACTCGCTTTCGTCCTGACGGAAATGCTTGGACGCAAGGACGAACAGCAGGAGATATTTCAATATGCCGCGGGAGGGTTTCGGGATTTCACCCGCATCGCCTCCAGCGACCCGAGGATGTGGCTGGACATCTGCCTGGCGAATCGCCGGGAGATCGTACCGCTCATCGAAGAATACAGCGAGGCCCTCGGCAAGACGGCCGAGATTATCGCCCGTGGCGAAGCCGATAAGCTCCTGGCCCTCTTCACCGAGGCGCAAGCAGCTAGACAACGTTTTCTGGATCAATTGGAAAAATAATCATGCATCACAACAAGGTTACGTTCCGGGTGCAGCCGGGTGGGACGCTGAAAGGCGAAGCGCGGGTTCCGGGCGATAAATCCATTTCGCATCGTTCCATCATGCTCGGCTCCATCGCCGAAGGATCCACCCGTGTGACCGGATTTCTCAATGCCGAGGATTGCCTGTCAACCATGAAGTCATTCCAGGCGATGGGCGTCTCAATTGAAGGACCGGTCGATGGGCGGGTCACCATTCACGGGGTAGGCCTGCCCGGACTGAAGGCGCCAACTCAGGACCTGTATCTGGGAAACTCCGGCACATCCATGCGTCTGCTCTCGGGATTACTATCGGGTCAGCCGTTCGATTCGGTACTGACGGGTGACCCTTCACTCTCCAAGCGCCCGATGAAGCGGGTCACCGATCCGCTGCGGACCATGGGCGCCCGGATTGATACCACCGAAAAAGGCACCTCACCCCTGCATATTCATGGGGGTTCCAATCTGAAAGGTATTCACTACGACATGCCGGTTGCCAGCGCTCAGGTGAAGTCCTGCCTGCTGTTGGCCGGGTTGTATGCCGAAGGCACCACTTCAGTGCGTGAGCCGGCTCCGACCCGTGACCATACTGAACGCATGTTGCAGGGTTTTGGCTATGCGGTGAAACGCGAGGGCGATACCGTTTCTGTGACGTCCGGCGGCAAGCTGACTGCCTGTGACATTGACGTACCCAGCGATATTTCCTCGGCCGCCTTTTTCATGGTCGGCGCCTCCATTGCGAAAGATGCTGATGTCGTATTGAAGCATGTCGGCATTAACCCGACTCGCACCGGTGTCATCGATATCCTGCGGCTAATGGGTGCTCACATTGACATTCTCGATCCCCGCGAAGCGGGGGGCGAACCGGTCGCGGATATCCGTATTCGGTCCAGTCAGTTGCAAGGAATCGAAATACCGGAAGAACTGGTTCCCCTGGCCATTGATGAATTTCCAGTTCTGTTTGTCGCTGCCGCTTGCGCCGAAGGTGAAACCCGGCTGACCGGCGCCGAGGAACTGCGCGTCAAGGAAAGCGATCGCATACAAGTTATGGCGGACGGGCTTCGCATTTTGGGCGTCGATGCCACACCCACCCCGGACGGCATGGTCGTCAGGGGTGGATCTATCTCGGGCGGAGAGGTGGAGTCGCATGGGGACCATCGCATCGCCATGGCATTTTCGATCGCCGGACTCAGGGCCACCGGTTCCATCACCATCCACGATTGCGCTAACGTCAATACCTCTTTCCCTACCTTTGTCAGTCTGGCCCATCGGCTGGGCTTATCGGTTGAATCCAGCACTGATGCCAGGGCATGAGTGTAAAAATTCCCGTACTCACCATCGATGGTCCCAGTGGTTCCGGCAAGGGAACCGTCAGTCGGGCCGTGGCCAGAGCCCTCGGCTGGCATTTTCTCGATAGCGGCGCGATCTATCGTTCACTCGCGATCGCCGTGATGCGGAACAACATTTCGCTGGACAGCGAAAGCGAGATTGTTCGTGTGGCGGAAGACATGGACTTGTCTTTTACCGCAGGTGATCCGCCGCAGGTGCTTCTTGCCGGCGAGGATATTGCCGGAGAAATCGGTGGCGAAACCTGCGGTAACACGGCCTCTCGCATCGCTGCGAGTGGTCCGGTCAGGAAAGCACTGTTGGAAAAACAGCGTGAGTTTCGGCAACTTCCCGGTCTGGTGGCCGACGGCCGGGACATGGGAACTGTGGTGTTTGCGGATGCCGCACACAAGGTCTTTTTAACTGCCAGTGCTGAAGTGCGGGCGCTGCGAAGACTTAAGCAGTTGAAGGATAAGGGACTGGATGTTAACCTTGCCAGCTTGACTCGTGAGATCGAGGAACGTGACCGTCGTGATCGGGAAAGAGCCGAATCTCCCCTGATAGTGGCGGAAGACGCGTTGCTGGTTGATTCATCCGATATGGATATTCAGCAGGTCATTGACTGCGTACTCAACTACGTCGGGCAATGACCTAATTCGCGTGTCGAAGGGTGGCCAGTGATGACTGGCCTATTTTTAATTTAAACAGACATGTGACTCCATTCCGGAGTGGCGTGCATATAGAAGATTTTATGAGCGAGAGCTTTGCTGAACTGTTCGAACAGAGCCTGGCCCAGGCGGAAATGCGTCCGGGTAGCGTCATTCGTGGCACCGTCGTTGATATCGGTCCCGATGTGGTGGTGGTCAATGCCGGGCTGAAGTCCGAGGGCGTTGTCCCCAAGTGGCAATTCCTGGATGCCGATGGTCAGATCGAAGTACAGGTCGGCGACACCGTCGAATGTACCCTTGAGCTGCTGGAAGATGGCCTGGGAGCCACCCTGCTGTCTCGCGACAAGGCAAAGCGTCTCAAAGCCTGGACCGATCTCGAAGAAGCGCACGAGAAGAATGAAACCGTGGTGGGCCGCATGACCGGAAAGGTTCGTGGTGGTTTCACCGTCGCCATTGGCGCGCTGCGTGCGTTCCTGCCGGGCTCTCTGGTCGATGTGCGTCCGGTTCGCGACACCGCTTACCTGGAAGGCCGCGACCTGGAATTCAAGGTCATCAAAATCGATCAGAAGCGCAACAATGTGGTTCTGTCCCGCCGTGCCGTGGTTGAATCGGAATTCAGCGCCGAGAAGGAAGCCCTGCTCGAAAACCTCAAGGAAGGTGCCATCGTTACCGGCGTGGTCAAGAACCTCACCGATTACGGTGCGTTCATCGATTTGGGTGGTGTCGACGGTCTGCTGCACATCACCGACATGGCCTGGAAGCGGGTACGCCATCCGTCCGAGGCTGTTGAAATCGGTCAGGAAGTCCAGGTCAAGGTCCTCAAGTATGATCAGGAAAAGAATCGTGTTTCCCTAGGCCTCAAGCAGTTGGGCGAAGATCCCTGGATGAATATCGCGCGGCGTTACCCGGCGAGCACCCGTCTCTTCGGTAAGGTAAGCAACCTGACCGACTACGGCTGCTTTGTTGAGTTGGAAGAAGGCGTCGAAGGTCTGGTCCATGTTTCCGAGATGGACTGGACCAACAAGAACATCAACCCGTCGAAACTGGTTCAGTTGGGCGATGAGTGCGAAGTCATGGTTCTCGACATCGACGAGGAGCGCCGCCGCATCTCCCTGGGTATGAAACAATGCCGCGCCAATCCCTGGGATGAATTTGCTGCCACCCATAACAAGGGCGACAAGATCAGCGGCACCATCAAGTCAATCACTGACTTTGGTGTATTCATCGGTCTGGATGGCAACATCGATGGTCTGGTGCATCTGTCCGATATCTCCTGGAATGATGTCGGTGAAGAAGCCATTCGCAACTACAAGAAGGGTGATGAAGTTGAAACCGTCATTCTTGCGATCGATCCGGAGCGTGAGCGCATTTCTCTGGGCATCAAGCAGCTGGAGCACGACCCCTTCCAGAACTTCCTGACTGCCCACGAAAAGGGTGATCTGGTTAACGGCGTGGTCAAGGAAGTCGATGCCAAGGGTGCTGTGATCACGCTGGCCGACAGCGTCGAGGGTTACCTGCGGGCTTCCGAAATCTCCCGTGATCGCGTAGAAGATGCCCGTACCCAGCTTAATGTCGGTGATCAGATTGAAGCCAAGTTCATGGGCGTCGACAAGAAAATGAAGGCGATCACCCTGTCGATCAAGGCCAAGGATCAGGAAGAAGAAGTGAGTGCCATGAAGGGTTATACCCAGCAGGCATCTTCTGCCATGCCGACCTTGGGTGACATCTTCAAGGAGCAGATGGAAAACAAATAAGTCTGCCATCCAGGAGGGGCCCGTCCCCTCCTGATAACAGGGATACCGATTTGACCAAGTCTGATCTCATACAGATTCTGTGCGAACGCTACGAACAGATCCCGGCTCGTAACGTCGAGCTGGCGGTGAAGGGGATGGTCGATCACATGTCTGAAGTCCTTTCAGCTGGGCAAAGAATCGAAATCCGGGGTTTTGGAAGTTTTTCCATTCGCTACCGGGCCCCGCGTTTGGGCAGGAATCCAAAAACCGGAACCAGGGTTGAGCTGGGTTCCCGATTCGTTCCTCATTTCAAACCAGGAAAGGATTTACGTGACAAGGTCAACGAGGCTCCATGACAACGGCCTTATCCTAATCACGCGGTCTACCTGGATGCATGAATCCTGAAGCCATACTGCCGAGTCAATTGATGAAGGGTGTGGCTTTTTTCATGTTTTGGTGGCTGCTGCAGCGGCCCACTTCGCGCCTGCATTCGCGGCGTTTCTAACTTCACATGTCTCTCAACAGTCCCGGGATGATTCCGGCAGACAGGAAGGCACCATGCTCGCTCAGAGCCTGATTGCCCTGCTGCTTCCCGTGGCGGCCGCTTCTGGTTGGTACGCGGCCAGGAAGCACTACACACGCAAATACCTTACGGATTTTGCCCATCCGTTGACGCGAGCCTACCGCACGGGCATCAACTACCTTCTCGACGAAAAGACCGACAAGGCCATTGCTGCTGTGGCGAGGATTCTGGAGCAGGATTCAGAGCCTCTTGAAACGCACATCGCCTTGGGCAATCTCTTTCGCCGGCGTGGGGAGGTCGAGAAAGCCATCGAACTTCACAAAAAACTGACGGTGGAACCCGGCGTCTCCCAAAGCCAAAAGGACAAGGCCAATTACGAATTGGGCATGGATTACATGCGTGCCGGGTTGTTTGATCGGGCCGAATCGATTTTTGTCTCGCTGGCCAACACCAGGACGCATGGCAAATATGCCTCGCAGCATCTCCTGCAGATCTATCAGCAGCAGAGAGACTGGCACAAGTCCATCGAGAGCGTCCGCACGCTACGCCGCTACGTGAAACCAAGGCATGGCGAGACAGCGGCCTATTTTTTTTGCGAATTGGCTGAAGAAGCCATGAGTCTTCATCGGTTGAAGGACGCGCGCGACTATCTTGCCAACGCACTGGCGGATGATCCCTCCTGTGTCAGGGCAAGTATAGCCAAGGGCAAACTTGAACTCGGTAATGGCGAAGATAAACAGGCGCTGCTCACCTTCAAATCCGTCGAATCCCAAAATCCGGTCTATTTGCCGGTGGTATTGCCGCTGATCCGACAATGTTGGGACCGTCGGGGCAATGAACGCGAATTTATCGCGTATCTCGATCATCTCTATGAGGCGTACGGAGTGGTTTCAGCAGCCGTGGAGCGCGCCGACCGGATGAGGCAAACCGTCGGTATCAGCGCCGCACTGGATTATCTCCTTCCCATACTCGAAAGCCGCCCCGATCCCATCGGTATCAGCAGAGCCTTGGCCTTGTTGAGCGAGGATAGCCAGTATGCCTCGAACAAGATACGCAGACTCTGTGCGCTCCTTCAGGAACTTGCCAGCGATCAGCATCAGTATCAATGCAAGCACTGCGGCTTTGGCGCCAAGGAACTTCATTGGCGTTGTCCGTCCTGTCAGTACTGGGGTTCAATCAGGCCCACTGGTTACCTCGCGGTGACACCGGTCAGTGATTCAGAGGAAACCACGGCATAGGCTTTCCAAAAATTTGACTGCCGTTCACATCCCTCCCGTTTCTAACCATCGCCACAACTGACTGTATGACGAAACTGTTTATCCCAATGATGCTTCTGTTCCTGCTTCTCGGGTGTGCCGGAAATCAAACATCCTCTCCCCAGGTCACCATTTGGGGTCGCAGCGAGGGTGATGCCAGCGAAAAACGGCTGCTCAATGATATTTATGAGTGCAACGCCGGGGCCGTCAGCACGGCTAAACGAGATGTGATTTTCTTTGGTTTGGGGTATGGCAGTGAGATGCTCAACGAAGAGTATCTGATTCCCTGCATGACGAATCTGAAAGGCTGGTATCTGATGGACAAACTGCCGTGGCCATTCGAGACCAACATGACGGAATCGGAATACAAAAAGATCAGGAAGCCCGCCACACAGTGAGGTAAATCCGCATGAAGGAGATGCAAAAGATTGCCACGCTGTGGCTATCATGGATCGTGATTGTGGGGGGCTGCGTCACTCATCACAAAACGCCCCCGACCGAAATGCAGTACGCCACGCTAATCGTCGGTAAAACTACCTATTCCGAGGCGCTCGATTTGTTGGGTGAACCCACGAGCCACACGGAAAGGGACAAAAAACTCACCGCCACATGGGAGTGGAGTTCCGACAGTAACGTCGATCTCAAACGCTATATCCCTATCGTTGGTCCAGTGATTGCCGACAAAAAAACCTCGTTTTGGAGCGAGATTATCAAGCTGGAATTTGACGCCAACAAAACGCTCACCGATGTACAGCGGGAAACCGACTTTCGACCGAATATCCAATGAAACCGGTCACTCGGCATGAAGGACGAATCTCCTCAATACCACCCAAGCCTGGATTCACAGCAAGTCGTATTTAACTATCCGCTGCTAATCAACAAGATGGGTTGAAGAAAGATCCTTCTTAATGTCGTCGATATTTTCCAGACCCACGGCGATGCGGATCAGGCCTTCGCGAATGCCGGCGGCTTGGCGCTCTGCATCAGTGAGACGGCCATGCGTCGTGGTGGCCGGGTGGGTGATGGTGGTTTTAACGTCGCCGAGATTGGCGGTGATGGAAAGCAGGCGGGTGGAGTCGATCAGCTTCCAGGCTGCTTCGCGTCCGCCCTTGACCTCGAAACTGATGATGCCACCGCCGGAGGTCTGCTGGCGCCGGGCAAGCGCATACTGGGGGTGAGATTTGAGTCCTGGATAATTGACACGCTCGACCCAGGCTTGTTGTTCCAGCCATTCCGCCAATGTCTGGGCATTTTCGCTGTGGGCGCGCATGCGGATACTGAGTGTTTCCAGTCCTTTCAGGAATACCCAGGCATTGAAGGGGCTCATGGACGGGCCACCGGTTCTTAGAAACGGATAGATCTGTTTTTCGAGCAATTCGTGTCCGCCAACGATAGCCCCGCCCACGCAGCGTCCTTGTCCATCCAGGTATTTGGTGGCGGAATGGATTATCAGGTCGGCGCCCATCTCCAGCGGTTTTTGCAATGCCGGGGTGCAGAAGCAGTTGTCCACGGCCAAAAGAATATCGTGTTGGTGGGCCAAATCCGCGAGTCTTTGGATGTCGGCGATTTCGGTCAGCGGGTTGGAGGGCGTTTCGACGAACATCAGTCGAGTCGTTGGTCTGATCGCTTCGGCCCAGGAAGCCTCATGCGTCAGGTCGACAAAAGTCGTTTCCACGCCGAATTTGACGAGGAAGTTCTGGAATAACAGAACAGTGTTACCAAATACGCTCCTTGAGCAGATGACGTGATCGCCGGCTTTCAGCAGACCGAACGCCAAGGTGGCGATGGCGGCCATGCCCGAGGCAACGGCAATGCAGCGTTCCCCGCCTTCAAGGGCGGCGAGCCGTTCCTCAAAGGTACGAACGGTGGGGTTGGTGAAGCGGGAATAGATGTTTCCCGGCACCTTGCCCGTAAAGCGGGCAGCGGCTTCGGCCGCGCTGCCGAACACGTAACTGGACGTCGGGAATATGGGTTCGGCATGTTCGCCCTCGGGCGTCCGATGCTGGCCGGCGCGAATGGCCTGTGTATCGGGATGAAACTCACTCCAATCCAGTTCTTCCATGGCAATCTGTCCCTAGCCCGCGTTGTGCAGGCCGATTGTCGATCCGGTGCCTTCTCGACCCGATTTGGCTCCGTCGTTACGGTGATGACTCAGACGTTCGAGGTAGTCCTGATCGATGTCGCCGGTGACATAGTTGCCATCAAAACAGGATGTGTCGAACTGTTGTATGTCGGGGTTGCCTCTTTGCACGGCGGCAATCAGGTCAGGAAGATCCTGATAAATCAGCCAGTCGCAACCCAGCTCACGTTCCACTTCCGGTTCGGTGCGGCCATGGGCGATCAACTCTTCGGCGGCCGGCATGTCGATGCCGTAGACATTCGGGTAACGCACGGGCGGTGCGGCCGAGGCAAAATAGACTTTGTTGGCGCCGGCGTCTCGTGCCATCTGGATGATCTGTTCCGAGGTGGTGCCGCGCACGATGGAATCGTCGACCAGCAGGACATTACGACCTTGGAATTCCATACCGATGGCGTTTAGTTTTTGCCTTACTGATTTTTTGCGCAGTTGCTGGCCCGGCATGATGAACGTCCGGCCGATATAGCGGTTTTTTATGAAGCCCTCGCGGTATTTGATGCCCAGCTTGTTGGCCAGTTGCAAGGCGGACGTGCGACTGGTGTCAGGGATGGGGATCACCACGTCGATGTCATGATCGGGCCGCAGTCGCATGATCTTGTCAGCCAGTTTGTCGCCCATGCGCCGACGAGCCTTGTATACGGAAATGGTGTCGAGGATAGAGTCCGGGCGCGCAAAGTAGACGTATTCGAATATGCAGGGAGACAGAGCAGTTTCCCTTGCACACTGTCGGGAGTGCAGGGTGCCATCCCGCTCGATAAAAATTGCCTCTCCGGGTTCAATGTCGCGCACGGTAGTGAATCCCAGTACGTCTAGGGCCACATTTTCGGAAGCAAACATGAAGTCGGCGCCCTGAGCGGTTTCTCGCTGGCCGTAAACCAGTGGTCGGATACCGTGAGGATCGCGGAAGGCCAGCACACCGAATCCGGTGATCATGGCCACCACCGAGTAGGCTCCTTGACAGCGGGCATGAACCCCGGAGACGGCCTGAAAGACATCGTCCGCCGTGATGCGCAGCTTGCCCAGTTCCTGAAGCTCATGAGCCAGGACGTTGAGCAACACCTCGGAGTCGGAATCGGTATTCAGGTGACGTTGATCCTGGACGAAGAGTTCCTTCTTGAGCTTTTCGGCATTGGTCAGATTGCCGTTATGTGCGAGCGTGATGCCATAGGGGGAATTGACATAAAACGGCTGGGCTTCGGCGGAGCTGGTACAGCCGGCGGTTGGATAGCGAACATGGGCAATGCCCATGGTGCCGCGAAGATTGAGCATATGACGGGTATGAAAGACATCCCGTACCAGACCGCTACCCTTGCGCAGGTGAAACCTGTCGCCCTCACAGGTGACGATTCCCGCCGCATCCTGTCCTCGGTGCTGAAGCACTGTCAGTGCTTCATACAGCTCCTGATTGACTTCCTGATTGGAGACGATACCGGCAATACCACACATAATGGATTCTTACTTCAGTGGGAAACGGACTTTGAGTCGAGGCGGGGAACAAATCCCGGAGGCAGCTGGCTTTCCAGCCAGAGCGCGATGGACTGGAACATCGGCATCAATTGCGAATCACGCCACCAGGTTTCTTTTGGCAAGGGGGTTGACCGGGCCAGAAAAACCAGGACAGCAATGATCAGGACGCCCCGGACTAGCCCAAAGAGCAGCCCGGCGAAGCGGTCGATTCCGGAAAGCCCGGTGCTTTCTAGCATTCGGGTCAGCAGGAATCCGATCATGCCGGTGATCAGCAGGGTCAGAACGAACAGGATGCCAAAGGCCGCTGCGATGCGGGCGTTGGGGGAGGGGATCGAACTTTCCAGATAGCCTTCTAGGGCTCCGCCGAACGTGATGCCTACCCAAATCGCTAGACCCCATGACACCAGTGACAGCAGTTCACGCACCAGTCCCCGCACCAATCCCACCAGGCCCGAAAGCCCGAGCAGACCGATGATGAAAAGATCCAGCCAGTTGAACGTCATGATCGGTCGATCAAATAGGGGGAGTACGGATCAAGGTGGAGTGCCGGAGTCACTTTCATCTGTTCTGCAGGATGACACCATTGACGCCATCCTTGGCTGAAAGCTGCTTCTGTATCTTTTCGGCGTGATCTCTGTCCAAGCCAGAGCCCACGGTGACCCGATAGACTTTGCCTGAACTCCCTTCAACAGCATGAACCTTGGCCGGCAGGTTACGCTTCTTCAATTTTTCAACCAAATTCCGTGCGTTGGACTCATCGGCAAAGGTGCCGGCCTGGACGGTCCATGCCTTACCTTCAGCTGACTGTTTGGGTTTGGTTGCCGGCGGCGTTGTGGCCGACTTTTTGGCGGTCATGCCGTCGCTGGCTGCGACGGGTGTTGACGCTTTTTTAGTGGGCGCCTCGGTTGACTTGGCGGTGGGTGCCGGTTTGATGGCCGTCGAGGATGTCGTTGTCCTGACCGGTTTTGTGGCAATGCTGTTTTCGGATTTTCTGGACGAAGTTGGCGTGGACTCCGCTCGACTCCGTGTTTCCATTACAGTGGATTTTGCTTTCGGTTTTGCAGGTTGAGATTCCGCCATCGTGGCCGCGGGCTTGCTGGTGGCTGGTTTCGGTTTGCTGGAAGGAACTGCGGGTCCTCGAACTACACGTGGGGCGGGAGCGCTGTCTTCCACCTCATCTTCAGAGTATGGAGCGGACTCCACTGGCGTTGTTGAGACGGCGCTGGGTACCGGGTCCTGAGGGGCGGGTTCATCCTGTACCGGTTTGGCGGGTGTGTCATCCAGGGGCACTACCTCATACTTACGCTTTTTGGGGCTTGCTGTTGGGGTTGGGACCGGCGCTGACTCTTCTGCGACGCTTGGCGCGGCTCCCGCCGAGTCTGACGGCGGCAGGGCAAGCGGATGCTCCTGCATCGCTTCTGGCAGAGCGGAAGGATCCTTGGGGGATTTGTCTTCAAAAAACAGCGGTACCACGACGACTGCCAGCAACATGATGACGGCTGCGCCCACCAGGCGACGTTTTAATTGTTCATCCATTCGCGTAAACCCCCTTGTTAGGCAACCTGCGCCAGGTAATCAGAAACCAGAAAAAAAGAACCGAAGACGAGCAGGAGATCGCCCGTATCGGAATCTTGACGAGCGGTTCGACAAGCATCAGTGACACCCGTGAAACCCTGCTGTACCCGATGAATGCCTGCATTATGGAGGATTTCGGACAATTCTTCAGGTGCCGCTGCTCGCGGCATCTGCAACGGCGCGAGATACCAGCTATCCACGACATCACTCATCAGTTGAATCATGCCGGCGATGTCTTTGTCACGCATGACGGAAAAGATGGCGCGAATTTTTATCCCAGGAAAATGTTGGCGGAGATGACCGGCCAGAATGGCCACTGCCTGCGGGTTGTGTGCTACGTCGAGTAGCACGGGTATTTTGCCGGGAAAGAACTGGAAGCGTCCCGGAAGTCGGACATCGGCCAGACCCCGAGCCACGTCTGCATCCGCTAGGGGTTTTTCATGCCGGGCCAGCTGAAGGCACTGGATGACGGCAGAGGCATTAAGCACTTGATGATCGCCCGGAATGGCCGGGTAGGGCAGGCCGCTTAGTGGATTACCATCCCCCCACCAGGACCAGCTATCCATCTCTCGCCGGAAACCAAACTCGTGTCCCTGTCGATACAGGCGGGTACCCAGCTGATTGGCTGCCTGGATGACCGATTTGGGGACATCTGGATCGGCGACTACGGCCGGTCGACCGCCGCGAAGGATACCGGCCTTCTCATGTCCGATGGCTTCGCGGGTATGGCCCAGCCATTCCTGATGATCGATATCTATGGTGGCTATCAGGGCAATGTCTGCATTCACCATGTTGACTGCGTCCAGCCGCCCACCCAATCCGACCTCGAGGATCCGGACATCAATGTTCTCGCCAGAAAAAATGTCGAGGGCGGCCAGCGTGCCAAATTCAAAAAAGCTGAGGGAAATTCCCTCGCGGGCTTCATCAATGCGCTGAAAAGCCTGCATGATCCGGTCATCGGCGACCGGATGGCCATCAACACAGATTCTCTCGTTATAGCGGAGGATATGGGGCGATGTGTAGGTGCCTGTTCGATAACCTGCTGCGCGCAGAATGCTGTCCAGCATAGCCACGCAGGAACCCTTGCCATTGGTGCCCCCAACGCTGATCGTGAATGGCTGGTGGGCAGGCAGCCTCATCCGCTCCAGTACCCTGGAAACCCTGGATAATCCCAGGTCTATGGCCTGGGGATGCAGGGTTTCCTGCCAAGCCAGCCATTCGGCCAGCGTATTGAACAACATGGATCAGACGTTGGGCTGGGGTTCTTCGGTACCGTTATGCTCGATACGCCGCTCCTCACCGATGAATCGGGCGCCGTCGGGCATCAGCAAATCAAGGAGCGAGGCAAGGGTAGTGCGCATTTCGCGGCGATCGACAATCATGTCGATGGCGCCATGTTCCAGCAAAAACTCACTGCGCTGGAACCCTTCGGGCAGCTTTTC
The DNA here is from genome assembly GCA_044237765.1 of Methylococcaceae bacterium. GTDB lineage: Bacteria > Pseudomonadota > Gammaproteobacteria > Methylococcales > Methylococcaceae > UBA6136. The sequence continues at coordinate 4,548 of JBIIEQ010000013.1, read as the reverse complement.
ACGGACAGTCTGCTCGATGACGCGCGGACCGGCAAAGCCGATCAGTGCCCCGGGTTCTCCGATATTGATGTCACCCAGCATGGCCAGACTCGCCGACACACCACCCATGGTCGGGTCCGTCATGACGGAAATAAACGGGATACCGGCCTTGGCCATTATCGCCAGCGCGGCACTCGTCTTGGCCATCTGGAAAAGCGATAACAGCGACTCCTGCATGCGGGCACCACCACTGGCACAGAAGACGACCAATGGCGCCCGTTGAGCGATGCAATGATTGACGCCGCGTACAAATCGCTCGCCCACCACGGAGCCCATCGACCCACCCATGAATTCAAAATTGAACGCGGCCGCGACGATCGGTTGACCGACCAATTGCCCGGCCACCACGATCAGGGCGTCTTTTTCACCCGTTGATTTCTGGGCTTGGGTGAGGCGATCCTTGTATTTTTTGCTGTCTTTGAATTTCAGGACATCAACCGAAACCAGTGATTCACCTAGTTCAACCCGATTGCCCGGATCCAGAAATGAATGGAGTCGTTTACGAGCGCTCATGCGCATGTGGTAGCCACATTTGGTGCAGACCGCCAGGCTTCGCTCGACTTCCGAGCGATAGAGGATGGTGTTGCAGTTGGGGCATTTGCTCCATAGACCCTCGGGGACCGTGCCCTTGCTGGAGGCTTCAGTACGAATCTTCGATGGGACCAGTTTGTGAAACCAGCTCACGGTGGACCTCTTGATAGTCAGGCGGCATCGGAAGCGGACGCATCCAGGGCGCCGCGCATGGAAGAGATCAGGTCCGCTATTTGGGTCAGAGCCTGAGTGGAATTGCCGGCAGCCGCTTCGATTTTGCTGACCAGCGCACTCCCCACCACCACGCCATCGGCCAGCGAGCCTATGGCATGGGCAGTTTCGGCATTCTTTACACCAAACCCCACGGCCAGCGGCAGATCTGTCAGCTCGCGAATTTGCCGAACCTTGCGGTCCACATCAGCCAGGTCGAGGTGTCCGGCACCTGTGACACCTTTCAGGGCGACATAGTAAAGATAACCGCGGCCTAATTCCCCCATTTTGCGGATGCGTTTCTCGGTGCTGTTGGGGGCGAGCAGGAAAATTGGATCGATGCCAGCCTGATCGAGGAGGCCAAGCAGGTCTGAGGACTCTTCGGGGGGCATGTCCACCGTCAGTACGCCATCAATGCCCGACTTTGCTGCTTCATCAGCAAAAGCCTGGTAACCCATGGCTTCGATGGGATTCAGGTAACCCATGACAACCACCGGAGTCTCGTTATCCTCCTGGCGGAATCGCTTGACCAGATCCAGCGTGCGGCGAAGGCTCATCTTATGGGCAAGAGCGCGTTCGCTGGCACGCTGGATGACCGGACCATCCGCCATCGGATCGGAAAAGGGCACCCCGACTTCGATAATGTCTGCACCGGCCTTGACCAGGGCATGTAGGGCAGGGACGGTAAATTCGGGATCGGGATCACCCGCCGTAATGAATGGGATGAGGGCTGTTCGATGAGCCTTCTTGAGTGCAGCAAATTTAGCGGTCAGTCGGCTCACAGTGAAATGCCCTCCCTTGCGGCAATCGTGTTGATGTCCTTGTCGCCTCGACCGGACAGATTGATGAGTATCTGTTGATCCTTGTTCATGGTTGGAGCCAGCTTCATGGCATAGGCCACGGCATGGCTGGATTCCAGCGCCGGGATAATGCCTTCCATACGGGTCAGGGTATGGAAGCCTTCCATTGCCTCGGTATCCGTGATTGCAACGTATTGGGCGCGGCCACTGTCCTTGAGCCATGCATGCTCGGGCCCAACGCCGGGATAGTCGAGACCGGCTGAGATGGAGTGGGTTTCGATGATCTCACCATCGTCATCTTCAATCAGGTAGGTGCGGTTACCGTGAAGGACGCCGGGTCGCCCTGCACTCAGCGGCGCGGAATGGCGGCCCGTTTCAATGCCGTCGCCGGCGGCTTCGACCCCCACCATCCTGACAGCGGTATCACCAATGAAAGGATAAAACAGTCCGATGGCATTGGAGCCGCCCCCAACGCAGGCTACCAGCGCATCCGGCAGGCGGCCGGTTTGCGCCATCATTTGCTCGCGGGATTCCCGCCCGATCACGGCCTGAAAATCGCGCACCATCGCTGGGTAGGGGTGCGGGCCGGCCACGGTACCGATGATGTAGAAGGTATTGTCGACATTGGTGACCCAGTCGCGCATGGCTTCATTCAGGGCGTCCTTGAGGGTTTTGGAGCCGGACGTGACCGGCACGACCGTGGCGCCAAGAAGACGCATCCGCAATACATTTGGCGCCTGTCGGGCCACATCCACCTCGCCCATATAGACGATGCATTCCAGTCCCAGCCGTGCGGCGACGGTAGCCGAAGCGACGCCATGCTGGCCCGCGCCGGTTTCGGCGATGATGCGGGTCTTCCCCATGCGCTTGGCTAACAAGGCCTGGCCGATGGTGTTGTTTACCTTGTGCGCGCCCGTGTGATTCAGGTCTTCGCGCTTCAGGAAAATCTGCGCGCCGCCGAAATGCCGGCTCAGTCGCTCGGCATGATAAATCGGTGAAGGACGGCCCACGTAGTGCTGCAGGTCGTGATCCAGTTCCGCAAGAAACTCTTCGTCCAGCATGTAGCGTTCATAGGCCAGGCGAAGCTCCTCGATGGGCTCCATGAGCGTTTCAGCGACAAACACGCCGCCATAAGGGCCAAAGTGGCCGCGCGTATCAGGTAGATTGTAGGGCTCAGTCGCGGTTTGAACGGTAGTCAAAGTCGTATACCTCGTTGAGGAAGGCTGCCATCTTGGCAGCATCCTTGATTCCTTTTCCAGCCTCGACACCGCTGGACACATCCAGTGCGTAGGGGTTCACCGAACTGAGTGCTTCGGCGACATTATCAGGGGTCAGTCCGCCCGCCAATATCAGCTTGTGGCTGATCCCGGTCGGCAGCAAATTCCAGTCAAAGCGGTGGCCGGTTCCACCCATGGCGGCTGGGTGCCAGGCATCCACCAGGAAGCCTGAAGCGCCCTCATGGTCATTCATCTCCGATACCAGTTCCATATTCGGCTGCACCCGCAGAGCCTTGATCCAGGGTTTGCCAAACTGCCCGCAATAGGCCGAAGTCTCATCTCCGTGAAACTGCAGCAGATCTACCCTCACAGCGTCCAGCGTTTGCCGGACCTGTTCTGGCTCCGCATTAACAAACAAGCCGACTACCGTGACGAAAGGCGGCAGTTCGGCAACGATGGCGCGGGCTTGATCCAGTTCCACATGCCTGGGGCTGGGTGCATAAAACACCAGGCCAATCGCATCGGCGCCGAGCAGCACGGCGGTTCGCGCTTCGTCCGGCCGTGTCAAGCCGCAGATTTTAACGCGAGTTCGATGTAAGGGATATGGGCTTTTCAATCGCTTCTGGGGGCGTAAAGCGCCGCGTGTCTTGTGGCAATTGATCGAAGATGGGGTAACGCGGCAGACCGAAATGTTCCGGGTAAAAAATGCCGGCGAAGTATAACCCGTCAGGGGGAGCCGTTACACCGCCTCGTGCTCGGTCCTGCGCTGCCAGTACCTCGGCCACCCACCCCGGTTTTTGCTTGCCCGTCCCTACGTCGATCAGGGTGCCAGCGATGTTTCTTACCATGTGATGCAGAAAGGCATTGGCGCATACGTCGATGATGACTCGATCCCCCTCGCGGCTAATGTGAATGAAATGCATGAATCGATTCGGGCTCTTCGATTGGCAGCCCTGGGCCCGGAAAGAGGAAAAGTCATGTTCACCGATAAGACTCGCGGCCGCCTGCTGCATCGGTTCGATATCCAGCGGGTTGAAAACCCAGGTCAGTTGCTGGCGGTGAAGGGCGGAGGTCATTGGCCGATTCAGAATGACATAACGATAGTGACGGGCTATGGCGCTGGTGCGGGCATGAAAGGTCGGGTCAACCTCCATTGCCCAGGTAACGCGGAGGTCGGCCGGGAGCAGGGAGTTGCTGCCCATGATCCAGGAGTAGGGCGTCCTGACGGCGTCCGTGTCGAAATGTACTACCTGTGCGGTTGCGTGGACGCCAGCGTCGGTGCGTCCGGCACAAGTGACCCGCACGAGGGTGTTAGCTACCCGGCTCAGCGCAACCTCCAGTTCGGACTGTAGGGTCCTTTGTTTGGGTTGCCACTGCCATCCGGCAAATCCGGCGCCGTCATATTCCACACCTAACGCAATTCGCATCACAATTCGTCCGCCATTCCGAGACTCGGGGCCTGAAAAAGGGTTTAAAAATATCGCAGCTCTCATCCCCCGCCCATGGAATGGATCAGAGCCAAATGGTCAATAATTCAGTCGGTTGGGCGAAGCTTTCCGGGCTTCTGTCGCAACCAGAAAAACAAGAGGCCAATCCCTCGCTCCCAGCTCAACGGGTAGCCTCAGGGCACGGGTTGCCGATACACTCATGTTCAAAGCATACAACGCATTCCATAGAGTGAAGTCCCATGTCTGATCACGCGAAACTGATTCTGGATGGTCAAACCATTGAATTGCCGGTGGTTGTCGGTA
>JBIIEQ010000076.1:0-13676 GCA_044237765.1 Methylococcaceae bacterium | reverse complement strand
AACGGAATCGCCCGCCTCGCTCAAGTCATCGAGGGGGTGGTGTTCAGGGATGGAGTACAGGACAACATCGAGAAGATTGCCGCCTGAGCAAACCTGCTCAGATACACAACAATTGACCATTTCTCCGCCTACTCAAGCACTCACTCCAACCTCAGACTCGGGGCCCATACACCAGTTTGGACTATCGCTCTTCTAAATACCGACCCAAGGTCATCTCTCTGAGTCTTCCTGACATCCGATCCGGTAGCGAAGGTTGTAGCCGATTTTGAGAGGCAATCGTAAGCCGCCGTCCATCAACACAGCGGCTAGATTGACAGGAAGCGCTCCTCATTTTAGGTGCAAAACTACATGCGCTTGGCTGATTTCTATCGAGCACCCCGATTCACCGTGGCTCCCCTAACCATTGATCTTGGTTTTTTTTAGTAGATCTCAAACTCTCTCATCATGCCCATGTCCTCATGCTCAAGGTTATGGCAGTGATACATGAAAGGTCCCTTAAAGTCTTCAAAAGGCTTGATAATCCGGACTTTTTCGCCGGGCATCACCAGCACCGTGTCCTTCAAGCCCGAGCTCATCAGGCCATCCTTGACGGTGGCGTAGTCCTCGGCCTCTTCGGCACCGATAGTGCGGCTGACGACCTGGAACTGCTGGCCATGTAAATGGATAGGGTGAGCCATGGAGAACATCATCCCCATGCCTCCCATACCGCCGCCCATGTTACCCATGCCACCACCCATCATGCCGTGGCCCATACCGCCCATGCCACCACCCATCATGCCGTGGCCCATACCGCCCATGCCGCCACCCATCATGCCCGGGCCCATGCCACCACCATGCTGCATGCCAGCCATGCCCTGACCCCTACCCATGCTGTGCTCGGATGAACCCGCTGCAGCGAGTTTTTCGGCTGATTGAGAACCATGCTCCGCTCCGGCTGTGGTCCCGGCTGCCGCGCCACCGCCATGTCCGCCTGCGCCGCCATGGGCATGGAAGATTTCCAGCAGTTGCAGGGAGTTGACCGGAACCCGTTCAAAAGGCAAAAAGTCGCCACTCTTGTAAGGCCGTCCATTCAGAAGCATGGACATGGGCCCTTCGGAAATGCCGATCGGAATCGGTTTGCCCATGTTGGCCACCTCATCGAGTCGATAGCGGCGAATGTTTGACAAATGCGTGGGCAGGTTCGGGCTGTCGCTGGTCTCGCGAGTGATGCGCACCTTCAAGATGGGAAAGTCGCTGCCAACCGGCAGGCTCATCCCGGCCATCATGCCGCCGCCCATCATGCCCATTCCATGACCGCCCCCCATCCCACCGCCAGGCGGCGTTCCGCCCATACCGCCTTGCATCATCTGCTCGGCCATCTTTGGCAGAACGCCCCGGAACGGCAGGCTGCGCAGAGTCACCTCGGTCCCCTTGCCGCGTCCGCTGAAATCCGCCCAGATATCCAGCCGCTCGCCCGGTGCAATCATCACATAGGGGCGCTTTTCCGGCACTTCGAGCAGGCCGCCATCGACGCCGATAACCGTCACCGGTGAGCCATCGCTCCAACCCAGCTTGTAAATACGCGCCGTGGAACCATTCAGCACGCGCAGGCGATAGGCTCGGCTGGCGACGTCAAATTCCGCATTGGGACGACCATTGACGAGGATCTTGTCGCCGTAAAAGCCGACCATCCGGTCATGCATGTTAGCGCCGTAGACCATCTGATTCTTGTCGTCGAAGCGACGGTCCTGAATGACCACGGGGATTTCATATTCGCCGCCAGGCAGCCCGAGTTTGGCCTCCTCGTCGTCATTGACGATCAAGGCGCCTGCCAGACCGTGATACACCTGACTCGCCGTCGCTTCGTGCGGATGCGGATGGTAGATATTGAGGCCAGCACGGTTTAGCACCTCGAATTCATAAACGCGCGTCTGCCCGTTGCCGATGACGTGGTCGGGATGCCCATCCATATCGGATGGCACGTGCAGACCATGCCAATGGGTGATGCTCGGCTCGGGCAGCTTGTTGTGGAAATTGATGCGGACCTTTTGCCCTTTCTGCAGGCGAATGATGGGCCCCAGATAGCTGCCAGGAATTTCCGTGAGCACGCCCTGCGGACCATTGAGCAGTTTCGCCGTGTAGCGGTAGACCTGCGTGGGCTGACCGGGAAGGATGGAGACACTGTCCACCTGGGCCAACAGATCCAGCTCGACATCCGGCTTGAAGTTCGGGTTGGCGCGGTTAGCACCACTGCCCATTTCCATGGCACGCAACCATGAAGGTGAGGCGGTGGCAGCCAGCAACCCCCAGCCGGTCATGCGCATGAAGCGACGGCGAGATTGGATAAATGGGGTGCTCATACAGACCTCCGTTACTGTTCTAGTTGCTTTGATGGTTCGCCTTACGGCCATCCAGTGAGTCAGTTACCCCTTAGAGGGACTGCTCAACAACTCCAGAACGAAGATATCGAGCCAGCGCTCCGAGCTGCTTAAGGGATAGCCATTATCAGACAAGGCTTATTTAGCAGCATATCGCAAAATGTCCAGAGCACAAAAACTAAAATCGCATCTGTTACGCACCTGATGCTGCATCTGCGATGCAAAACCCAGGACCAAACACCCAAGGGATGGCAAATTTCCGGCCATTCAATGGGTAGCGGGGCCGTTGCTGATGGCCTCATCAAAAACCTTCAACCGTTTCGGCTGCAGGAAGACCGCCTCTCCGCGCTTGATTTCGAGTGCATTCAGACGATCGCGGCTGAGTTCCACCTCGATAATCCCCTGACCATTTTCGCGTTCCAACTCCACCCAGACCGTTGCCCCCAGGGGTCGAATGTCATACACCTGGGCAGCCATGGCAGATGCCCCCGGACTTTCCCGCAATATGTCGATTTCATGCGGCCTTGCATAGAAAACAGCGGACTCCTGACTGCCCGTACCTTCCGGCAGCAAGACCTGAGCATCGCCAATATTGGCATGCCCATCGTGCACTCGCCCATGAAACAGATTCACGTCACCCAAAAACTCGAAAACAAACGGTGACGCTGGATGATCGTAAACCTCATCCGGGGTGCCAACCTGCTCAACCCGGCCCTCGTTCAGCACGACCACGCGATCCGCCACTTCTAGCGCCTCTTCCTGATCATGAGTCACAAACACGCTGGTGACATGCAGTTCATCATGCAAACGCCGAAGCCAGCGTCTAAGCTCTTTGCGCACCTTGGCATCCAGCGCGCCGAAAGGCTCGTCCAGCAGTAGCACCTTGGGTTCAACCGCCAGTGCGCGGGCCAAGGCAATACGCTGACGCTGCCCGCCAGAAAGCTGCGGCGGATAACGGTCGGCCAGCCAATCCAGCTGAACCAGATTCAGCAGTTTGTGAACCCGATCACGAATCTCGGCCTCCGCTGGCCGCTCATGCTTGGAGCGGACGCGCAGGCCGAAGGCAATGTTTTCGAACACGGTCATGTGCCGAAACAGCGCGTAATGCTGGAAGACGAAACCGACCTGTCGCTCACGGACATGACGGTCAGTGGCGTCCTCGCCATGGAACAGGATCTGGCCAGCGTCGGGTGCTTCCAGTCCGGCAATAATGCGCAACAAGGTGGTCTTGCCACAGCCGGATGGTCCCAGCAGGGCGACCAGTTCGCCACCGGCAATTTCAAGGTTGATGTTCTTCAGCGCCTTGAACGCGCCAAATGATTTCTGGATGTTATGAATCGTGATGCTCATGGTGTCTCAATCAGGGCTGAGGATCCAAATCGACGGCATCCTGTTTGAGGTGCCATTCAAGGAAGGTCTTGGCGGCCAGCGTCACCAATGCCAGGCAGGCCAGCAGTGAGGCAACCGCAAAAGCGGCGGCAGAGTTGTATTCGTTATAGAGAATCTCGACGTGCAGCGGCAGCGTGTTGGTCATGCCGCGAATGTGACCGGACACCACGGAGACCGCGCCAAACTCGCCCATCGCCCGCGCATTACAAAGAATGACACCGTACAACAGCCCCCAGCGAATGTTGGGCAAGGTGACATGCCAGAAGGTCTGCCAGCCGGAGGCTCCCAACACCAGGGCGGCCTCCTCCTCTTCTGTCCCCTGCGCCTGCATCAACGGAATTAGTTCCCGCGCGATGAAGGGAAAGGTGACAAAAATCGTCGCCAGTACAATCCCCGGCACGGCAAAGATCAGCTTGATGTCATGCTCTTGCAGCCAGGGACCAAACCAACCCTGCGCCCCGAACATCAGCACATAGATCAAGCCTGATACCACCGGGGACACCGAAAACGGGAGGTCGATGAGGGTGATCAGAAGACTTTTTCCTGGAAACTCAAACTTGGCGATGGACCAGGCAGCTGCAAGACCAAACACCAGGTTAAGAGGAACGGCAATCAGCGCCGTGATTAACGTCAGCCGGGCAGCCAGCAAGGCATTCTCCTCGGTCAGCGCTTCCCAAAAGACGGTCCAGCCCTTGCTGAAACCCTGCACAAACACCACGGCCATCGGCAGGAACAGGAAACCCAGCAAAAACGCGAGAGCGATGACGATCAATGTCCAGCGCACCCAGGCGGGTTCACCTCGGGCGGGATTGAAGGCACGGGGGGCAGCAGCCACGGCAGTCGACATGACGAACAATCTCCTACGGTCAGGGGTAGAGAATCAGGCCTTGCGTAAATGCGCTCGGCGCTGCAGAGCATTGATGGCCAGCAGCAGCACAAAGGACACCAGCAACATGGAAACCGCCAGCGCCGTTGCACCGGCATAGTCGTATTGCTCGAGCTTGGTGATGATCAGCAGCGGCGTGATTTCCGACACCATCGGGATGTTGCCGGCGATAAAGATGACCGACCCGTATTCGCCCACCGCACGGGCGAAAGCGAGAGCAAACCCAGTCAGCAGAGCTGGTGCCAGGGGCGGAAAAATGACTTTAGTGAAGGTTTGCCAACGGGTAGCGCCCAGGCTGACGGCCGCCTCTTCCAGCTCACTCTCGAAATCCTCAAGCACGGGCTGCACGGTCCTGACCACAAAAGGCAGTCCGATGAAGGTCAGCGCCACCACGACGCCCAAGGGGGTGTAAGCGATCTTGATACCGTAGGGGGCCAGAAAATGACCGACCCAGCCCTTGCTGGAATACAGCGTAGCCAGCGCAATGCCGGCCACAGCGGTGGGCAGAGCAAACGGCAGGTCCACCAGCGCATCCACCAGTCTCTTGCCGAAGAAGTCATAACGGACCAACACCCACGCCACCAGCAAGCCAAACACGGCATTGATGGCCGCCCCGGCCAGAGACGCACCGAAAGTTAGCTTGTAGGAGGCCAGTACCCGCGGGTGAGAGATGACCTCCCAGAATCCGCCCCAGCCCAAGGTCGCCGCCTTGAAAAAAGTCGCTGACAAGGGGATCAGCACAATCAGGCTCAGGTAAAGAATGCTGAAGCCCAGCGTGAGTGAAAACCCCGGCAACACCCCGCGCTTTTTGAATGTGATCGCCACCCGCTGACTCCTTGAGGACTGCAATGAGGATGGCACTCTAGCAAGCCGTTTTAATCATCAAAAAGAATTTTTCGGCATTAGCTTATGCCATTTCAGAATCACCTCTTCCCCTACCTGACACCCGAAGATTTATAGCATTTGGCTATATGCATCTGACTATTCAGTATTTTGGATATCGATTTTCAATTGCTAGGCTTTCGTCCGGAAGTGAAGTCCTGGACCCGAAACTACATCGGGTACATGGCCATCCTTAACCGACGCGGAGCGCATCAATCCATTTATGAGCGAACGAACCCGACACGCACGACTGCCAGAGGATCCTGTTCAGGCCCTGGAAAAAATTGTCGACGCCTTGCGTGACCTGCAATTCGGCTCGGTGGAGATCACCGTCCACGAAGGACGCATCGTCCTGATCGAGCGCAAGGAACGGCTTCGACTCAATATCCCGTTTGGGAATCCGGATCTGAGCAAACTCGCGCTCTGAATCGAGCACCACAAATCGCCCACCTCAACCGAGGCGGCACTCACTCAATCCCAATAAATGAAAGCCGACTGACCGGACCACCGGAAGCGCTTTCCTATAAATAATAAAACTCCCAAGGGTTACCAACATGAAAAAACGATGGTCCACACTTGTGGCAGCGGGCGCCGGAACCGCTGCCATCGGTCTCACTGGCCCGGCACTGGCGCTCACCGACAGCCAACGTTTCGAAAAGCTTGAACAGCACATCCAGCAACTGGAACGTCGACTGGAGCAAACGGAAGCAGAAAACCAGAAGCTCAAGAAGCACAGCGGCGCCAAGGAACCGGCCTATGCGTCTCGTCACCCGTCTGTGTCAGGCTATGAATCAACCAGCGATTCCGCTGTTGCCGCAGTGGCCAGCAAGGATCAGAAGGTCAAGGAACTGGACCAGAAGGTCAAGTTACTGGAACGAAAATATGAGGTGGACAAGGAAGAAGCCGACAAGAAGTGGCTAAAACTTCCCAAAGAAGTGGAGCTCGGCAGTCAGGGCCTGAAGGTCGTTTCATCGGATGAAAACTTCATCATGTATCTGCGGGCCCTGATCCAGGCCGACGCCAGCTTCTACTTTGATGACGAGGGCAGTCAACCCATCGCGCAGAATGGTTCCGATCTTCCAAACAATTTCTACATGAGACGTATCCGTCCCATCATCGAAGGCACGGTCTGGAAATACCTCGACTACCGCATCATGCCGGATTTCGCACCCGGCCCCAGCGGCACCACGTCACCTAGAATCTTCGATGCCGTCGCAGATCTGCGTTACTTCCGCGAAGCCAGTCTTGCCGCCGGCATCATGAAGGCGCCGGTAAGCCTTGAACGCTTGATTAGTGCGACCAACTTGAGCTTTGTCGAGCGCGCATTCCCCACCCAATTGGCGCCAAACCGTGAAATGGGCTTCTTGCTGCACGGCGAGTTTGATCGCCCGGGATACCCCAGCGATTTTGCCATGACCGGTCGAAATCAGACGATCACCGGCAACTTCCCGATGTACATGTACCCGGACTTTTTCAGCTATCAGGTCGGTGTCTTCAACGGCACCAGCAACAATGGCAGCCTGTACTCGGATAGCAACGACTCCAAGGACTTCCAGGGACGTATCTTCTCGCACCCGTTCCTGCATTCCGGCATCGAACCGCTGGAAGGACTGGGCATCGGCATGGCCGGCACTTATGGCGACCCCAACGATGTGGCGCTTTCGAGCTATCAGAGTCCTGGCTTGCAAAATATTTTTAACTACACCGGAGTTGTAACGGTGCCCAACAGCAAGCCTGCGGTTTTGACCACGGGCACCAAGGCTGACGGTACCGCGTTTCGACTTTACCCTCAGGCCTATTGGATTTACGGACCATTCAAGCTGGTCGGTGAATATGCCACCACCAATCAGGACATCGCCAACCAGGTGCTTGAGAAAGGGCAAAGCCTCAACAAATACTCGATGAACGAGACGATCAATGCCTGGAACATCACCGTTGACTATGCGCTCACAGGAGAAAACAACGTATTCCTTAACCAGGGCATCAAGCCACGGCACAACTTTGATCCGTTTGAGGGCGAGTGGGGCTCTTGGGTATTGGCCGCAAGATTCAGCCCCATCAATTTTGATCAGGCGACCTTCAAGAATATTGGCACGGCAGAAAAACCCATTTACCCGTTCGCCGACCCCAGAAACTCGGTCTCATCTGCCGCAACCTGGGCCCTGGGCGCCAACTGGTGGCTCAACCCCAACGTCAAGTTGATGTTCGACTATTCGCAGACCAGCTTTGATGGCGGGGCCGCGGAACTGGATGACAACAACCTCAGGACCACAAAGGTCATTGACCGCGATACTGAAAAGGTCTTCCAGACTCGTGTTCAGCTCGGCTTCTAATTCGAACTGAATCCCAGGCAAAAGACACGCACACCTCGGCTTATGCCCCCAAGCTCAGCTGAGGTGTGATGGGTTCAGCTCAACATTTGAAAGACAAATAACCAAAACCAAAGGAACATCACCATGAACAGATCTCGCTCCATCCTCCTAGCGGGGATTTTGACATTTACATTGACGCCCCCCTGGCTAACACAGCCGGCGAGGGCCGATCACATTGATCTTCTGAACGTCTCCTACGATCCCACTCGGGAGTTCTACGAAGAGTACAACAAGGCATTCGCCAAATACTGGCTGGAAAAAACCGGCGACGATGTCACGGTCAAACAATCCCACGGCGGAGGCGGCAAACAGGCGCGCGCCGTCATTGACGGACTGGATGCCGATGTAGTGACCCTGGCCCTTCAGTACGATGTCGATCAACTGCATGAAAAGGGAAAACTCATCCCCGAACACTGGCAACAGCGTCTGCCACACAACAGTGCCCCGTACACCTCCACCATGCTGCTCCTTGTCCGCAAGGGAAATCCGAAAGACATCAAGGATTGGGATGACCTGGCCAAGCCCGGCGTCACCATCGTGACACCCAACCCGAAAACCTCGGGGGGCGCCCGCTGGAACTTCCTGGCCGCCTGGGGTTCTGCCCTAAAGAAACTGGGCAGTGAAGCCGCTGCACAGGAACTGGTCACAAAAATCTACAAAAACGCGCCGGTACTCGATAGCGGTGCCCGTGGCTCGACCATCACCTTTGCCGAGCGTGAAATCGGTGATGTACTGATCACCTGGGAAAATGAAGCCTATCTGACCCTGAAGGAATTTGGTGCCGATAACTTCGAAATCATTGCCCCGTCCACCAGCATTCTGGCTGAACCCCCGGTGACAATTGTTGACACCGTAACAGCGCGTCACGGAACTAAGGCTGTTGCAACAGGTTACTTGGAATATCTCTACAGCCCGGTCGGACAGGAACTGGCCGCCAAACATCACTATCGCCCCCGCGACAAGGCCATTCTGGCCAAACATGCCGGCGAGTTTGCGAATATTCAGTTATTCACCATCGACGAAGTGTTTGGCGGCTGGGACAAGGCCCAGAAGAAGTTCTTCGCGGATGGCGGCATCTTCGACAAGATTTACGGCGCCGCCAAGTAGTCCGCAACGCTGATGAGCCGATTCGTCCTCATATTCGTCAGTGACAACCCCGATGCCAAGTCGTGGGTATCGCTCAGACTTGGGGATGAGTCGCAGGCTCTTTTGATCGGACAGGCTTTCGGCCCAAGGCAATCAAACTCCGCTCCACAAACCAACGAGCCACAGGACGCGGGCCATGAGCGATGTTGCAGGGGATTTGCAAACCCTTCTGAATATCGTCTAAACCCTGGTTAATTGGAGATTTACATCATGCCACTACAACATCTTGTCGATACGTTCAATGAACGCTTCATCGCTGAAAACAATCTGGAAACAGCTCCACTCGAATACGATGGCCATCAAGTTCATGGCCGCTTCGGCAATCTGACATTTACCAGCGAACTCAAGCCCGTCCGCCTGCATGCCAGTCCCGAGCTGATCACGGGGCGCGATACCGCACCCTTGGTCTTTACGCCCGCCAACTCGGTTGACACCACCCGACTCCTTTACGGAGAGGAAATGCCCAATATTGTCAGCCTGGATCGTCTGAGCCGCACGGTTCACATGCTGAATTACCTGACCCTCAACGAGGATGACAGCAGCCTTTTTCTCCATGTCCATCCGCACCATGTGCTGACCGTCAAGAAGGATCACGGTGCCTACTTTGAAGACATCATTCGGCGCTGCGGCCTCCCCCTTCGACGAATTGTCATCAGCCTGACCATCAACCCGGTTTATGAATCGCAACTCTTGCTGCTGCTCGAAAGGCTGCGAAACTACCGCGAGCGAGGTTATTCAACGGCTGTAAAGTTCGACGAGCAGGTCAGACCGGAATTTGTCGAGCGATTCCGCTCACAATTCCTTCACCGACTCGCACCAGACTATGTGAGATTCAGTGCAGGATTCTTCCTGCGTGCCTATCAGGATCATGGTGGCCAACGCCGTCGCAATGCGCTTTTCGCCGCCATACGCCATGTGGACACACAAGTACTGATCGGCGGCGTCAGAGCCGATAGCGAAGCGGAAATCATCGGGATCATCAATCCTGACTATGTTCAGGGCAGTTGGTATGACGCGGGATCTTCATTCAACTCTGTTTTCCGTCAGGCAGTATAAGGTCGGGGATATTCCCGCCCTCAATCGAAATTGATCCCATGTCAGGACATGAAAAATTTCCCAGGAGAGAACCATGGGCGCGAAATTCGCAAATGCAATAAACCAATGAAAAAACACACCTTACCAATTGTGATGGCCGCCGTTACACTGTTTGCAGGCTGCAATACAATCAACTCTAAAAGCCTTGCTGCGAATGCCATCGGCTGTCCCGAGGAAGATATCAAGGTTGCCAACGAAATTGCCTCAGCTGAGCACCTACAGCACTGGTTGGCGACCTGCAAGGGCGTTAAATACGTCTGTAATTATCATCCCAATGCGAACGTCAGTTGCAAGGAAGCCACCGACCAGGTCACGGAATATGAGGATCAAGATGATTGAGGCAACACCTATAGTTACTCCATATCCAATCATCCGTTGATAGGTTCGGCACATGAAATTGCAGCAGCTGCGCTACATCTGGGAAGTCGCCCAGAATGAACTGAATGTCACTGCGACGGCCGAAAGTCTTTTCACCTCGCAACCGGGCATCAGCAAGCAGATACGTCTGTTTGAGGATGAACTGGGGATCGACATCTTTATTCGTAGCGGCAAACATTTCACCGGACTGACCCCCGGCGGTCAGCAGGTCGTGACAGTGGCTGGTGAAATCCTCGCGAAAGTGAATGACATTCGGCAAATCGCCAATGATGTCCTGAACAAGGAGGTGGGTGAGCTTTCCATTGCGACAACCCATACCCAGGCACGCTACGCCTTGCCGCCGGTGATTCAGGCGTTCATGCGGCAATACCCGAACATCAAGCTCACGATCAATCAGGGGACGCCAAGTCAAATTGCCGAACAGGCATCCCGTGGCCTGGTCGATCTGGCCATTGCAACCGAAGGCACTGATCTTTTTGAAAACCTGGTCACCCTGCCCTGTTACCAATGGAACCGCAGCGTGTTGGTCCCGCATGATCATCCCCTGGCAAAGCAGCCCAAATTAACCCTGGAGAAACTCGCCGAGTACCCCATCATTACCTATACCTTCGGTTTTACCGGACGTTCGCAGCTGGATCGTGCCTTCGAAAAAGCAGGACTGCACCCGCAAATTGCACTGACGGCCGTCGATGCCGATGTCATCAAAACCTACGTCCGCTTAGGGCTGGGCATCGGCATCGTCGCCCACATGGCTCATGATCCGGTGATGGATGCCGACCTGACCGCGATTGAGGCCGGTCATCTGTTTGCTCCCAGCATCACCAAGGTAGTGTTGCGCCGGGATATGTTTCTGCGTGAATTCCTTTACGATTTCATCCGCCTGTTCGCCCCACACCTCAGCCGGGACATCATTGATCAGGCCATGCACATTCGAGAGAAGAAGGATTGGGAAGACCTGTTCAAGAATGTCGCCCTGCCGCTGCATTAATCACCTGGCCGAGGGTGATCGATCCTCGCCTTTTGTCTGGCCGGTCATGAGGCCCGAATACTTGCCGCGATGGTCAACAATTCCTTTTTCTGGATGCTAAGGCCCATCACATATTTTGTGCTGGCGATTCGTCTTCGGCTGCAAGCGGCCTGGACTCGATCGGGCATGGATAGCATGTTGCTGTGGGCCGCCTTGGTCGGTGCCGCGGGTGGCTTATGCTCGGCGTTGTTCCGCGAAGCCAATATTGGTCTGAAATGGCTGCTGACCGGGCAATCCAGGGACATCGTGGCGATTGCCGAAAGCCTCACGCCGATCATGCGTGTCGTGATTCCCACACTAGGGGGAGTGGCCGCTGGCTTTGCGTTGTGGCTCGGTGGCCGCCTGTTCAAGGGAATGCGATCGCAAGATTATCTGGAAGTCATCCGTTTGGGCGATGGCGTGATATCAGTCAAGCCCACCCTGACGCGACTTCTGTCTTCCCTGCTCTCCATCAGCTCGGGCTCTTCGATCGGGCGCGAAGGCGGGATGGTTCAGTTCTCGGCATTGGCCGCTTCCAGCATCGGTCGCCTGTTTCGGTTTTCCCGCCCGCGATTACGCTTATTGGTGGCCTGCGGCGGGGCAGCCGGCATGGCAGCGGCCTACAACACCCCGCTGGCCGGCAGCCTGTTTATCGCCGAGGTCGTGTTGCAGACTTTGGCTGTAGAAGCCCTCGGTCCCCTCATCGTCTCCGCCGTCATCGCGACGGTCGTCATTCGTCACTGGATCGGACTGCGCCCCATCTTTACCTCGCCGGGTTTTTCCGTGCCGGAACAGATCGATTTGCTGCCGGTATTCGGGCTGGGACTCCTGGCAGGTGTTCTGGCCCCCGTATTTCTGGCCGTTCTCGACATCTCGCGTCGATTTTTCCAGTCGTTATCCTTGCCCTTGCCTGTCAGTTTGGGGCTTGGCGGCTTGATGGTTGGGCTGATTTCACTGAAATCGCCAGAGGTCTGGGGCAACGGCCATGCCGTCGTTGAGGCCCTTTTGAATGAGTCGCCCACCTGGAATTTTGTCCTGGGCATCCTCGTTCTGAAGATCATCGCCACCGCTGGTGCTGTGGGGACCGGCACGGTCGGCGGGGTTTTCACGCCGACATTGCTAATCGGTGCCTGCCTGGGCTGGTTGTATTGCGTTTTGCTGGAAGTCATTTGCCCTGGGTTCGGTGGCGACACCGTGACTTACGCGGCTTTAGGCATGGGGGCCTTTCTTTCGGGCACCACGCTGGCGCCACTCATGGCGACACTCATGATTTTCGAGATGACGTTGGATGCGAATCTTCTGTTCCCACTCATCCTGGCCGCCGTGTCGGCCAGGTATCTTGCCGCCGCCATTAGGCCCGTCTCCGTCTATGCACGCACCCTGGGTGAAATCCGAACCCAGCTCCCTTACCTGATGCATGTTTCAGATCTGCTGGCAGAACCCGCGGCGGTGATCAACACGACGGATACCGCCGAAAAGGTCAGCGGATTATTCTGTATATCTTCCACCCAACACGTTTGGGTCATCGATGATCAAGGCATCTATCAAGGGTCCATTGCCCTGAATCATATGAAGCTTTTCCTGGGCGATCACGCGCTCCAGCACCTGAGTGCTTCCATGGTCTTCATGGAAGATGATCTCCCCACCGTGACACCAGACACCGCGCTCACCGAAGCGCTTGAGGCGCTGGTGAAACATGAGGCCGATCGGCTCCCCATCGTTGGTCCTGATCGCAAGCTTCTGGGCGAAATTACCAAAAGCGATGTTCTCTTGGCCCTGGGTTGATGTCTCCTGCTCAGTCTGGATCAAGCGATTTAAGACCAGGTCCATAAAAGACACAGCTTTATACATATCCTTTGAAAGATCATTGATAGGTAGTAAAGGCTTCAACGAGGTGTGGATTATGTGGGATGCCGAATCGCGAACCACCATTGCGTAGATGAGTGATCAGTTCCTGTTGACCAATGCCAATAATCTTGGCGATAGCAGGGAGGGTCCAGGCGGGGGCGCCATCAGTCAGGCTGAAATGGTCTGCCGGGGGGAGAAATGGTCAATTGTTGTGTATCTGAGCAGGTTTGCTCAGGCGGCAATCTTCTCGATGTTGTCCTGTACTCCATCCCTGAACACCACCCCCTCGATGACTTGAGCGAGGCGGGCGATTCCGT
>JBIIEQ010000012.1:0-55906 GCA_044237765.1 Methylococcaceae bacterium | reverse complement strand
TTTCGGTGAAGTGATCGATATTCCGAATGTAGGTGACTGCGTAGACAAATACGGTGTAGTAGGCGACGCCGAAACCGATGTTCACCAGCACAATGCGAAGCATGTGCGGGCGGTAATTAGTCAGGACCTCCCTGATAGGGCTTTTGGACGGAGCCTTTGGCACATCGGCGGGGAGCCGTCGCCGAATCCACCAACCCACCAGAGCGACGATTCCTCCAACGGCAAACGGGATTCTCCAGCCCCATTGTTCCAGGGCCTCCGTCCCCAGCAAGGAAGCGGTCGCCAGGCCAATGGCCGATCCAAGCAGCATGCCGAGAACGGCACCCCAACTCCCCCATATGGCGGTAAAGGCTTTGCGGTGACTGGGGCCATTCTCAGCGAGGTAGATGAGCGAACTCGTATATTCGCCGCCGACTGAGAGCCCTTGAATGATCCGCAACAGGACGAGAAGAATCGGGGCGGCGATGCCGATCTGCGCGTAAGTCGGGATAAAGGCCATCAGCACGGTGGGCACGGCCATCGCGAGGACGGACAAGGACATGGCGGCCTGGCGACCGAGGGCATCGCCAATCCGGCCAACCAAGAGACCACCCAAGGGGCGCATCAGGAAACCCGCCGCAAATGCACCAAACGAGGCAATCAGGGATACGGAGGGGTCGGAGGCCGGGAAAAATTGCTGGCCGAGGATGCCCGCGAAGTAGCCATAGACGGCAAAGTCATACCATTCCATGACATTGCCGATCAGCCCGACGAGAATGATCGAAAAGAGGCTTCTTTTGTCGATGGCTGGGCTCACTTTAGAAAAGAAGTTTACTGCTTGATAAACTCGCCTAATGAGGCCGCGACGGTCGCCGACAAGGGCGTGGTGCCCTTCATGGATTTGATGACTTTGCCGGAATCGCCTACGACAAAATAGATCGGATTGGTCTTTTCGCCGAAATACCCGGTGCAGGTTTTGGCATCGTAGGTGACAGGGAAACTTCTTCCCTCGACTTCCTTGGCAATCTCACCACTGCCGGCATAGCTGGTAAACACTTTCACAAAGGTCAGGGTATTGCGCTTGATCTCTGCGGAGGTGAGGTCGTAGCGGACGTTGGCCACGTGATTGTCATAGCCCGGCGGTTGGGACACTTGGCTCATGATCGTGTATTCAACCGATGAGACATACTTGCCTGCCAGTCGTTTGGGACAAGTTGCCTGGCTATTGAAGGCCAGTGCGCAGAGCGTCAGGGAGAGTAAGTGCCGCTTCATCTTCGCGCTCCTCGGTGAACGTCAGGGTAATTGCAGGAATGCTCTAGTTTTTAGGCATGTCCATACTTTCAATCCCGATTTGCTGGCACTGCTTTCGTTTCATGAAAGCGCCAGGGGTCCCCATCGGATATTTGTCACGGCAGGCGATATCGATCTTCTTGATGGCCAGTTGCAGCTGTTCTTTCTGAGCTTGCTCATGTTGGGCCTTATTGGCTGAGGAAGCGCAGCCGGTAAGGCTGATCAGGATGGCCGCTGGAATCAGGGTTTTCATAGTGTCTTGGTGAGCCAGGCGTTAGGGGGATACCCTGCCGGACTGCGTGGCAGCCAGCAGGGGATTCACATTAGATCAAGAACTCTTCGATCTGACGACCTTCATTGACCAGGGCCACCAGCCAGCGAGGCTTGACGCCGCGACCGGTCCAGGTCTGGTCAAGGTTGTGCGGGTTACGGTACTTGGGGGCTACCTTGCTGCCTTTGCGGACAGATACGGGCTTTTCACAATCCGTGGTGATGGTGACCGTGACGCCGATGGAGTCAGCCAGTTCTTTGATTTGGGCAATGACTGCGCGGCGGCTTTCTTTGCGTTTGTCTTCGAGGGCTTTCTGCGCTCTGGCCGCAAGGGCATGTAATTCTTCGAGAGAGAGATGGGAAAGATCTTGGTTCATATTTACCTATTCAATGAGGAATACTATTGGAGCGGCTAATTTTAGCAGGGTTACCCATTTCGGTCTTATTGAAAGTTCAGGATTTTTAATGCTCGTCGATATCCAGTGGACCTTATTGGCAAATCACTTGATCGAGTATTTCGTTCAAGCTGCCTTCCGGCCATGATTGAAAGGTGCCGCTGCCCATTTCCTGAAAGACCACCTTCCCTTTGGCCATGGGTTTTCGGTGAAAGCGCATAGCCATATCCCGGAGTTGATGGTGGGTGCAGTCCATCTCGATCTCTGATCTAACCGATTGAAACGTGCCAAAGCTCTCTTTGATCGGGACCGGGTAGCTGCTGAGGACGACGACCGTAAAACCGACTGTAGTCGACTTTAGGGTGGCGGGATCCAGGTAATAACGCTCTCCGCCCACTTCAGCTGTGGCATAGGGCTGCCACTCGGCTTGGACGGCCAGTGAGCCGGTGAGGAGCAGGAGCGTTGAAAGGGTTCTCAGTCTTGCGGGGTAAATCCGTGGACTCACCTCAGTTCCCGTTCCCATTGACGCTGTCGCGCAATGGTTTTCCGGGCTTGAAGTGCGGGAGTCGGCGGGCAGACATTGAGAGTTTCTCACCCGTCTTGGGGTTACGGACCTGCCTGGCCTCGTGGGCGCGGGTGCTGAAACTGCCGAAGCCGCGGATCTCGATCCGTCCTCCCGACACAAGAGTCTCGGTCATCTGGTCGAGCATGGCTTTGACGGCCACGTCGAGGGTGGCGAGCGGCAAGTCTGGGTTGATCTCGGCAAGCCGTTGAATGAGGTCAGATCGGTTCATGGGGGCCAGTGTGCGCCGAAAGGTTGGGGAGTGGGACCATGGACCCATGAACCACTCAAATCCCTGACAGGTGGCAACACAGGGCGAAAACGGGCGTCTCAGCCCTCAAGTTACGTACTCAGAACGAAGAAAGTTCGTATCCCCTTCGCTCCGAAATCCCCCTTTCATGGAATAAGAATACATTTCGATTCAATAGGATAGATCAATAAATCGGGCATTTTAAGGGGTCTAAACCGGTACGTTCCACAGCGCTAACTAGTGTCAGTTCGGGGTAAAAATTCATCGCCGATTTACCCGAATTGCATCCTCATTCTGGGTGTCCGATGCGTACCACAGAACGAAATCGCCTGATCTTTCCTGAATTATATCAGGCAGTTACCATCGACAAAAATGATTCCAATCGAGGGTGCTTTTTACAGCCTGTGGATGCAAATTTGCCCATGACTAATTTGGCTAAAGTCATGAGGTTTAGAGACAAAAGGCCTCAGAGACGCCTTTTTGGGGTTTTGGCGGAATTTTTTGTCGGGGGCCAAAAACTGAAAAACCCGCGTGGCGCGGGGTTCAGAGGCACCTCGAAAGAGATGTGAGCCTTTTAGAATTTGGAAGTGGCGGAGAGAGAGGGATTCGAACCCTCGATACGCGATTAACGTATACACACTTTCCAGGCGTGCGCCTTCAACCACTCGGCCACCTCTCCACTAGGCCAGCGATTCTATTACAACTAAACGGCATTGTCAGTAATCATCTTCGCTAAGCGCAAAATTTCGAAACCACTCATGATTGACCGAGTGGAAAAGCCAATACCTCAGGCAACGATTGCCGCCGTGTAAAAGCCATCAATAGACGATCAAGCCCGATGGCCATCCCAGAGCAATCCGGCAATCCATGTCTGAGCGCTGCCAGCAGACGCTCGTCCATGTCCGGCATGGGTAACCCTTGGGCTTTGCGTTGTTGCCGATCTCGCTGAAATCGAGCGCTTTGTTCCCCGGCATTTGTCAGTTCATGAAAACCATTACCCAACTCCATGCCGGACAGAAAAATCTCCACACGCTCGACAAAGCTTTCATCATCAGGACAGGTATGAGCCAGGGAGGGCATGAAGGCAGGATAGTGGTAAACACTAGTCAGCCGTCCCTGCCCAAGGAACGGCTGGACGAAATAGCTGAACAACAGGTCCAACCAGATTGAGCGGTCACCCCCGCAGAGCGCTGTGGCCTCCGGGATATTTCGGGCAACGGCAATCCCGGCTAGCTCATCGAGGGTGGCATCGAGAGGGTGAATACCCAGATGGGCACTGAAGGCCTCCACATAGGTCAGTCGTTCAGGGGGGTTAAGAGCAAAGTCCTCGGGCTTTATTTCGGCCACCAAAGACTCCACTTCACTTATTAGATCATCAAGGGTGAAGCCCTCCCGGTACCATTCAAGCAGGGTAAATTCAGGATTGTGGTGACGTCCGCTTTCTTCGTTACGGAACGCCTTGCAAATCTGATAGATGGAACCCGAACCGGCCGCTAGAAGCCGTTTCATAGCAAACTCAGGCGAAGTCTGCAGAAACAGTGGCTGCCCTATTTTCTGCCCGGGGAGATGGAAGGATGTCTTGAATGCATGTAGCGCCGGATCAGTCACGGTGCAGGCCCCAAGCAACGGAGTTTCAACCTCCATGACTTGGCGTCCGGCAAAAAACCGTCGAATGTTTGCATTGAGTTTTGCCCGATCGGCCATCGCCTGGACGGAACAGGCCGGTGCCCAACGAGCTTTTTGCGTCAAGCAGAGATCTCCCGATTGTTAGTCATCCGCTCAACACTATCCATGGGAAGAGCGGCGACTCCAAAGAGTAAGGGCTACTTGACCCGGCCGACGTACTCCCCATTCCGGGTATCGACCTTGATGACTTCCTCCGTCTGGATGAACAGCGGCACCCTGACCACCGCGCCCGTCTCGAGAGTAGCCGGCTTTCCACCACCGCCCGAGGTATCACCTCTTACACCGGGGTCGGTTTCGACGATCTTGAGTTCAACGAAGTTGGGCGGCGATACAGCAATCGGATTGCCGTTGTAGAGTGTGACCTGACAGATATCCTGTTCCTTGAGCCATTTCTGGGCGTCGGCGACGGCCGCAGCATCGGCGGCGTATTGCTCGAACGTCTCAACGACCATGAAATGCCATAGCTCGCCGTCGTTATAGAGGTATTGCATGTCCGTATCGACGACATCCGCCGTCTCCATGGTTTCACCGGACTTGAATGTACGCTCGATAACACGTCCTGACTTCAAATTGCGCAGCTTGACGCGGTTGAAAGCCTGTCCCTTGCCGGGTTTGACGAATTCGTTTTCGAGGATGGTGTACGGATCACCGTCCATCATCAACTTCAACCCGTTTTTGAATTCGCTGGTGCTGACTGTCGCCATTCGTGCCTCTACGCTGTGATTAGCTCAATTAAAGCCCGCCATTATAATGGACAGGCCGTTCCTTATGAATCATTCGAGTATTTTCAATGACCCCCAGCTGGCAAAGCGAACTCGCCGATAGCTTCACCGATCCGGTTGCATTGCTGAGGTTTCTCGGTTTGGCAACAGACAACTTCGACCCGATTGCCGCAACTAGTCATTTTCCATTTCGGGTCACCAAGGCCTATGCCGAACGTATCCGCAAAGGCGATTTCAATGATCCGTTATTACGGCAAGTATTACCAGATATCGCGGAAAAACTGGAGGCACCTGGATTCAACAGCGACCCGGTTGGCGACCTCAGTTCCGTATCTCATCCCGGCGTACTCCACAAATATCAGGGAAGGGCTTTGCTCGTCACCACCGGCGCCTGTGCGATTCACTGTCGGTATTGCTTTCGCCGTGAATTTCCTTACGAAGGACAACAGCTTGTCAAAAGCCGGGAACTCGCTGCCCTTGAGAGCATTGGCGAAGATCCTTCCATTCAGGAGGTCATCCTTAGCGGTGGTGACCCCTTGGTATTGAGCAACCAACGTCTGGCAGGACTCGTTTCATCCATCAACCGCATACCTCACGTACGCCGACTACGCATTCATTCAAGACTGCCCATCGTGCTGCCAAGCCGCGTGGATTCAGAACTTCTGGCGCTTTTTGGCACAGCGCGTTTACGGGTGGTGATGGTAATCCACGCCAATCACCCTCATGAACTGGATGGTCCGGTGGGGCAAGCAATACTAGCGATGACGCGGTTGGGCATGACTGTGCTCAATCAATCCGTACTCCTGCGCGGCATCAATGACAGTGCTGATTCCCTTGTCGAATTAAGCGAAAAGCTCTTTGAATCTGGCGCTTTACCCTACTATCTGCACCTGCTTGACCGGGTCACCGGCACGGCACATTTTGAAGTACCCGAAGGGCAAGCCAGGCAACTCATGGATGAACTGAGGAAACAATTACCCGGCTACCTCGTTCCCAAGCTGGTTCGAGAAATCCCCGGGGCACCCTACAAGCAGCCGGTCTGATTTTTCGGCATCAGAAACACAAAAGGGGCGAACCGGTCGCCCCTTCTGAACCCTGCTGCGAAAGCCCGACTACTCTTCGGCTTCCACCGCTTTCATACTCAAGCGGACACGGCCCTGACGGTCGATTTCGAGTACCTTGACGCGAACGATGTCGCCTTCAGCCAGCTTGTCGCTGACTTTCTCGACATGCTCGTCGGAAATTTGTGAAATGTGCACCAGGCCATCCTTGCCGGGCAAAACGGTCACAAACGCACCGAAATCCATCAGACGAGCCACCTTGCCCTCATAGATTTTGCCGACTTCGACTTCCGCGATAATCGCCTCGATACGACGACGTGCCTCATCTCCGGCTTCGCGATCCACGGAGGCCACCTTCACCAATCCATCATCGCTCAGATCAATACTGGCCCCAGTCTCTTCGGTGATGGCTCGGATGGTTGTCCCACCCTTCCCAATCACATCACGAATTTTGCTCGGATCGATGTTGAAGCTGATGATACGGGGTGCGTAATCAGACATTTCCTGGCGCGGTGCGGAGAGGGCCTCCGCCATCTTGCCCAGGATATGCAATCGACCCGCCTTGGCTTGTTCCAGCGCCTTGCGCATGATCTCGGACGTGATTCCATCGATCTTGATGTCCATCTGCAATGCGGTGATCCCGTCCTGGGTACCGGCCACCTTGAAATCCATATCACCGAGGTGATCCTCATCTCCCATGATGTCGGAAAGAACAGCATAGCGATCGCCCTCCTTGATTAACCCCATGGCAATCCCGGCAACCGGGGCCAGAGTCGGCACACCGGCATCCATCAGCGCCAGACTCGATCCACACACTGACGCCATGGAGCTGGAACCGTTCGATTCGGTGATTTCAGACACCACCCGGATCACATAGGGGAACTCATCCGGATCAGGCATGACCGCCTGGACACCCCGTTTCGCCAGTCGACCATGGCCGACTTCGCGGCGCTTCGGTGAACCCATCATGCCGATCTCGCCCACGCAGTAGGGAGGGAAGTTGTAATGAAACAGGAAGGTTTCCTTGTACTCACCTTCAAGAGCATCGATTACCTGTGCATCGCGGCCAGTACCCAGAGTCGCAACCACCAAAGCCTGGGTTTCTCCCCGAGTGAACAAGGCCGATCCATGGGTTCTCGGCAACACACCTGTGCGAATGGTGATGGGGCGAACTGTGGACAGATCGCGACCGTCAATTCGCTTAGATTCGTCCAGGATTCGTGCCCGGACGCTGTCGTATTCCAACTGCTCAAAGATACCTCGCACAGCATTGGAGGTGTGCTTGCCATCGGCGGTCAACGCTTCGACCACCTGCTTACGGGCTTCCTTGATCGCGGCCTGTCGCGCCTGTTTGTCGGCGATCTGGTAGGCCGCGCTGATGGCCGGACCGGCATGATGCTGGACCGCTTGTACCAGAGTCTCCTCCTGATCAGGAGCCACCCATTCCCAGTTCTTGACGCCCACTTCCGCCGCCATTTCGCGTATGGCACGGATCACCGTCTGCATCTGTTCGTGACCGAAAATGACCGCACCGAGCATCTCGTCCTCGGTCAGCATGTCGGCTTCCGATTCCACCATGAGCACGGCGTTTTCAGTACCGGCAACCACCAGATCCAGCAGGGAGTCGTCCAACTGGGAGGCGGTCGGGTTCAGCACATACTTTTCATCGATAAACCCAACTCTGGCCGCGCCAATCGGGCCCTTGAAAGGCAGACCGGACAGCGACAGTGCGGCAGAGGCACCGATGAGGGCGGGAATATCGGCATCCACTTCCGGATTCAACGACATAACCGTCGCGGTGATCTGGACATCATTGTTGAATCCTTCCGGGAACAACGGACGGACGGGACGATCGATCAGGCGGGCAGTCAGGGTTTCCTTTTCTGTAGGACGACCCTCGCGCTTGAAGAATCCACCCGGGATCTTTCCGGCAGCATAAGCCTTCTCTTGATAATCCACTCGCAGTGGGAAGAAATCGGTGTCAGGAGAAGCTTCCCTCTTGCCTACCGCTGTCACGAGAACCACGGTACCCGCCATATCGACGAGGACGGCCGCATCGGCCTGCCGAGCAATTTCGCCATATTCCAGGGTGACCTGGTGCTCGCCGTACTTGAACTGTTTCCGGATTGGATTCACAAAAATACCTTAAGATTACGAATTAGCGACGCAGACCCAGTCTCTCGATCAGATTTTTGTAACGATCAACATCCTTGCTCTTGAGGTAGTCCAGCAATTTACGACGTTGATTGACCAAACGCAGGAGACCACGACGGGAGTGGTGATCCTTTTTGTTTTGCACAAAGTGCGGGGTCAGGTGGTTAATGCGAGCGGTCAGCAAAGCCACTTGAACCTCGGGAGAACCCGTGTCATTGGCGGCGCGCTGATAGTCTTTTACGACAGCGCTCTTTTCGGTAGCGGTATAAGGCATTTTCGACTCCTAAAAACTCACACTTCAACAAAACACACAATTTTAACTTTTCAGACCCCTGATAATCAATCAAAAGCCTTCATGATGACCAACCATTTGATTCACAGCCTCCAAACCAAAGGCTCATTAAGGCCTTTTGAACATGCGGCGAGGGCCAATGCGGCCATCATCCAGCACCTCACCCAGACCAATAAACCCTGCGCTGCGGCCATATAACCTGACCCAACCCTGGGTAGGCGCCTGAGGCACGAAAAGAGGATTTCCCTGACAAAGCAGCAGACTCATGGCCTCATTGAACTCCAGCGCCGGCAGGTGATTGACCAATCCATCCATGGGCAACAGAGCCTCGTCGCGCTCTTCGGGCGACATCACTTCCAACTGATCCATGGTCAAGGCGTCCGCGACATCGAGCGAACCCACCCCCGTGCGATGCAGCACTTCGACATGACCGCCGCAACCCAGAGCACGTCCAATGTCCTCGGCGAGAGTTCGGATATAAGTCCCTTTGGAGCAGTGCACGTCCAGCTCCATGCTGGCCTCATCAAAACGCAGAAGCCTCAGCGCATGAATCGTGATCGGCCGCGCGGGCCGGTCCACTTCGACCCCCTTGCGTGCGAGATCGTATAGTCGCTGACCCTGGTGTTTCAGGGCCGAATACATCGGGGGGATTTGCTCTCCTTCACCGCGAAATTCTTGCAGGACATTTTCAATCAGCGTCTCACTCATTTCCGGAACGGGGCGCGTCAGAGTCACCGTCCCTTCGGCATCCGCCGTATCGGTTTCCGCACCCAACCGGATACGCACCTCATAGCGCTTATCGGTATCCAGCAGGTAGCTTGACAGCTTGGTCGCCTCACCAAAACAGACGGGCAAAAGACCACTGGCCAACGGGTCAAGGCTGCCGGTATGTCCGGCCTTACGGGCCCTGAATAGCCGTTTGACCTTTTGCAGAGATGAGTTGGAAGAAAAGCCGCCGGCCTTGTCCAGCAGTAACACGCCATTGATGGCGCGGCGCTCCAGTCGACCTTCACTCATTCCGGACCATCAACCTCATCCGGATGCTCATTTTCGCGACTGAGACCCTGCAGGAGGGCATCCATATGCATGCCCCGCTCTACAGAATCGTCATAGACAAAGCGCAGCTCAGGGAGAACACGGATACGGATCCGCTTACCCAGTTCCCGACGCAACTCAGGCACCCTTTCATTGAGCTGCTTGATGCACTTGTTCGGTGGCAATTTCGCCCCGAGAAAACTGACATAGAGCTTGCCCACCGCCAGGTCACGACTCAATTCAACATCACTCAGCGTGATCATGCCGAGTTCCGGGTCCTTGACCTGGGCACGAATCAGATCCGCCATCTCCCTTTGCATCTGGGAGGCGACCCGGTCACTGCGACTGAACTCCCTTGGCATCAGTGCGGAACCTGAACCTTCTCGAACACCTCGATCTGGTCGCCGACCTTGATCTCATTGTAGTTCTTGACTCCCATGCCGCACTCCATACCGGCCTTGACTTCGGCAATGTCATCCTTGAAGCGACGGAGCGAATCCAGTTGGCCTTCGAAGATCACCACATTGTCGCGCAGCACACGTATCGGCAAATTCCGCTTGACAAAACCTTCCGTGACCATGCAGCCGGCAATGGCGCCGAACTTCGGATGGCGGAACACATCGCGTACCTCGGCATTGCCGACGATCTGCTCGCGGAACTCCGGTTCCAGCATACCCTTGAGCGACTTCTTGATCTCGTCGATCGCCTCATAAATGATGCTGTAGTAATGCAGGTCGACGCCACGTTCCTCGATCAACTTGCGGGCACCACCATCGGCACGGACATTGAAACCGATGATGATGGCGTTGGAAGCCAGCGCCAGGTTGGCATCTGACTCATTGATGCCACCCACGCCCCCACCAATAATCTTGACCTTGACCTTGTCGGTGGACAATTCGCTCAATGAACTGCGCAGAGCTTCCAGACTGCCCTGCACATCCGCCTTGATGATGATATTGAGATCGACGCTCTCGGCACTGCTCTCCATGCGGGCAAAAATGTTGTCGAGCTTGAGCGCCTGCTGCTCGGCCAGCTTGCTGCTGCGCAACTTCTCTTCCCGCTGCATGGCGATTTCGCGCGCCTTGCGCTCATCCGCGACGACGATGAATTCATCGCCTGCATTCGGCGCGCCCGACAAGCCCAGCACTTCGACAGGACAGGACGGCCCCGCTTCTTTAAGCGGCTTGCCGTTTTCATTGAACATGGCCCGTACACGACCGAATTCCATGCCACAAAGCAGGAAGTCCCCTTTCTTGAGATGACCCTGCTGAATCAGGATATCGGCCACCGGCCCCCGGCCCTTTTCCAGTTTGGATTCCAACACCACGCCGGTAGCAGGTATTTCGCGCGCGGCCTTTAACTCCAGCACTTCGGCTTGCAGCAGAATGGCGTCGATCAGGCCATCAATGCCCTGTCCGGTTTTCGCCGAAACCTCGACGAACTGACAATCACCACCCCACTCTTCCGGAATGACGTTGAAGTTGGTGAGTTCCTGCTTGACCTTCTCGGGGTCTGCCTCGGGCTTGTCCACCTTGTTAACGGCCACCACTATTGGTACGCCGGCGGCGCGGGAATGATCGATGGCCTCACGGGTTTGCGGCATGACCCCATCATCGGCCGCAACCACCAGCACCACAATATCTGTCGCTTGCGCGCCACGGGCACGCATGGCGGTGAAGGCCGCATGGCCCGGTGTGTCCAGAAAGGTTACGGTCCCATGATCGGTTTTCACCTGATAGGCACCGATATGCTGGGTAATGCCGCCGGCTTCGCCCGCCGCCACTCGGCTTTTGCGGATGTAGTCGAGCAGCGAGGTTTTGCCGTGATCGACATGCCCCATGATCGTGACGACAGGGGCGCGGGGTAGCTGCTCGGCCTGGGAGGCCAGGTTCAGCGTGGCCTCGATCTCGGCCTCCAGGACATCCTCGACCTGGCGGATCGCCGTATGTCCGAGTTCCTCGACCACCAAAATGGCCGTGTCCTGATCCAGGATCTGGTTGATGGTCGCCATGACGCCCATTTTCATCAGTGTCTTGATGACCTCTGTTGCCTTGACCGACATCCGCTGAGCGAGGTCGGAGACCGTGATCGCTTCGGGGATGCTGACGTCGCGCACGACGGGGGCGGTCGGCCGCTCGAAACCATGACGCGATTCCGGCATCACGGCCGCCCTGCCGGCCTTGAGTTTTTTCTTGACCTTGGACTTGCCGCGCTGGCTGTCAAAACCGAGTCCATCGCCCAGCGGCTTCTCGCGTTCCTTCTTCTTGCCACGACGATCATCGTCATCCACCGCAGCCCGGAAAGGCGGCGGGGGCGCTGCGGAAGGCCGTGGTGTTTCGACGACCAGCGGCTCGAGCGTTGCACCGACAATGGCCTCAAGATCCGGCTCCTCCGGCTCATTCTTTTCAGCCTCTATCCGCCGCTGTTCCTCCAGCTTTCTGGCAGCCTCCTGCTGACGCTGCTGCTCTGCGGCAATCCGTTCGACTTCCTCACGGCGCAGTCTTTCCAGCTCTGCCGCCCTGGACAGCTCGGCTTCCTGACGGGCTCTTTGCTGCGCTTCGGCCTCGGACTGACGTTGTTGCTGCTCCTCCAGGGCCTGACGGGCCTGCTCAACTTCGTGGCGTTGCTCACTGACCTCCGGAAGCTCGCTGCGCTTGACATAGGTCCGTTTCTTGCGGACCTCGACGCTGATGGTCTTGGCTACCTTGCCGGGCGTCGCCTTGCCCTGCTTCAGCTCACTGACGGTGCGGCGCTGAAGCGTGACTCGCTTCGGGTTGGTCAGATCCTCGCCTTGAGCCTTGCCGTGGCTTTGCCGCAGAAATGTCAGAAACTTCAGCTTCTCGGCATCGGTCAGCAGTTCGTCTTCACCGCTTTTTTGCAGACCCGCCTCAGTCAACTGGGAAAGCAGCCGCTCCAGCGGAATGCCGACGACTTCGGCAAGTTGCCGTACTGTTAAATCGCTCATAGTAAGCCTCCGCTCTACCTAATTCGGTTAACCTTCCGCGAACCAGGGTCGGCGGGCGATCATGATCAACTGCCCTGCTCTCTCCTCGTCCATACCCTCAAGCTCCAGCATTTCATCGATGGAGAGCTCGGCAAGATCCTCAACGGTTGAAACACCCCTTGAAGCCAGCTGCAAGGCGGTCTGTCGATCCATACCTTCCATGGACAGCAACTCCTCCGTCGGCTCGGTGGATTCCAGCTGTTCCTCGGTTGCGATGGCCTTGATCAGCAGGGTATCGCGGGCACGGTTGCGCAATTCCTCGACGAGGTCTTCCTCGAACTCTTCGATCTCCAGCAATTCCTTGGCGGGCACATAAGCCAGCTCCTCGACCGTGGAAAACCCCTCACGCACCAGAATTTCGGCGACCCCCTCGTCGACATCCAGCTGTTCGACAAACGACTGGATCAGCGCTTCCGCCTCCTGCTCGCTCTTTTCTTCAGCCTGGGTTTCGCTCATCACATTGAGCGTCCACCCGGTCAGTTCGGAGGCGAGCCGGACGTTCTGGCCGCCACGACCAATGGCCATGGACAGGTTTTCGTCACTGACGGCAATGTCCATGGAATGGCGATCCTCATCCATGACGATGGACACGATCTCGGCCGGTGACATGGCATTGACGACATACTGGGCCTCGTTTTCATTCCAGAGAATGATATCGACCCGCTCCCCCGCCAGCTCATTGGATACCGCCTGTACGCGCGACCCGCGCATACCTACACAGGCCCCTACCGGATCCAGTCGAGGATCATTGCTGCGCACCGCAATCTTCGCCCGGACTCCCGGATCACGGGCGGCCGCAACGATCTCGATGACGTTCTCGCTGACTTCAGGCACTTCGAGCCGGAACAGGGCTACGATCAGGTCCGGCGAGGTCCTTGTGACAAATAGTTGCGGCCCCCGGGCTTCTTGACGCACCTCCTTGAGGTAGCCGCGAAGGCGGTCACCGGAGCGCACCGCTTCGCGAGGAATCATCTCCTCGCGGGGGATGAAGGCCTCGACATTGCTGCCCAGATCCAGGAACACATTGCCACGCTCAATCCTCTTGATGATGCCGGTAACCAGTTCACCGACGCGGTCCTTGTAAGCTTCGACCACTTTGCGGCGCTCCGCATCGCGCACCCGCTGTACGATAACCTGCTTGGCGGTCTGCGCCTCGATGCGGCCAAAACCAATGGAGTCCATGGGCTCCATGACAAACTGACCCACTTCGGCCTGACCGAAGCGTGCCCTCGCCTGATCGATCGTCATCTGCAACTCGGGATCGAAGGGCTCTTCGCCGGAACCTTCTTCGGATTCCACCACCAACCAGCGACGGAAAGTATCGTAATCCCCCGTCTTGCGATCGATGGTCACACTGGCATCGATCCGATTCTCATGGCTTTTCATCGTCGCGATTCTGAGCGCATCCTCAATCGCGTCGAAAACGATTTCCTTCTCAATGTCCTTTTCGTGGGAAAAAGCATCAACCACCAGCAGGATTTCTTTGTTCGCCATGACCTCGTCCTTACTAATTAATTGTCAAACTCAGGCGACAATCGCGCCTTCTCGATCATTTCGTACGGAATGCGAAGGACCAAACCCTCGTCCAGCAAGAGAACATCCTGACCTTCGACATCCTGAATTCTGGCCCTGTAGCGCCGACGGCCTTCCAGCGGGCGGGATAACTGGAGTCGCACCATCTCCCCCTTGAAACGTTCAAAATGTGCCAAGGTAAACAGCGGCCGGTCCATGCCGGGCGAGGAAATTTCCAGCTGATAACGTCCCGGAATGGGATCTTCGACGTCCATCACACCGCTGAGCTGGTAGCTCACCGCCGAACAATCATCAACCGTAATACCTTCAGGCTTGTCGATGTATACCCTCAGTACGCGCTGGTGGCCATCAAACTCCACGCCCACCAACTCATACCCCATGCCCTGAACGACGGGATCAAGCAGTTCCACCAGACCGTCACGCGCTCTCAAGCGGCACCTCGCAGACTCCAAAAATAAAAAATGGGCACTAGGCCCATCGTTTCCTCAAGCATCCCTGTAAAACCAAAAACGCCCCTGAGGGGCGAATCTCGAACGGGGTGTGTTTCCACACAAAACCAACAACATGGACCCGTAAAACTGCGAGAATGGTAACACGTTATCGGAAAAGAGTGGAAGATCAACGCCGCCATGAACCCACCCAAACCACCGCATCGGCGGCCGTCGACGATTCTCCAATGAACCTTGCCATGACTCATGAACAGCCCGATAAAACAGGTCTTGCCGTGGTCGTCAGGCCAATGGCGCTGGTCCTGCTACTGATCTGCTGGCCAGGATTCCTGCCCGCGGATCCAGCGCCCAACCTGCTTCTGGCTGAAACCTACCGGGACGATTTCGATCCCTCCGGCTACTGGATCAGCGAAAAGCTCGATGGCATCCGTGCCTACTGGGATGGGAGGCAACTCTGGTTCCGCAGCGGACGATCCATTCAAGCTCCAGGATGGTTCACTCGTGGATTCCCCGGAACAGCCCTGGATGGCGAACTCTGGCTGGGTCGCGGCCAATTCGAGCAACTCTCGGGCATCGTCCGCAAGACAAAACCCGTGGATGAGGAATGGCGCGGGGTGCGCTACATGCTGTTTGAGCTGCCCGGCTCCCCGGGAAACTTCTCGGAACGCATCGATAAACTCAAGACCCTGACCAACCAGGCGAAGGTGCCTTGGCTAGAGGTGATCGATCAATTTCGGCTTCCCGATCGGACAGCCCTGAAAGCGCGAGTTG
Organism: Methylococcaceae bacterium; assembly: GCA_044237765.1. Lineage (GTDB taxonomy): Bacteria > Pseudomonadota > Gammaproteobacteria > Methylococcales > Methylococcaceae > UBA6136. The sequence goes on along the minus strand of JBIIEQ010000012.1, from coordinate 40,453 downwards.
CCACCGTCATCGCTGAAGGCGGCGAAGGCCTGATGCTGCATCGTGCGGACGCCAGCTACCACGGCGGACGGAGCGATGACTTGCTGAAAATGAAACCCTATCTGGACCGGGAAGCCACCGTGATCGCGCACATTCCAGGCAAGGGACGACATGCCGGGCGGATGGGATCATTGTTGGTCGAAGATGCGGAGGGCCGGCAGTTCCGTCTCGGCACGGGCTTCACCGATGTGCAACGGCAACACCCACCCGCCATCGGCGGCGTCGTAACCTTCAAGTATCAGGGACTGACCTCGAAAGGGTTACCACGGTTTGCCTCTTTTCTGAGAGTTCGCGACGAACCCAACTGACCAAAGACAAAGCAAGGCGAGCAAAGCTAAGATAGAAACCATCCCCCCACTAATCAAGAGCCCAAAAATGTCAGTAACCGCCATGGACCTGGTTGCCGCCGCAAAACAACACATCCGCGAAATCGACCTGGATGACGCCAGAGCCTTGCTCGGTCATGCACGGGTTCTGGATGTACGCGAACCCGCCGAGTGCGCGGCCGGCAAGCTGCCCAATGCGGTCAATATTCCGCGGGGACTGCTTGAATTTCAGATCGGCAACCACCCGGCCTTTGCCGGCGCACTGGATACCGATATCTTGGTCTATTGCCTGTCCGGCGGCCGGTCAGCGCTCGCCGTCGAAACCCTCAAGAAACTCGGATATACCCGAGCCGTGAGTCTGGCCGGCGGCTACAAAGCCTGGAACGATTCGGGCCTGCCGACCGAACTTTGAGTACTTCCCGAACACCCATGACCCAGCGGAACGAAACCCGGCAAAATCAAACCGTAGAACGCATGCGGCTGGATAAATGGCTCTGGGTCGCACGATTCTTCAAAACCAGGCAACTGGCGATTGAGGCCATCAATGGGGGCAAGGTTCACGTCAATGGTCAGCGCACCAAGCCTGGCAAGGAAATCACTGTCGGTACAGAGCTCGCCATCACCAAGGAGCCCTATGCCTGGGAAATCACCGTAACAGCCCTGCACGGCCAGCGACGGCCAGCCCCGGAAGCTGCGCTGCTCTATGAAGAAGCGCCTGCAAGCCATGCCAGGCGACAGGAAGAAGTGGCCCGTCGACGCGAGGAACGGGAGATGGGCATTCCCACCGACAGCAGACCGAACAAGCGGGAGCGACGTCTCATCCATCGCTTCAAGCGAGTGGATGCCTGAGCATGGACGAGTTCTCGTTTAACTTTCCTGCAGCGGAAACCCAGCCCGTTTTCACGGTCTCCCGACTCAATCGGGTCTGTCGTTTTCTCCTGAACGAAACCTTCGGCAGCGTCTGGATCGAGGGAGAAATCTCCAACTTCACCGCCGCCTCATCAGGTCACATCTACTTCACATTGAGAGACAGCGAAGCCCAGGTCAGGTGCGCGATGTTTCGCCCTCAGGCGCGAAACCTCAAGACCCGACCCCAGAACGGTGACCATGTTCTGCTAAAAGCCCAGGTCGGCCTTTATGAACCGCGCGGGGATTACCAGCTGATTGTCGAAAGCCTGGAGGATGCCGGTGATGGCGTGCTAGCAAAGGCATTCGAGCAACTCAAGCAGAAACTGGCCAGCCAGGGCCTGTTTGACGAGGCGCAAAAGAAACCCATACCGAGTCTGCCCAGAGCCGTGGGCGTCGTCACCTCACCCACCGGGGCAGCTATCCGCGACATCCTCAGCGTGCTAAGACGTCGCTTTCCCGCCATCGAGGTGATCCTCTATCCTGCCAAGGTACAGGGCGCCGAGGCCCCGGGTGAAATTGTTCGCGCCATCCAGCTGGCCAATCGACTGAATCAGTGCGACGTGCTCATCGTTGGTCGGGGTGGCGGATCCAGCGAGGATCTCTGGTCGTTCAATGAGGAAAGCGTGGCCCGGGCCATCCATGCCTCACGGCTCCCTGTAGTCTCGGCGGTCGGCCATGAAATTGACTTCACCATCAGTGATTTCGTGGCTGATCTCAGGGCGCCGACCCCCTCCGCCGCTGCCGAGGCCGTGAGTCCGGATCGAACCGAGTGGCTGGATCGGCTTGAGAGACTGCGCTCACGCCTTCAGCAAAACTTCGGCCACCGTCTTATTCAGATCCATCACCAAACACGTTTTCTGGAAAAACGCCTGGCACAGCTCCACCCCGCCCAACGCTTGCAGACGCAGTTCCAACGCCTGGATGAAATGGAGTCCAGACTTCGTCGCGGCCTGAAACAGCAAATGAACCGTATGGATCAACGCCTGGCACGCCAGAGCGGCAGATTGCTGAGCACCCGACTGGATCAACAGCTACGCTGGCATGTCACGCGCTGCAGCCATTTTGGTCAACGACTGCGTGCGGCCATGGAACGGCAATTGGAACAATCGCGGCATCAATTCATGCACCTGTCTCAGGAACTACAGGCTGTCAGTCCCCTTGCCACCCTGGCGCGTGGCTACAGCATCACCACCCAAGCCGAATCTTCGGCTATCGTCATGACCTCCTGCGACGCCCCACCCGGCACCCGAATCAGAACTCGCCTGGCGGAGGGAGAATTGATCAGCATCGTGGAATCCGCGCAAGTCGATCACCCGCCCGGCTAGAGCACTTCAAATCCATAGCCAAAACTCAAAGAGTGAGGGGTTTTGCATGCCTCCCACCCGGCCAAACGACTGCCAAACTTATCGACAATCACACCCTCCCTCGGCATAATGCCCCGCTATTTTTGAACCCGATATCGGCTCCCCTGAACCCGCCGCTATCCCCAGCCTGCACGGTAATGATCAATGAACCAAGCCAGCCATTCGCTCATCCAGAACTACTATGCTGCCTTCAACGCCGGCAACATGGACAGCTTCCTGGAACTGCTCACTGACGATGTGGTGCATGACATCAATCAGGGTCAGCGCGAAACCGGCAAGGATACTTTCCGCGCCTTCATGGACCGCATGAATCGCAACTACAAGGAACAACTCGTCGACATGGTCATCATGACCAGTGAAGATGGCAAGCGTGCAGCGGCGGAATTCGTCGTGCTGGGCGAATATCTCGTCACGGATGAAAGCTTGCCGGAAGCCAAGGGTCAAAAATACCGTCTGCCGGCAGGTGCTTTCTTCGACATTCGCGACGGCAAGGTGGCGCGCATCACCAACTACTACAACCTGGAAGACTGGATCGCTCAGGTCAGCGCCTGATTCTCTGCAGTCCCCGTCACCACAGCCCATGAGCACGCCGCTCGCCATCCTCCGCTTTACCGGGCGTGACCCGGAACTGAGGGCCTTCCTGCCCGATCTGGCGCGCTTGCGCATTCAGGTATTCAGGGACTTTCCCTACCTATACGACGGCACCGTCGAATATGAGGAAAAATACCTGGAAACCTATCTCCGATGCCCCGAAAGCATCGTTGTGTTGGTGCTGGATGGGGAGAATGTCGTCGGCGCGACGACCGGTCTGCCTATGGATGCCGAAACCGCCGAATTCCAGCAGCCTTTTCTCGACGCTGGTTACGATCCCGCCCGGATTTTTTATTGCGCCGAATCCGTTCTGTTGCCCGCCTATCGGGGCCGTGGCGTTTACCCCCGTTTTTTTGCCGAACGGGAAGGACATGCCGAAAGTCTGGAGCGTTTTGACCTCTGCTGTTTCTGCTGCGTGCAGCGACCGGAAGATCACCCTCTCCGTCCGGCCGATTACGTCCCGCTGGACCGGGTATGGACCAAATTCGGCTATGCAAGGCACTCTGAGCTGACCACGACCTATGACTGGAAGGATGTCGATGCGGCAGAAGAATCGCCCAAGCCCATGGTGTTCTGGCTGAAATCACTCAAAGGCAGAGGTGCATGAACTCGACCTATCGCATAGCGACGGCGCAATACAACATCGGCACGCTGGGCAGTTGGGCCGAATACGAAGCCAAGGTTCGCCATTGGGTGGAAGAAGCCGCAGGATTTGACGTCAAACTGCTGGTGTTCCCTGAATATTTCAGCATGGAGCTGGCTTCCCTCTTTCCCGAAGCCGTCTACAAATCCCTGTCGGGGCAACTCGATGCCCTCCAGGATCTGCTCCCCGGCTTCCAGCAAGTTTTCCAGGAACAGGCCCGTCGCCACGACGTTCACATCGTGGCCGGTTCGTACCCTGTGCGGCAGACGGATGGCAGTTTCCGTAACCGCGCTTATCTGTTCCGGCCCGAGGGCGATCCCGACTTTCAGGACAAATTGCAGATGACCCGCTTCGAAAACGAACAGTGGTTCATCGTGGGCGGGGATGAAATCAAGACCTTTGATACCCCGCTGGGTCGGATCGGCATCAATATCTGCTATGACAGCGAATTTCCCATGCTCGCCCGCAAGCAGGTTGAGGCCGGTGCGGATCTGATCGTGGTACCGAGCTGTACGGATACGACCGCGGGTTACTGGCGTGTCAGGATCGGCTGTCAGGCACGGGCGCTTGAAAACCAGTGTTATGTGGTGCAGTCCCCGACGGTGGGCCTGGCTTCCTGGTCCGAAGCTGTCGATATCAATATTGGCGCGGCTGCGATTTACACGCCCGTCGATTACGGCTTCCCGGACAACGGTGTACTGGCTATTGGCGAACTGAACGCGACCCAGTGGGTGTATGCGGAAATCGATCCCGCCTCGATCGGTCGCATTCGCAACACGGGACAGGTTTTCAACTACCGCGACTGGCCGTCGCAGTTTCGCTGTCTGGATGACGCGAGACGCGACTGACAAGCCCTCAGACATCACAACTCAGTCTTACTGACCATGACTTCATCATCCAAACGGGTTGAGTTGTTCGATACGACACTCCGAGACGGCAGCCAGACTGCGGGTATAAATTTTTCGGTCGAGGACAAGATCCGCATTGCCGATCGGTTGGCGGATTTTCAGATCGGCTGGATCGAAGGCGGTTGGCCGGGCGCCAGCCCCAAGGATACCCAGTTCTTCGAACTGATGCGCAAGCGCCAGTGGTCGGCGACGCGATTGATTGCCTTTGGCAGCATGGCGCGCCCCGGCAAGTCCGCCAGCGAGGATCTCGGATTACGTCACTTGGCCGAGAGCGGTGCGGATGGGGCTTGCGTCTTTGGCAAAAGCTGGGATCTCCACGTCACCAAGGCCCTGGGTATTGGGCTATCGGAAAACCTTGATCTGGTTCATGACTCCATCGCCTGGCTCAAGGAGCATTTGCCGACCGTCTTTTTTGATGCCGAGCATTTTTTTGACGGTTACCGGGACAATCCTGAATACGCCATCGAAGTCCTGAAGGCGGCCCATGCCGCCGGGGCAGATGGATTGGTACTCTGCGATACCAATGGCGGCAATATCCCCTTCACCGTCGGTCAGGTGGTGACCGAGGTCGTTCGCCAGTTCCCAGATTCGCTGATCGGCATCCATGCCCATAATGACTGTGAGCTGGCCGTGGCTAACTCGGTGGCGGCTGCCCGGGTGGGTGCCCGCATGGTTCAGGGCACCATCAACGGCATCGGCGAACGCTGCGGCAATGCCAACCTGGTGTCCATCATCCCCATCCTTCAACTAAAGATGCAGCTCGACTGCGGGATTGATGCCGAGCATCTGCAGCAATTGGGATCGCTGTCCCGGTTCGTCAATGAAATGGCCAACCGTCTGCCCTGGCAACATCAGCCCTTTGTCGGGTTGAGTGCCTTTGCCCACAAAGGCGGCATTCATGCTTCCGCTGTCCGCAAGGATTCGCGGCTGTATGAGCATATTGAACCCGAACTCGTCGGCAATGAGCGGCTAATTCTGGTGTCCGACCAGGCCGGCAAGAGTACGGTCCAGTTGAAAATGGCGGAAATGGGCCTGGATGTCGGACTGGATGCCAATGATCCGGCTGTCAAGAAAGCCATTCAGCGGGTCAAGGAACTGGAAAACCGTGGCTTCGCCTATGAGGGTGCGGAGGCCTCGTTCCAGCTGCTGCTGCTCAAGGCCATGGACCGTTTCAAACCGTACTTTGAATTGGAAAGCTTCCGCGTCATCGATGAGAAGCAGGGCCATGAGGAAGATCCAGCCTCCGAGGTTACGGTGACGCTGCGCGTCGGCCTGGAAACCACCACCACCTCGGCACGTGGCAATGGGCCGGTGAATGCCCTGGACAACGCCCTGCGAGAGGCCCTGATTCCTTTCTATCCCAGCCTTGCCCACATGCGACTGACCGATTTCAAGGTTCGGGTACTGACCACCCAGCAGACCACCCGCGCGACGGTTCGTGTGCTCATCGAATCCACTGATGGTCATGCAAAATGGGGCACGGTGGGCGTTTCCGCCAACATGGTCGATGCCAGCTTCCAGGCCCTGGCCGATGCGGTGCAGTACAAGCTGATGCTGGACAAGGCCGCGACACCGGCCCGACATTGCAAATCGAGGCCCTGAGATCCGCATCAGACACGGGCTTCCCACCTTTGCGTGGGGCTCACCGCAAGTCGTTCCGGGGAAGGCAGACCGGGGTTTTCTGTCGTGTTGCTTTCGTAAAATCCGCCACGTATACTCTGTCGCGAGCTTGAACAAAGCGTGGCCACAAAACAATGAACCAACCTTTTGGAGGATGACCGAATGAGATGGGAAAAACCAAGCTACAACGACATGCGTTTCGGCTTTGAAGTGACCATGTACATCTACAACCGTTAATTTACGGCTTGTGATGAGACGGGGCTCTGCAGCAATGTTGAGCCCCGTTTTCGTATCTGGGGCATGACCTTTTCTTTCAGCCTGACCACATGATCATTCGAGTTCTGGGCGCCGGCGCCGGCGGCGGTTTCCCTCAATGGAACTGCAATTGCCTGAATTGCGCAGGAGTCCGCAAGGGCACCCTCAAAGCGAAGCCTCGCACGCAGTCTTCCATCGCCGTGAGCAGTAACGGGGAACATTGGGTACTGTTCAATGCCTCTCCCGATATCCGCACCCAACTGGAACAGTTTCCCGCTGCGCACCCGAAACATGGCATTCGCGACACCGGCATCAAGGCCATCATTCTGATCGACAGCCAGATCGATCACACAACCGGCCTGCTGATGTTACGGGAATCGACGGCACCGCTGGAGATCTACTGCAGCGAGATGGTGAAACAGGACCTGACCACCGGCTTCCCGCTGTTCAACATGTTGACCCACTATTGCGGGGTCAATCACCACCCACTCCCACTGGACGGCACTGGATTCAGCATTTCCGGCATCGAGGACCTGCATTTTTACAGCCATTCGCTGAAAAGCAAGGCACCGCCCTACTCCCCGCACCGACATGACCCCCATGATGGCGACAATATCGGCGTGGTGATCGAGCAAATATCGACCGGTCAGAAAATCTACTATGCCCCGGGCCTGGGCGAAATCGAGCCGCATGTGCAGACGGCCCTGGAAACGGCCGACTGCATCCTCGTTGACGGCACCTTCTGGCAGCATGACGAAATGGAACGCGCCGGTATCAGCAAGAAGCGAGCGCTAGAAATGGGCCATCTCCCACAATCCGGCCCTGGCGGCATGATGGAGCACCTGGCAAGGGTGACTGCACGCAAGATACTCATCCACATCAACAACACGAATCCGATTCTGGACGAAAATTCACCCGAGCGGCAAACTCTAAATTCTGCCGGAATCGAAGTGGCCCATGACGGCCTCGAAATCAGCTTGTGAGACCCGCCATGAGTGAAATCGCCCCTTGGAGTCCGCAGGCATTTGAAGCCCAGCTTCGCGCCAAGGAGATCTACTACCATATTCATCATCCGTACCAGGTTGAAATGGCGGCAGGTCGACTGACACGGGAACAGATTCAGGGCTGGGTGGCCAACCGGTTCTACTACCAGATCAAGATCCCCGTGAAGGATGCCAACATTCTGGCCAATTGCCCTGACCGGGATACCCGCCGACTCTGGATACAGCGGATTCGCGACCATGACGGTGACGAAGCCGACAAGGGCGGCATCGAGGCCTGGACCCGCCTAGGCGAAGCCGTCGGTCTCTCACGCGAAGACCTTTGGGCCCAAAAGCACGTTTTGCCCGGGGTCCGCTTTGCCGTTGATGCCTATGTGAATTTTGCCCGGCATGCCAGCTGGCAGGAAGCAGCCTGCTCCTCGCTGACCGAAATGTTCGCCCCCACCATCCACAAGCAGCGTCTCGCGGGCTGGCCGGACCTTTATTCCTGGATCGACCAGGAAGGCTTGGCCTATTTCCGCAAGCGCGTCAGTCAGGCCAGCCGCGATGTAGAACACGGCCTCGCCATCACCCTCGAGCATTTCCGTACCCGCGAACAGCAGGAGCGCGCCGTCCAAATCCTGCAGTTCAAGCTGGACGTCCTGTGGACCATGCTCGATGCCATGTGGCTCGCTTATGTCGACAAAAAGCCGCCCTATTTCAACATCGCCACCCGATGACCACATCCTTCGACCAAAAACTGAGACTGGCCTTTTCCCCCTTGCACCGTCTGCAATGGGAAGAGTCCCAGCAGAAACATGTGATCCTTTACCCGGAGGGCATGGTTGAGCTGAATGTGCCTGCAGCCGAAATCCTGAAGCTCTGTGACGGCACGCGCACGCTGGATCAGGTTGTCATTGAACTCGAGCAGAAGTTTGAAACCAGCGGTCTCCACGACGACATCCTCGAAATGGTCGAATCGGCACTCGAAAATGGCTGGATCAGAACCCTATCCTAGCGGCACGCCGCGCTGGCTCCTGGCCGAGCTGACGTATAGCTGCCCGCTGCAATGTCCCTACTGCTCAAACCCGATCGATTATGCGGCGCATTCCAACGAGCTCACTACGGATGAGTGGAAGCGGGTCTTTTCCGAGGCGCGGGCCATGGGCGCGGTTCAACTCGGGCTGTCCGGCGGAGAACCACTCACCCGAAAGGATCTTCCGGCACTCGTCGAGCATGCGCGAGAGCTGGGGTACTACACAAATCTCATCAGCTCCGGTTACGGATTGACTGAAGAGAAAATCATCGAGCTGAAAACCGCCGGGCTGGACCACATTCAGATCAGCATTCAGGCGCCTGAGAAAACCCTCAACAACTACCTGGCTGGCACCGACTCCTACGAGCAGAAAAAAGCCGTTGCCCACCTGATCAAGCAGCATGGCTACCCCATGGTGCTGTGCGTGGTCATTCACCGCCACAACATCCATCTCATGCGCGAAATCCTGGAGATGGCGATCGAGCTCGGGGCGGATTATCTGGAACTGGCCAATACGCAGTATTACGGATGGGCCCACCTCAACCGGGACGCCCTGCTGCCCACCCGCGAGCAATTCGAAACGGCGGAAGCCATTGCTCAGGAGTACAAGCTCCAGCTCAAGGGCAAAATGAAGATTTATTACGTCGTCCCGGATTATTACGAAGACCGACCCAAAGCCTGCATGAACGGTTGGGGGACGACTTTTCTGACCATCGCGCCCGACGGCATGGCCCTGCCCTGCCACGAGGCCCGCATCCTGCCGGGACTCAACTGCCCGAACGTCCGGGACTTCAGTTTGCGCGATATCTGGGAAAAATCAGATGCGTTCAACCGTTTCCGGCACTTTGACTGGATGGAAGAGCCCTGCCGCTCCTGCCCGGAAAAAACCAAGGATTTCGGCGGCTGCCGCTGCCAGGCTTATCTGCTGACCGGCAACATGAACGCTACGGACCCCGTTTGCAGCCTGTCGCCGCAGCGCGACAAGGTCCAGCAGGCCATTGATGAGGCACTGCAAGTCTCAGTTAAAGATTCGGCGGAGCCCCTTATTTTCCGCAACAGTCGAAATTCAAAGGCGCTCGGCGAATCCTCGAGCCAATAACCCCCGGCCTGCGACACACGCTCACGGGTTGATGCCTTCCCAAGGCGTGTACAGCCCCTCGACCTCGATGCCCGCGACGGATAGCACCCGGCCCACCGTTTCATCAATCAGTTGCGGCAGGGTCTTGGCCTCGCCATAAAACGCGGGCAAGGGCGGATACATGATGCCGCCCATTTCGGTCACGATGCCCATATTGCGGATATGCACCAGATGAAGCGGGGTCTCCCGCGGGACGATGACCAGGCGCCGCCTTTCCTTCAAGACCACGTCCGCCGCTCGTGAAATCAGATTGTCGCCAAACCCATGGGCAATGGCCGCCAGGGTTTTCATCGAACAGGGCGCGATAATCATGCCTTCGGTACGAAATCCGCCACTGGCAATGCTCGCGGCAATATCATCAATGCCATGCACCTTGTCGGCCAAAGAGCAGATTTCACTTCGCTTCATGCCCAGTTCATGATGGATATTCAGCGCACCGGCATCCGAAACGACCAGATGAGTTTCCCAGCCTCCCGCCTGCCTGAGCACCTCTAGCAATCGCTTCCCGTAAATGGCGCCCGTAGCCCCGGTCATCCCAATAATTAGCCGTTTCATTTTCCGAGTCCCAAAGTGGTGGCCATGGTATCGGTCGCTTCAACCAGGGCGCTGATCATGTCATCGCCTGCGGCCACATGACCGGCGGTTTCCAAAATGCGCAGGGTAGAGTTGGGAAGTTGTCGGTGAAGGCTCGTGGCGGATTCGACCGGACACACCAGATCCCGGCGTCCATGAATGATCTGGGTGGGAATGTGACGAATGCGTTCACACCCCTCAAGCACCGCGTTTTCAGGGATGAAATAGCGATTGGCCGCATAATGCAGCCCAATCCTTGCCGCATTCAGCGATTCCTTGGACACATGCTCATCATGGCTGTCAGGGTTAAAGAATTCGGGTACGGTCACCTGACTGCTCCACCCGTCCAGGGCCCTCGCCGCCCGACGCTGCGCCAATTCATCCGAGCCAATCACATGACGGTAGAGAGACTGGATGGGATCGGCCGACTCTTCTTCTGTCAGAGCATCAAGCAGGCGGGCCCAAGCCTCGGGATAAATCTTTCTCACCCCGCCTTCCCCGAAAAACCACGCCAGATCAGAGGCACGCGCCAGAAAAGTGCCCCGCAGAATCAAGCCAGCCACATGATCCGGGTACCCCTGAGCAAGCAATAGGGCAAGCGTCGCCCCCCATGAGCCAGCAAAGACGAGCCATTGATGGATACCCAGCCAGGTCCGGATGAACTCCAGATCCTCAAGTAGAACTGCCGTGGTGTTCCGATTCAGCTCACCTTGCGGCGTTGATCTGCCGGAGCCACGCTGATCAACCAGGATGACCCGATAAATGGCCGGATCAAAGAAGCGACGGTGATAGGGTTTGCAACCGGACCCGGGGCCGCCATGCAAAAACAAGGCAGCCAACCCATCAGGATTCCCGCATTCCTCGACCATCAGGGTATGTTCATCACGCACCAAATGATGCGTTTTGTAAGGTTCCAGCTCGGGATAAAGGACAGTCATTATTGTTCAGCAAACGACTCATGAAGGTAGCCTAGGATAACCGATGTCACCGCAACCGCTGGCAGATACGCACAAAACCATGAGTCAAAAAAAAGGGCCCTGAGGCCCTTTTTTCGTTAACCGGTTGGTTTAGAAACCAATACCGATGTAACCACCGGCCTGCAGGCCGTTGGTCGTGGTTGAATTCAGCACACTCACGCCATCTGCTGTTCTGGCGCTGTACTGAAGATCGCCACCGCCGAACTGGTAACGGAAATCGGTACCCAGCCAGATATCCTTCCAGATACGGTATTCAAGACCAGTACCCAGCATCAGCGCCGGATTCAGTACGGTTACACCGCTGGAAGGCGGGCTGACGACCTGGATGGCCAGACCGACTGGAGCAACCCATGGACGAAAATTTCCATCCATGAGATTGAACTTGAACTTGGGGGAAGCCGCCAGGGTAAACATGGTGACCTGATTTTCAACGGTCAACGGAACGCCAACCACATTGGAGGCATAGTTGTTAACCAGGCCGTTGGTTGCAGTGCCATAGTTCTGGTACTGGAAGAACAATTCCGCATCCAGGGCCACGAGATCGGTCAGACCGAACAGGTCATCCGACGCACGGAAATCCATACCGGCACCAACATACCAACCATCCTGATTGTAGGAGGTATTGTCCCCATTCAGATTGGAGTTAACTAACAGTTCATTGCCGCGCTTTTGTGCAAGCTGCGCAAAACCACCACGGAAGAAGACGAGGTTATTCTTCTGTTCTTCCTTGGCTGCCTCTGCGGCAACCTGGGTTTCCAGCTGTTGCTGCTTGGTTTCCATCTCTTCGCCCGAGGTTTTCTGAGCGGTCAACTGGTTGCGCAATTCATTGACTTCGGCTTCCAGATTTGAGATGCGAGCATCATCTCTAGCCAGGTGCCGTTCATCAGCTCTGACCAGGCTGCGGGTGCTAGTCGTATGTTGATGCGCTTTCTTGGTGGTATGAGCCACTGATACTTGCGGGGCCATGGCACCTACCGCCAGGCTCATGCCAGCAGTCAGGATCAGATTTTTCTTGAGCGATTTCATTATGGTCTCCCTAAATTTGGTTAGGAATTTATAGTTGTGCGTCAACAACAGATTTGTTGCGGCGACGTGATATTACCAATAAAAAGACTTTTTACAACCATTTTTTTTGCATTTTTTACACATAAGGATTTGCTGTCTGCTGGCAACTCGACCCCCAACATCAGGTAAGCCAGCCCGCCCAGCTACCCCATTTAAAGGCCACACACCTCGGATGATCGCTGTTGCTAATTAGTCACAGCCTGGACCCTGAATGCCCTTTTCAGGCTATAATTACCGGCCTAACCATTCATTGCAGCGAACACACGCCAGCCCCTGATCTCGGGATGAAGCCGTCAGTTGCAGCCAGACAAACACAGCGAGCGACTCACTAGCGGAAATTCGAGTCCGCTCCGATCAGTCAATACAGGCCCAGGCTCACTAAACTCCCGCCCTAGCCGACATCAGCCATCATCAATAACCAGCAAACATCACCCCTAAATCGAGAGGCACATCACCATGGCGGTAAAAAATCGCTTGCACCGCAGCGAACTGGCAGTCCCCGGCAGCAACAAGCGCATGCTTGAAAAAGCGCCCACCTCGGGTGCGGATGTCGTTTTCCTTGACCTGGAGGACGCCGTGGCACCGGATGACAAGGCGCAAGCGAGAGTCAACATCATCGAGGCCCTTAACACCTACGACTGGTCCAAATGCGCCGTCTCCATCCGCATGAACGGCCTCGATACCCATTTCGCCTATCGCGATCTGGTCGATATCGTCGAAGCTTGCGGCGACAAACTCGACACCATCCTGATCCCCAAGGTCGGCGGCGCCGCCGATGTGTATTTCGTCGCGACGATGCTGTCGCAAATCGAGGAGTACAAGGGTTTCAAGCCGATCAACATTCATATCCTGATCGAAACCGCCATGGGCATGGCCAATGTGGAGGAAATCGCCCGCGCCTGCCCGGAGCGCATGGAGGCCATGGTGTTCGGCGTCGCCGACTACGCCGCCTCGGTGCGCGCCCGCACAACCCAGATCGGCGGCGCCAACCCGGAATACGGCATGCTGACCGACCCGGACGAAAGCGGCCATCGAGCCTATCACTGGGGCGATCAGTGGCATTTCGGCATTTCCCGCATGGTGGCGGCTTGTCGCGCTTACGGCCTGCGGCCCATTGATGGCCCGTTTGGCGACTTTGGCGACCCCGAAGGCTACAAGGTCGCAGCCCGCCGCGCCGCCGCACTGGGGTGTGAGGGCAAGTGGGCCATCCACCCTTCCCAGGTTGAACTGGCCAACGAGGTCTTTACGCCCACTGCTAAGGAAGTCGACCGCGCCCGTCGCATCCTGATCGAAATGGACAAGGCAGCAAAAGAGGGTAAGGGCGCCGTCTCACTTGATGGCCGACTAATCGATGCCGCCTCCATTCGCATGGCGGAAAACGTCGTCAAGCAAATCGAACAAATCGACGCCCGATAGCATTGATTCAACCCTGAGCGGATGGGCAAAGGCCTACAGACCGCGCCCATCCGACCCGCTGTGGTGAGCCATGTGGGCACCCTATCCATCCCAAAACTGTAAACCGCGCCCGGGCTTCCCATCCGGGCGACAGCCCAAGAAGAGGACAGCACACCCGTGAACATTCATGAATACCAGGCCAAGGAATTGCTGCAATCCTTTGGCGTCCCCGTGCCGGTTGGCGGCGTCGCCTTCAATCCCACGCAGGCCCGGCAGGCGGCCGAGGAAATCGGCGGCAGCCGCTGGGTCGTCAAGGCCCAGGTGCATGCCGGCGGTCGCGGCAAGGCCGGCGGCGTCAAGGTGGTGGATTCACTCGACGAAGTAAAGAAAGTTGCCGATGCCATGATCGGCACTCGCCTCGTCACTCACCAGACCGGCCCCGAGGGATCGCTCGTCCAGCGCGTCTGGGTCGAGCAGGCCAGCCAGATCCGTAAGGAGTTCTACCTTGGCTTCGTCATCGACCGCGCCACTCAGCGCATCACCGTCATCGCTTCCAGCGAGGGCGGCATGGACATCGAGGAAGTTGCAAAAGTCTCACCCGAGAAGATCATCAAGGAAGTGATCGACCCTGCCATCGGCCTACGCGATTTTCAGTGCCGCAAGGTAGCCACTGCCATCGGCCTCAAGGGCAAGTTGATGCCTCAGGCGGTCAAGATCATGAAGGCCATCTACCGCTGCATGCGCGACAAGGATGCCCTGCAAGCGGAAATCAACCCGCTGGCCGTGGTCGGCCCGGAAGATGATCAGAAACTCATGGTGCTGGATGCCAAGTTCAATTTCGACGACAACGCCCTCTACCGCCAGCGGACAGTCACCGAGATGCGCGATCTGGCCGAGGAAGACCCCAAGGAAGTCGAAGCCACCGGACACGGACTCAATTACATTGCCCTCGACGGCAACATCGGCTGCATCGTCAACGGCGCCGGCCTCGCGATGGCGTCGCTCGATGCGATTACCCTGCATGGGGGAGCGCCGGCCAACTTCCTCGATGTCGGCGGTGGCGCCTCACCGGAAAAGGTCACCAATGCCTGCCGCATCGTGCTGGAAGACCCCAACGTCAAGTGCATCCTAGTCAACATCTTCGCCGGCATAAACCGCTGCGACTGGATCGCCAAGGGTCTGATCCAGGCCTGCAACAGCCTGCAGATCAAGGTGCCGCTGATCGTCCGCCTGGCCGGAACCAATGTCGAAGAAGGCCGCAAGATCCTGGCTGAGTCTGGGCTCTCCTTCATTACCGCCGAAAATCTGGATGCCGCCGCCGCCAAGGCCGTGGCCATCGTCAAGGGATAAGCCGATGAGCGTATTTGTAAACAAACATTCCAAAGTCATCTTCCAAGGCTTCACCGGCGAGCACGCCACCTTCCATGCGCAGGACGCCATCAGTATGGGCACCCAGGTGGTCGGGGGCGTCACCCCCGGCAAGGGCGGAACCACGCATTTAGGTTTACCGGTCTTCGATACGGTCGCCGAA
Organism: Methylococcaceae bacterium; assembly: GCA_044237765.1. Lineage (GTDB taxonomy): Bacteria > Pseudomonadota > Gammaproteobacteria > Methylococcales > Methylococcaceae > UBA6136. The sequence continues at coordinate 25,103 of JBIIEQ010000012.1, read as the reverse complement.
GCCGTCGCCGCCACCGGCGCTGATGTCTCCGCCGTCTTCGTACCACCGCCCTTCAATGCCGACGCCCTGATGGAAGCCATCGACGCCGGCATCAAGGTCGCCGTCACCATCGCCGACGGCATCCCGATCCACGACATGGTGCGCCTGCAGCGCTACCGCGTCGGCAAGGATGCCATCATCATCGGCCCGAATACCCCCGGCATCATCACGCCGGGCGAATGCAAGGTTGGCATCATGCCTTCGCACATCTACAAGAAAGGCAACGCCGGCATCGTCTCGCGCTCCGGCACGCTCAACTACGAAGCGACCGAGCAGATGGCTGATCTCGGCCTGGGCATCACCACCTCCGTCGGCATCGGCGGCGATCCGGTCAATGGCACCGATTTCGTCACCGTGCTCAGGGCTTTCGAGGCCGACCCCGAAACCGAGGTCGTCGTCATGATCGGCGAGATCGGCGGACCACAGGAAGTCGCGGCGGCGCGCTGGGCCAAGGAGAACCTGAGCAAGCCGCTGATCGGCTTCGTGGCCGGCATCGCCGCGCCGCCCGGCCGCCGCATGGGCCACGCCGGCGCCATCATCTCCAGCGAGGCCGACACCGCCAGCGCCAAGATGGATGCCATGGAACAACTGGGCCATTACGTCGCCCGCAACCCGGCTCACATCGGCCAGACCGTGCTCCGCGCCATGCAGGAACGCGGCATTGCCGTGAAATAACGCCGCCCACAAAGCGAAACTCAAGCAAAAGCCGCTACCCCACAGAGCGGCTTTTCCATATCCATAACGAGGATAAAGTCCATGCGCACCATGACCGCACCACAACTTCAGACCTATCTGCAATCTGCCGAAACCCAGCCCATCCTGCTGGATGTTCGTGAGCCACAGGAATATGCCCATTGCCACATCGAGGGCAGCGTCAATATCCCCATGAATACGGTTCCCGCACGACTCAGCGAACTTGCGCCAGAAAAGGAGATCATCACGGTTTGCCACCACGGCATGCGCAGCGGTGCCATCGCCGAATTTCTGCTCAGCCGGGGCTACCTTAACGTCACCAACCTGCAGGGTGGCATCGACGCCTGGGCCGTCCAGGTTGACCCCAGCATGCGGCGCTACTGAAACCGCTCATGATCACGGTTATCCAGCGCGTCACCCATGCCGAGGTCACGGTAGAAGGGCAATCCGTCGGTCACATCGGCGCGGGCCTGCTTGCGCTGGTGGCGATAGAAAAGGGAGATAGCGAAAGCGAGGCCGATCGACTCGCCGAGCGCATGCTGGGATATCGGGTCTTCAGCGACGACGCGGGCAAGATGAACCTGAGTGTCAGCGACATCGGCGGCGGCGTCTTGCTGGTATCGCAATTCACCCTAGCGGCAGATACCCGCAAAGGCCTGCGCCCCAGTTTTACCCCCGCCGCCGACCCCGCAACCGGCCGACGCCTGTTTGATTATTTCGTCCAGCAGGTTCGGGAGCGCCACCCTGTCGTGGCCACCGGCCAATTCGGGGCTGACATGCAAGTGGCGCTGGTCAACGACGGACCGGTGACGTTCACACTCAGGGTAGGGTCTGGCTCAGGCACCTGATGCCGACGGGGCAGAAAATCGAAGGCTACAATCAGACTCTCAAAATCTCACGCGCTTACTGGCCACACTTGTAAGCCTTGCCAATCAGCGTCGAATTAGCCGTACCACCGCTCAGTTCATGCTGGGAATTCTGTTGCTGCTGAACCAACACCGCGTTCGCACCCAGGCGGGCGGCATCGTTCTTGATGGCGTTCCGCGCCCCCAGCAACAGGTTCTCATTGGCGGTGAACGTGCCGGAGAAGCGATTACCCTGGCTACCCAGAACATCGCCCACATACACGCACTTCTTCACTTCCTTGGTCGCCGTCATAATCTCGACGCGTTCGGCGCCCTTATTCAGCGGGTTCGCGGCACAGCCGGCCAGCACAGCGACACAACACACAGCCATCACTTTTTTCATGGTTTTCCTCGCAGTTGGATCTTTTCATTCCACCCCGCGCCCCGCGTGATGGCGGAAAAACGCTACCCCGTATAATCACCAGGGTCAAGCCGCTCCCAGTGCTTGCACGCCCTTCCGGCACAACCCTTACTGGATGATATGGACACTATCCGCATTCGCGGCGCCCGCACGCACAACCTCAAAAATATCGATCTCGACCTGCCGCGTGACCGACTCATCGTCATCACCGGCCTCTCGGGCTCCGGCAAGTCCTCGCTCGCGTTCGACACCATTTATGCCGAAGGGCAACGGCGCTATGTCGAGTCCCTTTCCGCCTATGCCCGGCAATTCCTCTCGGTCATGGAAAAGCCGGATGTCGATCACATCGAGGGCCTGTCCCCGGCCATTTCCATCGAACAGAAATCGACCTCGCACAACCCGCGCTCCACCGTCGGCACCATCACCGAAATCTACGATTATTTGCGCCTGCTCTATGCTCGCGTCGGCACTCCGCGCTGCCCGGAGCATGACGTCTCGTTGGAAGCCCAGACCATCAGTCAGATGGTCGATCAGGTGATGGCCGAGCCGGAGGACAGCCGCTGGATGTTGCTGGCACCCGTCGTCAATGAACGCAAGGGCGAACATGTTCAGGTGCTCGATGATCTGCGCAACCGAGGATTTGTCCGCGCCCGCATCAATGGCGAAGTGTACGAACTGGATGATCCACCCAAGCTGGAATTACGCAAGAAACACACCATCGAGGCGGTGGTGGATCGCTTCAAGGTTCGCCCGGATCTGCCCATCCGGCTGGCCGAATCCTTCGAAACGGCCCTCAAACTATCGGAAGGCATGGCCCTGGTCGTTTCCATGGACGATCCCGGCAAGGAATCGATCTTCTCGGACAAATATGCCTGCCCGCATTGCGGCTATTCGCTGAGCGAACTCGAGCCGCGCATTTTCTCCTTCAACAACCCCAAGGGCGCCTGCGGAGCCTGCGACGGGTTGGGCATCAAACAGTTTTTTGATCCCCATCTGGTGGTCCATAGCCCCCATCTCAGCCTGGCGGAAGGGGCGGTCAGAAATTGGGACCGCCGCAACACCTACTATTATCAGATGATCCAGTCGCTGGCCGACCATTACGGCTTCGACCCGGAACAACCCTTTGATGACCTGCCGGATATCGCCAAGGAAGTCATACTCTTCGGCAGCGGGCGCGAAGCCATACCCTTCACCTCGCTGTCGGCGCGCGGGACCCCCGTGGTCCAGCGCCACCGTTTTGAAGGCGTCATTCCCAACATGGAGCGTCGCTATCGGGAAACCGACTCCATGTCAGTCCGCGAGGAACTGTCCAAATACCAGGCCAACAAGCCCTGCCCGGAATGTAACGGTGCGCGACTCAATCTGGCGGCCCGAAATGTCTTCGTCGCCGATCATCCCCTGCCCGATCTGACTTCGCTGCCTATCCGCCGTGCCGTGGCTTTTTTCGAGGCCCTGAGCCTGCCCGGCCATCGTGGCGAAGTCGCGACCAAGATCGTGAAGGAAATCAGCGAGCGGCTGAATTTTCTGGTCAATGTCGGACTCGATTACCTGACGCTCAATCGCAGCGCCGACACGCTTTCCGGCGGCGAGGCGCAACGCATCCGGCTGGCCAGCCAGGTCGGCGCCGGCCTGGTCGGGGTCATGTATGTGCTGGACGAACCGTCCATCGGCCTCCATCAACGTGACAATCAACGCCTGCTGGATACGCTGCTGCATTTGCGCGATATCGGCAATACGGTGATCGTGGTCGAACACGACGAGGATGCCATTCGCCTCGCCGATCATGTCGTCGACATCGGCCCCGGGGCCGGCGTGCACGGTGGACGGGTAGTGGCAGAAGGCACGCCGGAAGCCGTGATGGCACTTCCGGAATCGCTCACCGGCCAGTATCTGTCGGGCCGAGTTGCCATTGAAGTGCCGGCAGAACGCTGGCCGTTTGATCATGAACGCGTGATGACGCTGAAAGGGGCAAGCGGCAATAACCTGAAGGAGGTGACCGCCTGTTTTCCGGTTGGCCTGTTTACCTGCGTCACCGGTGTCTCGGGTTCGGGCAAGTCCACTCTGATCAACGACACCCTCTATCGGCTCGCCGCCCGGGAACTGAACGGTGCCACCGCCGCACCGGCCTCCTACGAGGCCATCGAAGGTCTGGATCATTTCGACAAGGTCGTCGACATCGACCAAAGCCCGATCGGCCGCACCCCTCGCTCCAACCCCGCCACCTATACCCAGGTCTTCACCCCCATCCGCGAACTGTTTGCTGCCACCCCGGAGGCCCGCTCCCGCGGCTACTCACCCGGTCGCTTCAGCTTCAACGTCAAGGGGGGCCGCTGCGAAGCCTGCGCCGGTGATGGCGTCATCAAGGTCGAAATGCACTTCCTGCCCGACATCTTCGTCCATTGCGATAACTGCCAGGGCAAGCGCTATAACCGCGAAACGCTGGACATCCGCTACAAGGGAAAAACCATCAACGAAGTACTCAGCATGACCGTCGAGGAAGCGGCGGCCTTCTTCACGGCCATCCCGACCGTCTCTCGCAAGCTCGAAACCCTGATGGAAGTCGGGCTGGGCTATATCACGCTGGGCCAGAATGCCGTCACCCTCTCCGGCGGCGAAGCGCAGCGCGTGAAACTGGCGCGGGAACTGTCCAAACGCGACACCGGCAAGACACTCTACATCCTCGACGAACCCACCACCGGGCTGCATTTCCATGACATCCGGCAGTTACTTGGGGTCTTGCACCAATTACGAGACAACGGGAACACCGTCATCGTCATCGAACACAATCTCGACGTCATCAAGACCGCAGACTGGATCATTGATCTTGGCCCGCAAGGCGGTGAAGGTGGCGGGCGGATCATTGCGGAAGGCACCCCTGAAACCGTAGCCACCAATCCTGCATCGGACACCGGAATTTTCCTGAAATGGAGCCTGGAAAGAGCAAAACAAGCCTGATCCAGCCCCGCTCAATGATCGTAGGAGGCTTGCCCCCAGGCCGATGCGAGGTTGATGACGACTCCAAGACCAAAGACCTGTCAGGCTTCACAAACCTGACAGGTCTTTGCCGGTGCGGCCTGGGGTGCCGAGGTTGGGCTCCGTTCGCGCTGCCTGTGCTGAGCGGAGTCGAAGCAAGGCAGCGCTCCTACAGGGCGAGAAGCCTTATCGTAGGAGGCCTGCCCTCAGGCCGATGCGGGGTTGCTTGGGACTCCAAGGCCGAAGACCGGCCAGGGTTACCCCACATCATTTGGCCTCGAGCACCAATGATGTAGCGCCATCATCCTCCACCTCAAGCCAGCCCTTGACCATCGTTTTGTTGCTGACCGTAAACCGGCAATACCTGAACCCGGACCCACCATAAATAGACTGGATATAGGCCGTACTCTGCGGTTCAACCGTCACGGTATCGCTGAAGTTCACCGTGCCATCCGCGTAAACCACCTCAGCAAATATCGGCACGGCCTTCTTTCCGAAGTTCTGGCCGACACACCTCAACCCCCTGTTGGTAATGCCCGCCGGTGCCTTGGCGGTGACCGGCGGAGTTCTGATGACCGATGCGGCGCTAGCCTCCAGTCCATAAAGAGACAGGGCGACCAGGGTCAATGCGATGAGCTTTTTCATGACACTACTCCCAAGAAAAGGTTGAATAACGCTTTATCACATTCAGTTTTCTAGGTCGCTCTGCTGTAGTTGTCAAATACGGGCCGTCAAAAAGATGTGGCCCTTGGGTCGTGGAAACCGGGTGGGATGCCCCTCCTAATAGCCTGTCAGAGCAAGCTCAATCTGGCCTTTCAAGCCACCAATTGCGTCTTGATCTCCGCCGAAAACCGCTGGTCGTTGCGCATCAGATGGCTGATCAATTCCGATCGGCTGATCCCCAGCACCCCGGCGATGGACGACAGCGTCCAGGCCGGTGCTCCGCCTATGGCACAAAACTGATCCGCCAAAGGCATAGCCATCGCGGATCAGCGCCACTTCCTCATGCACTTCGGCCGACCGAGATGGATCATTCGTCACCACCATGCCATCGTTTTGGGCCCGGGAGATTTCCCGACCACAACCGCAATCCCTCGAATGCCCCGCACGCAAAGAGATAGCTGAAACGGACCGATGGGTCCCGCAGAGACAGACACATTCGACCTTACAGGCCTTGCCAACCTTCATCGGTTTGGCGAGCACGGTCCAATCACCCACTCTGGCCCCACCTCCAACGGCACACCTTTTTTTTCATGATTCGTCACTTTTTGGTTGTTTGATAACTGACGGTCGGCGTCCCTCTGATAGAAACCCTTGTGGGAGGCTTGCCCCCAGGCCGATACGAGGCCTGATTGCGGCTCCAATCTCGAGGACCTGACAGGTCTGAGCCGGTGCGGGCTGGGGTGCCGGGATTGGGCTCCGCTCGCGCTGAGGGCAGCAACCCTAAGTGGCTTGGTCTAATTCGGGACGTCGACGTAGAGGTTGAGCGATAGGAGATGGAAATCCCGGTCATAGTTGAGATCGCGGTTGATGTATTGGTTCATGTAGCCGACTTCGGCCCGCAAGGATGAGTCGATCTTGTAGCCGACCCCGACAAATACGCGATTCTGGTCGAATCCGGCGACGGGCCCCCAATCCACGGTGTTGGCGTTGATGAAGAGTTCGTTGCTCCCCACCAGGGACCATTCCTTATTCAGGGGGTGGGAGAACCTGACCATCTCACGGAAGCGGATGGCGGTGCCGCTGCCAATATTGACCGTCCGCTGCTCAAGGCGGGATCGCAGCTGCAGGTCGCCGGCGGAGGTGGGCAGCGCAAAGGTATGCTGCTCCCAGGCGCGGTTTTCATTGGTAGGCTCCAGACTTAATGGAGGGATGGAATAGGCGAAGGCGTAGCCCACATGTACCGAGTGGTTTTCATTGAAACGGTAGCCGACGGCGTCATGCGTAATAACGCTACTGACCTGATAGCCCTGCCCTTCTGGCGGGAAAGGTCGGGCTTGCTCGGTAGTCCGCAAGGAGACATCTCCGTAATAAATCCAGGGCGAATCCTTGCCAAAGCGGCCGGTTACCACCACGTTGGCCCAGGTTCCGAATAACTGCTCGGTGCCCTCGACGCCATCTCCCACCGCCAGAGCATGCTGATTGGCCAACCAGGCCAACAGACACACCAGCATCCAATGAGGACGCAAGACTTTCCCCCAGTACCTTTCGGCGCTCTTCATCATTCAGAGGTTTTTCATTGGTCAGAAGTAGAACACGCTGAGGAGCCAGACCGTCAATGAGATTACCAGAGTATCCCAATTTTTCCAGAACAGTCCCTTTAACCAGCGCTTGAAGCAGGCCCAGTTTTGGAAACGGGCAATAAAGTAACGTCGAAGGAAGATTTGGCTGACCTTGGCAACGGCAATGAATATGAAAAGCCCCGTCCATGCCGTCAACATCTGCGCCGTATGGCCCTCGACGTGAAACAGGGCCTCGATGAGATGCTCCACAGCCATCTCACCCAATTCGATAACGATGTGGATGAGATGCAGGATGAAGCTCAGAATGGCGTCACCCACATGCCAGAACACTAGCAAGATGACAGGCACGGTCGACTGTGGCCTCAACCAGAAAGGCCGTCTTCTTGTTGCGGATGACTCAGTCGGCTCCGCCATATTTCCGCTTTGGAACAGTAAAGCTTTTATCATCAGGATCATGTTCACCTCTCATGGCTGACCACCATGTCACAGATAAAGATGCTGATTTAAAAAGTCGGCCCCTGATCAGGCGACGTGATCATACTGGTATATCGGCGGCACTTCGCACCCCGGTCCGAGCGTGGTCAACTCCTTGATCACCCCATCGATGTGCTTCAGCCATTTGGTGACCATCAGCAGACCGGGGTTCTGCCTTTTCAGGGACGCCCTGATGCCACCGCAGTGGTGATGATCGCCAACGATCACCTGCTTGACCTTTAGAACGTCGACCGCGTACTGCAGAACAGAAAGGCTGTTGAAGTCGGTCGTGATGGCCTGATTGGCAATGTGACGGTGGACAAAAATTCCACCCGGCTGGGCATTGACCGCGATTTCCGGCGGCACTCGGCTATCCGAGCAACCGAACCACAGGACATCTGGCGTCTGGACCTCCGAGAGTCGGCCAAAGAAATGACGGTCGGCGCTTACCTTATGCTCGGCCCATGCCTTGTTTTGCAGCAATAGTCTTTCGAATGTTTCCACAACCGAACCTCTGGTGTTTGCCTTGGAATGCACGAAGAGGATCATCCTGTTTCGTTGCGAGACCATTCCACCACAGATTTCGGTCTATTTAAACCACTAAAAAGAGATTTTAGGCCAATAAAGCCTATCTCACTGGTGCTTAGGTTTTTTTGAACCACACAAATAAAGAGATGCTCGGTGTTTATTGACCGCGATCAAAGCAAAGGATACCGATTCGAACCCTCATCAATGATCCCCATGCCCACCCGGGTGCTGGGCCACACCCTGCATGATGAATTGCCATTGCTGGCGCAGGGAATCCACATCAAAACCTGATTCGGTGAGTTTGAGCCCTTTGTCGGTCATCATCAGCCCCATCAACAGGACCAATACTCCCGAGACCCGCAGCAACTCATTCATCATCCGATGCGAGAGCAGATGGGCAAAAAAACCGAAGGTCAGCAGCGGGCCGCAGCCGAGCAAAAAGCCGGTCAGCAAACCCGTGAGCAGTGGCTTCGGCTGCCTGCGCATGCCGGCTTGCACACCCTGCATGAGGGATTTGGGGAATACCCAGTTCAACCAGGCCGGTCCTTTAAGCAGATCCAGCATCCTCAAGCCGTAAAGCATCAGAAACACGCCGGCCACGACCGCGACGGCAACACGCATGAACGGTGTGATGGTAATCAGCGCACCCAACAGACCGAAGGCGGCGCCCAACACACTGTAGGAAACCGTCTTGCCAAAGGCATATTCAAAGTGGGCAAGCGCCCTGCCCGCCCGACTTCTCCCGGCCGAGGCCGTAGCGTAGGACACCACAAAACTGCCGCACATGCCGATGCAATGGAAGCCGGTCAGGAAACCCACCAGCAATATCATGGAATAGCCCACCTGCGGGTCATTCATCTGCATCATGACGCCGGGCATCAGGCTCTTGCCCCAGAAAACGATGCCGCCGATGGCCACAAAAAGGACCAGCGTTTTGATTGCTTTCGCCAACCAGGGCCCAATCGGTGATTGCGCTGCGGAGGCTCCACCCCCGAAGGTCACGGCGTAGCCCTTGTCCTCAATCGCCCCGATGAGCTGGCTCAACCTCACCAGGGCGTCATCAAAGCGCACATCCACCCAGGCCCCCGAATGATTGGCCTTGGCCAACAACACACCGGGAAGAGTCTTCAGCGTCTGTTCAAGAATGGTCTCGCAACCAACACAGCGCATGCCGATGATGGGCAGATGTTCATTTTTTAGCGTCATGGTCAGAACTCGTCAGGTAAAACGAAGACAAGCCGGCAAGGCTGGGCCCATGGGGGAATCAAGGAGGATCGGCTACGACTGCGTTTCCCGGGCATCCAAAGTACGGCAGGCCGCAATGGGCAAAGGACACATAGGGCCCGCGGTCAAATATGACGATTTCGAACTGTTCGCAGAGCCGGCGGGGCCGGGTTGCGGAGGAGGCACCGCCCGCGAAGCCCCCGATGACCAGAATACGTTTGGGTTTGGGGGCAGACATGGGCGGCTTAGGTTGGAGAGGATTAACTATCCGTCTTCTTCATCGTGTCACAGGATTGATCGATTCCGTGCGTATCGATATCGCAGACCGACTCGAGCCACATAGCATTGATGACTGCGAAGGCGGCGGCAAAGCCGACGCCGAGTATCCAGGCGAAGTACCACATCGTTCTAACTCCTGATCAGTTCAATAAAGCGTGTGTGAATCCTGAAGGACGGTTTTTTCAGTAATACTGCCCCAGATGATCTTGTAGACCCAGCGGGTATAGAGCAGCACGATCGGCAGAAATACCACGGTGATCCAGAATGCGATCAGCAGGGTCTTGTGGCTAGAACTGGCGTCCCACAGGGTCAGACTGGAATTCGGATCGGTGGTCGAAATTAACAGGAAGGGGAACAGCGCAAACCCGACGCTTAGCAGGGCCCCGACGATACCCAGGGAACTGAACAGGAAAGCATCCCGGTCCGAGGCGGAACCCTTGCCCAGCAACCAGGCCATCAACATGCCCGCAAAGGCAGCGATCGGGGCCCCGAACATCCAGGGATTTTTAAGGAAATGGCTAAACCAACCCGGGCCATGTCCCGTCACCACCTTGTTCAATGGATTGGAGGGGGCCGCCTTGCCCGCCATGGTGGTGATCTCAGGCCGATCTATGCCGACATTGAGCCAGACTATGGCCAAGGCCACACCGATCATAAGCACCGGACCCAACACCGCAACCGCCTGACGGGCCCGGTCCCGAATCTCGCCTCGCGTCCGCCACTTCAGGAAAAGAGCGCCATGGAAAGTGGTGAGCAGCACCCCAATGACCCCGCAGAGCAAGGCGAATGGATTCAGCAGACCCAAGAAGGATCCGTCATACATCGGACGCAGGTCCTGATCCAGATGAAAGGGCAAGCCGATCAGCAGATTCCCAATCAATACGCCCAGAAGAATGGGCGGCAGGGTTCCGCCGATAAACAGGCACCAGTCCCAGGTATCGCGCCAGCGTTGATCCTCGATCTTACTGCGGTAATCAAACCCTGCCGGACGGAAGAACAGGGCAAACAGCACCAGCATCATGGCGATATAGAGCCCGGAAAACAGGGTGGCATACACCGCTGGCCAAATAGCGAAAATCGCTCCGCCCAGCAGCACCAGCCAGACCTGGTTGCCTTCCCAGGTGGCTCCCACGGTGTTGATGATGACGCGGCGCTCGATATCGGTCTTGCCAATAAACGGCAACAGCGTACCAATACCAAAATCGAAGCCTTCAGTCAGCGCGAAGGCGATGGCCACTACACCGATAAAGACCCACCAGATGAGGCGTATGGTTTCGTAGTCAAACATGGTGGCTCCGTGTTGATGCTGTTAAGTAAGACGGTTCCTTCACGGTCATCGAGAGATCAAGTGGCATGTGAAGGCACTCCCTTGGTTTCGTGACAATAACGACCCGTATGCAGGCTGCTCGGGCCGAGCTTGACGTACTTGATCATCAGGTAAAGCTCGATCACCAGCAACACGGTGTAGAAAATCAGGAAGCCGGCCAGACTGAACCAGAGTTGACCCCCGGTCAGATTGGACACGCTCATGTGTGTCGGCAGGATGCCGGAAATCGTCCATGGCTGACGGCCATATTCGGCCACAAACCAGCCTGTTTCGGCAGCGATCCAGGGCAGCGGTATGGCCCAGACGGCCATGCGCATGAGCCAACGCTTCTGGTCGGCAGTCCGGGTGGCGCAGTAGTAGAAGGCCATGCCGAAGATGAAGAGCATGGTGAACCCGCTAGCGACCATGACTCGGAAGGTCCAGAACAGGGGTGCCACCTTGGGGAGGCTGTCATTGGCGGCCTTTTCGATCATGCCCTCGTCGGCATCCACCACCTTGGAGGTGTATTTCTTGAGCAGCAACCCGTAGCCGAGATCTTCCTTGTAGGCGTCGAATGCCTGCCGCGTCTCGGGACTCTTGTCGCCCGTCCTCAGCTTCTGGAGTTCATCGTAAGCCAACATGCCACGACGAATACGCTTGACGTTATCAGCGCGCAATTCCTTGAGACCCTTGACTGGCTCATCGATAGAACGGGTGGCGATCAGACCCAGCAACCAGGGGAATTTGACGGCATAGTCCGTCCGCTCTGTTTCCTGGTTGGGCAGACCGACCAGCGTGAAACTCGCGGGCGCTTCTTCGGTTTCCCATTCTGCCTCGATCGCGGCCAGCTTGACCTTCTGGACCTCACCCGAGGTATACCCGCTTTCATCTCCCAGCACGATGACCGAGAGAATCGACGCCAGGCCGAAGGCCGAGGCAATCGAGAATGAACGGCGAGCAAAACCGATATCGCGCCCATTGAGCAGATACCAGGAACTGATGCCCAACACAAACATGGACCCTGTCACATACCCCGCCGCCACGGTATGCACGAACTTTACCTGAGCAACGGGATTGAAAAAGATATCGGCGAAGCTGGTCATCTCCATGCGGAGGGTTTCGTAATTGAATTCAGCTCCCACCGGGTGTTGCATCCAGCCGTTGGCAATCAGAATCCACAGGGCGGACAGGCTGGTGCCGAGCGCCAGCAACCAGGTGACCGTCAGATGCTGGACCTTGGTCAGCTTGTCCCAGCCGAAGAAGAACAGCCCAACGAAAGTCGACTCCAGAAAGAAGGCCATCCAGCCCTCACTGGCCAGAATGGGACCAAAGATATCCCCCACATAGTGCGAGTAATAGGCCCAGTTGGTGCCGAACTGAAATTCGAGCGTCAGCCCGGTGGTGACACCCATGGCAAAATTGATCCCGAACAGCTTGCCCCAGTAGCGAGTCATGTCCTTGTAGACCTCTTTGCCGGTCATGACATAGACCGATTCCATGATGGCGAGGATGAAGGTCATCCCCAGGGTCAGGGGCACGAACAGAAAGTGATAAAGCGCCGTCATGCCAAACTGCAGACGGGATAACGAGACGATGTCATCACCGGACATGGGTGTTCTCCAAAGGGCTATGGGGGGGTTCTGTGGAGCCTGCCGTCGCGGGGAGTTGGAATTGCTCCGCGATATCAGGCTGGGGTGCGGCTTTCTTTCCGCCATATCGAAAAATCACAAACCACAGCGCCACCAGAAGAATGACCTTCAGCACCAGGGCGGCGGTCAGTTCAAAACGAAGGGTTCCGGTGTTCAATGGTTCAATCTCATGAGACTCAATATCGTGGCCGGGAGGCTTGCCAAGCGTAGTCTATAAGAAAAACCTTATCACATGAAACGGCCCTTGCAGAGTGATTGAGTCACTGAAAGTCCAGCCCGCCTCATACATGCTTGGCCAGAACCCCCAAAGTTCAGCAAACATTCAACCAGAAAATGAGCCGAGATAAGCGGTGAGCAGGCCGCCCTTTCATTGACAGAAGTAGACGACCGGCCGACCATAGCCGACGATTCATGCCACCCAAGGCCCGTCCGGCCACCGTGGTCAATGCCGGAGTCCACTATGGCCGATATCGAAGTCTGGTCTCGCTACTTTCCTGAATTCTCATCCAACCCGGATGAGGCTTTGTCCCGATTGATGAGCGCCGCCAACCTGCTGGAACTGCCGGCGGGCCAAACCATTTTTCAGCCCGGCGGCAGCTGCGGAAATCACCTTCTGGTGCTCGCCGGCACCGTCCGTGTGCAGATTTTGACGCCGAGCGGCCGCGAGGTATTGCTTTACCGGGTCAGCCCGGGCCATGCCTGCATTCTCACCACTTCCTGCTTGCTGGGGGCCAATGACTATCCAGCCTTCGGCATTACAGAAACGCAGGTCAGCGCGCTGGCGATTCCGGCCGGGGATTTCCATCAGGCCATCGGCCAATCGGCTTTCTTTCGGGCCTTTGTTTTTTCCGGATTTGCCGATCGATTATCCGGGGTCATTGTCCGGATGGAGGAGCTGCTTGAAGGGGACATTGACCGCATGCTGGCCAAGGCACTGTTGGACTCCGCCCGCGACGGCAAGGTAGACATGACCCATCAGGACCTGGCCGTTGCCATCGGCAGTGCTCGGGAAGTCGTTTCCCGGCACCTCAAGCGTCTGGAAAGCAGGCAATGGGTAAAGCTGTCGCGAGGTTCGCTTCAGCTGATCAATTATGAATCGCTGGAAACACTGGCCAGAGGATCGCAACCCGAAGCTCCCGCTTGATGGCATCAATGCCCCGGGGATTGCCGCCTTACCCCAGCCGGTTGGGTTTCATTCACGCATGACTTGGACATATAATAATTCCCTTATACAACTCCACCAGCATGGGTAGCCCTTCTAAAACAATGAGACTGTTCCAGGAATGACCCACCGGTTCCCCCCATCCTGGCGCCTTGTGTTGAGCTTGGGCCTGTTGACGTTTTCGCCGCTCGGTCCGGCCAAGGGAGCGGCCGCCGTCACCAAGAAGAGCGCCCTGCACACCATCAGCCTGAATGAGGCGATTGATCTGGCCTTCGCCCAGAATCCGGATCTGGCAGCCGCTTCCGCCCGCATTGGCCAAGCCGAGTCGCGAGTGGCCGAGGTCGCTGCCGGCTTCTACCCGCAGCTCCAGGCGCGGGTGGGTTATGACTACACCAATAACCCGGCCCTGGCGTTCTCGTACATCGTCGCTCAGCGCCGTTTCAACGCCAACATGGCGGATTTCAACAATCAGATCAACAACCCAGGCTGGGTCTCCAACTTCAGACCCGAGCTGATCGGCACCATCAACCTGTATCGGGGCGGTCAGGACAGCTACATGCAGCAGGCGGCCGAGCTTGGCGTCAAGGCCAGCGAACTGGAACATGCCGCCCTGCGTAACCGACTGGCTTCGGCGGTGACCTCCGCCTACTACGCCGTGCTGTCTGCACCAAAGCAGGAGGAAGTGGCCCAGCGCTCGGTCCACACCGTGGAAAAGGAAATGGAACTCACCCAGGCGCGCGTGGAAGAAGGGGCCGCCCTGCGGGGGGATGTGCTGTCACTGGAAGTGCGCTCCAAGGCAGCCCGCGAGGCCGAGCTACAGGCCCGAAACAACATCAAACTGTCGCAGTCGGCCCTGAAGACACTCATTGGGGAGTCCAGAACCGAGCTACCGGCTCTCCGCGAAACCGAATTGCCCATCCCCGTCCTAAAAGAAAACCTGCTCTCGATGTTCGATCAGGCTTTTACCCAGCGCCCGGAAATGCAGGCCGCGGAGCATCAGGTGCAAATTCGTCAAAACGAACTCGATGCCGCCAAGGGGGCTCACCTGCCGCGCGTCAATGCCTTTGCCGCCTATGGCTCAAACAGCCAGACCCCTAACCCCTCGGCCTACAAGGACAATGCCAGCATTGGCATCAATGCTGAACTGGATCTGTTTGCCGGCGGCGCCATCAATGCGCGCATTTCGGGGGCCGAACGGCGGGTAGTGGAAGCCGAGGCGGTGCAGGAGAAAACCAAGCTGGAAATTGAAAATGAAGTCCGGCAAGCCTACTCCACGCTGGAGCAGGCGCTAGAGCGCGTCAAGGTGGCCGAGGCCGGAGCCCAATCAGCCGAGGAAGCCTTACGCCTGGTCAACGAGCAATACCATGGCGGGACGGCCACCGTCTCACGCTACCTTGAAGCCGAGACCGATCGGGCCTCGGCCAATCTGCGTTCCATCGTGGCCCGCTTCGAGGCCCAGGTAGCTGAGGCCCAGTTACTCCAAGCTGTCGGACATTGGCGATGAATCAACATCATCCCACCCGGCCCGCAGACAAGAATAAGGGCGCCATGCCCCACAAGCTGGCCATGATTCAAAAGTCCGGGGACATGCTGGTGGACATATTTCATTATCTAGCCCTTTTTTGTATTGGTTCCACCATCGTCTGGTCAGCCTTTCATGATTACCTCGGCATGATGGCGAGCGGCCATGCTTCCCTTGAAGACATTCTTCTGCTCTTTATTTATCTTGAGCTTGGCGCCATGGTCGGCATCTATTTCCGGACCCGCCGACTGCCCGTCCAGTTTCTCATCTACATCGCCATCACCGCCCTTTCGCGGCATCTGGTGATCGACGTGCAAAAAGTCTCGGACGATTTTCATCTCTATCTATTGCTGAGCATTGCCGGAGCCATCGGGGTGCTTAGCCTGGCCATCCTCGTACTGTCATTCACGGCCAAACGATACGGTTGCCCTGAAGAAGGGCCTGAAGCCAATCGCCCCCATTGATTTTCAAGGCACCCGCATGTCCTACTCCGAAAAGACCCCCACTTCAAAAAAAATTGCCCAGATTGGGGTCACCACCATCGCGATGGCGCTCGTGCTGGTCTGGATGGAAGGCGGTTTTGAGCATAAAACCGCGCCTGGCATGAGCGGAGCGGTGGCTGCCGAGCGACCGGCAACGGGCATGACGGCGCGCGTCGAACGGCGTGAGACGGAAGAGCTCTTCAACTGGCCGGCGACGGTCGCGGCGCTGACCGTAACCCAAGTGGCGCCCAAGATGCCCGGCAGGATTCTGGACATCACTGTGCGCGCCGGTAACCCGGTCAAGCGCGATCAGGTTCTGGTACGGCTGAATGCCACCGAGAACCGTGCTCGCCTGGAACAGGCCCGCTCCGCGCTGGTGGCGGCCGAAGCCGAGGCGCACCGCGCTCGGATCGATGCCGTGCGGATTCAGAACCTCTTCGACAGGGAAGCCGCCACCCGCCGGGATCTTGACAGTGTCCTGGCCGCCACCCGTGCGGCGGATGCCTTGGCCGTGCAAGCCAGAGAGGCCGTTCGCGAAGCCCAGTCGCACCTGAATGACGCCGTCCTGACGGCGCCCTTCGACAGCGTCGTCGTGTCCCGCAATCAGGAGCCCGGCGACATGGCCTTGCCCGGTCTTCCCGTCCTCACCCTTCAGCAATCCCAGCATCTCAGGGTAGAGGCCGCAATCCCGGCCACCTGTGCAGACAAGATTGCCGTGGGTCACGTGCTGGTGGCCCGCATCGGCGCCCCCGCGAAGGAGATCCGGGTAACGGTCGATGAGATTCAACCCTCGGCCGATGCACAGACCCGCACCGTGTTGGTCAAGGCCCGGCTACCCGCCAATACCGCGACCCAGCCGGGTGCCTTCGCCTGGCTGCAACAAGCCTGTGGACATGAATCTGTCCTCTTGTTGCCGGCGGCTGCCGTCACCCGCATCGGCCAATTGGAAAGCGTCCGACTCGTCACCGGTGGCCAGACCCGGTTACGCCATGTCCGCACCGGCAAGCATCTCGGTGATACCGTCGAAATTCTTTCCGGCCTGAGCGAAGGCGATACTGTGCAGATTGCCGGAGATCGCTGATGAGCGAAGACCTGCAAAACCCCGATCGCGGACTGACCTCGCGCATCGTCCATCTGTTCATCACTTCCAAGCTTTCGCTGCTGCTGCTGATTGCCTCTTTCCTGCTCGGTTTCGCCGCGTTGATGCTGACGCCGCGCGAGGAAGAACCGCAGATCGTCGTACCCGTTGCGGACGTCCTGATCTCGGCACCGGGCGCTTCCGCCGAAGAGGTGGAAAAACTGGTCGCTACACCGCTCGAATCCATGCTGCGTGAGGTCGACGGCGTGGAATACGTTTATTCGGCTTCCCAGGAAAACCAGGCGATGGTCACGGTGCGCTTCTTCGTCGGCGAAGACCGCGAGGACAGCCTGGTCAAGGTCTGGAGCAAGTTGATGTCGAACCAGGACCGCATCCCGCCCGTGGTCGCCAACTGGAGTGTGAAGCCGGTTGAAATCGACGATGTCCCCATCGTGACCCTCACCCTGTCGTCACCCGAGGCCGCTTACGATAGTGCGGCATTGCGCCGAATCGCCGATGAGATGAAGGACAAGCTCGCGCTGGTCGACAATGCGGGACGCATCGTCGTGGTCGGGGGGGAGCAACGCCGGGTACTGGTCTATCCCGATCCGATCCGTTTGGCGGCGCACAATTTAACGATCTCCGAACTCCTGCAGGCGCTGAAAGCCGCCAATGTCGGCATTCGGGCGGGCAGTTTTGATCAGGCCAACCGCAGCGTCTGGCTGGATGCCGGTCCGGCCTTTGATCGGGTTGAGGATGTCGCGTCCACACCCGTTCTCAGCCAGGCCGGGCGCATCGTCTATTTGCGTGACGTCGCCCGCATCGAGGATGCTCCGGAGGAAGCCACGAACTACACGCGGATCGGGTTTGGTCCGGCTGCGAGTGAAAGCCGGACCATCACCCCCGTCGAGACGCATCAGCCCGAAAGCCATCCCGACGTGGCCCTGCCAAAACCGGGCGAGCTGCGGCAGGCCGTCACCATTGGCATCTCCAAGCGCAAGGGGGCGAATGCCGTGGCCGTGGCCGAGCAGGTCATCGAAACCGCCCGTGAACTTCGCGGTGAGCTGATTCCCGAAGACGTCACCCTCACCGTGACCCGCGACAACGGCGAAACTGCGAACCACAAGGTCAACGAACTGGTGAAGCACCTGATGATCGCCATCGTCACCATCGTCATTTTGCTGGTGTTCGCCCTCGGCCCAAAGGAAGCCTTCATCGTGGCTCTGGCGGTCCCCATGACGCTGGGCGTGACCCTTCTCTGCGACCTGATCTTTGGTTACACCATCAACCGCGTGACCCTGTTTGCCTTGATCCTGTCACTGGGCCTGCTGGTGGATGACCCGATCGTCGATGTCGAAAACATTTTCCGTCACTTCCAGCTCCGCAAGGAGCCGCCGCTGGATGCAGCACTGAGCGCCATCGAGGAAGTGCGGCCGCCGACCATCTTTGCCACCTTCGCGGTCATCGTCTCCTTTCTACCGATGTTCTTCATCACTGGCATGATGGGGCCTTACATGGCGCCGATGGCGTTCAACGTGCCGGTTGCCATGCTCATGTCGCTGCTGGTGGCTTTCACCGTGACCCCTTGGGCGACCTATCACCTGCTGCAAAGCGAATACGGCAAGGGCGAGATGGAGGACCCGAAAGCCTCCTCGCTGTGGCGATTCTATGACCGAACCCTGCGCCCGATGCTGGAGGCGCCCAACAAGTCACGGATTTTTTTGATACTTGTGTTTGTGGCCTTCGTGGCCTCTGCCCTGCTTGCAGTCTATCGCTTTGTTCCGTTGAAGCTACTCCCCTATGACAACAAGGATGAGTTGCAATTGGTCATCGACATGCCACGAGGATCGACCCTGGAGAGCACCGATGCCGTGGCGCGTGATCTGGGCGATTATTTTGCCCGGATCAACGAGATCACCGATTACGAAACCTATGTGGGCAACGCCTCGCCGATGGATTTCAACGGCATGGTGCGTCATTACTATCAGCGTGCCTCATCCCACCAGGGTGACATCCGCATCAATCTGCTCCCGAAAGAGCGGCGCGAGCACAAGTCACACGAAATTGCCCTGCGCATGCGCCAGGATATCGAGCGCATCGGCAAGGCGCACGGTGCCAACCTCAAAATCGTCGAAGGTCCACCCGGCCCACCGGTCCTGTCCACCTTTGTGGCCGAGGTCTATGCTCCGCTGAATGCCACCGCCGACGAACTGGCCAAGGTGACGGAACAGGTCCGTGAGGAGGTCTCAGGCATCAAGGGTATTGCCGATGTTGACGATTTCGTCGATGAACCGCAGACGGTTATCCACTTTCGTCTGAACCGGCAGCAGGCTGCCCAGCACGGCGTGACGGTCGCCGATGTGGCCCAGACTCTGCAGATGGCCTTGCAAGGTCAGAGCGCCGGCGTGGTTCACGTGCCCGGCGAACGCCAGCCGCTGGAGATCGACATTCGCATCACCCGCTCTCAACGTTCCTCAATGGCAGACCTTGAAACCCTGCGTGTCAGGGGGGCCAATGGCCGTTTGATTCCGCTGAGTGAAATCGGCGAAGCCACCGAGGAACTGGCCGAACAGACCATCTTCCACAAGAATCTCAAGCGACTGAACTATGTCATCGCCGAGATGGTGGGCCGGGAACCGGTCGAAGCCGTTCTCGACTGGGGAGATATACGCGATAAACATCCGCTACCTGCCGGCTATACCGTTGATCTTGCTGGCGAAGGCGAATGGAAGATCACCGTCGACGTGTTCCGTGATCTTGGCCTGGCCTTCGGCGCCGCACTGCTAATGATCTATGTGCTCCTGGTCGCGCAGACCGGCTCGCTAGGCATGCCGCTGATCATCATGGTGGCGATTCCGCTGACCGTCATCGGCATCATGCCGGGTTTCTGGATGCTCAACGTCTTCTTTACCGACCCTGTCGGAGGCTACGACAACCCCATTCTGTTCACTGCCACAGCCATGATCGGCATGATCGCACTGGCCGGCATTGTGGTTCGGAACTCCATCATCCTGATTGACTTCATCGAACGACTCCGCGAACAAGGCAAGTCACTGAACGAGGCACTGATAGAAGCAGGTGGAACGCGCATGCGCCCAATCTTCCTGACGGCCGGCGCGGCATTATCCGGCTCGCTGATCATCACACTGGATCCGGTATTTTCGGGATTGGCCTGGAGCTTCATCTTCGGCATTTTCGCCTCGACCGCCTTTTCGCTTTACGTGGTGCCGCTGGTTTACTTCCTGATCAATCGGGACAAGTCCGAACCTGCGCCCCAATCAACCTGACCGAACCCGAGGAGTTCCATGAACGCTGAACGCATTGTCCGTATCGTCGCCGGATTATTTGTCCTGCTCTCCCTGAGCCTGGGCGTCGAAGCCAGCCCGTTGTTTCATAGCCACAAATGGTTGTGGTTCACCGCCTTCGTTGGGCTCAACCTTTTCCAGAGTGGATTCACCCAGTTCTGCCCTCTGGAAATGATTCTGAAAAAACTGGGCGTTCGATCCAGCTGTCAGGCCCCTTCCTGTCACTAACCAAAACCACCCAAGGCGGCATTGCCTTAACCTACTCGAGGAGAACACCCATGGCTAAAATCGTCATCGTCGGCGCCGGCATCGGCGGCATTCCGATGGCCTTCGAAATGAAGGAAAACGCACGCAAGCAGGACGAAGTCGTCGTGATCGCCGACACCCCGACATTCCACTTTGTCCCCTCCAACCCCTGGGTGGCGGTGAACTGGCGCAAGCCCGACGACATCAAGGTCCTACTGGCGCCTGTTTTCAAGAAGAAGAAGATCACCTTCATCCAGAACAAGGTCACGAAATTCAAACCGGCCGAGAACAAGGTTGAACTGGCCGACGGCACTCACGTCGACTACGACTACCTGATCATTGCCACCGGCCCCAAGTTGGCCTTCGACGAAATTCCGGGCCTGGGTCCGAACGGTCACACCCAGTCGGTTTGCCATGTCGATCATGCGGGTGAATCCGGCGAGTTTTGGGATGGTTTCGTCAAGGACCCCGGCCCCATCATTATCGGTGCAGTTCAGGGGGCATCCTGCTTCGGCCCCGCCTATGAATACCTCTTCATTGCGGAAACCGACCTGCGCAAGCGCAAGATTCGCGACAAGGTGAAGATGACTTACGTGACCTCAGAACCCTACATCGGCCATCTGGGCTTGGGCGGCGTGGGTGATACCCGCGGCATGCTGGAAAGCGAACTGCGAAACAAGCACATCGACTGGATCTGCAACGCCAAGGTCGACAAGATCGAAGCCGGCATGATGTATGTCACCGAAGTCGACGAGAACGGCCAGGAAAAGAAGAAGCATGAACTGCCCTTCAAGCACAGCATGATGCTGCCGGCCTTCAAGGGCGTCGATGGGCTGATGGGTATCGAGGGGCTGGTCAATCCGCGCGGCTTTGTCATCGTCGACGAACACCAGCGCAACCCCACCTTCAAGAATGTCTACTCGATAGGCGTCTGCATCGCTATTCCGCCATTGAGCCAGACCCCGGTTCCGACCGGCACGCCCAAGACCGGCTACATGATCGAATCGATGGTCACCGCCACCGCGCACAACATCCGCAACGAACTGGATGGAAAGGAACCCACCGAAAAGGGCACCTGGAACGCGCTCTGCCTCGCCGACTTCGGCGACTCCGGCGTCGCCTTCCTGGCCATGCCGCAAATCCCGCCGCGCAATGTGCAGTGGTCATCCCAGGGTAAATGGGTGCACTGGGCCAAGATCGCTTACGAGAAATACTTCATCCGCAAGGTACGTAAAGGCATCAGCGAGCCGGGTTACGAAAAGTACACGCTCAAGCTCATGGGCATCATGCGACTGAAGAAGTCATAGCTTTCAGCCGCTTAGAACAGGCTCTCTACATGAGGGCCTTTCTTTTGCCCAGCGGGCTCCCGAAGGCTCACATCCTCGACATGATGGCTCCGTCATCCAACAAATACGGAGTCAGCAATGAGAGGCATTGGCTTGATACGATCGACACGGCTTTAAAGGCCAATAAGCCCGGCCAGGCCGAAACGCTGGAGAACTTCGTGGACTCATTTTATCGCTGCGCCAATGCCCTACCGGAATTGGCTGGTGCGTCCCACCAAGGTACCCACGGCGCTGGCATTGCCTTCGCCCTTGATCAGGTCACCCTCCCAGTCCCCAGGAAACTGGCGGTCCTTAATCTCCGGTGGGCGCAGGTGGATACTGAGCTGATCGGGGATGTGGCCGCGTCGATCCTGGCTTTTAATGCGCGGGAGGCGTTTATTTCGAGCCTGTCGCAGACTAAGGGCCTGCTAACACATATTTGGGTATGATTCACTTATGGAAATCAGCGAAACCCAATACCAACAAATCGCCTATTGCTTGCCGGTTCAGCGCGGTAATGTGCGACTCTCCAACATTCAGGCCCTCAATGCCATTCTGTATGTCGCCGAACAGGGCTGCAAATGGCGGGGCCTCCCCGAGCATTTTGGACCCTGGCACACGGTCTACACCCGCATGATGCGCTGGGCCAAGAGCGGTGTCCTGGATCAGGTCTTTGAGGCCATGCAAGCTCGGCAAATCATCCAGGTCAAGATTGAAGCCGTTTCCCTCGACAGCACGATCATCAAGATGCACCCGAATGGTACCGGCGCTCAAAAAAAACAGTCCCCAAGCCATCGGCAAATCCCGTGGTGGCTGGACCACCAAAATTCATCTGGTTGCCGCGAGTGATCGCTGCGCAATCACCTTCAGGCTCTCCCCCGGCCAAGATCACGACGCGCCTGCGGGACGCCAGCGGCTGATCGATTTTGGGCCGGTGGCAGAGCCTACCCCGCTGAACATGGATCGCGCCTATGAAGGCGACGACACACGCCAATTAACGCTGGATCTCGGCAATGTCCCCGTCGCAGCTCCCAAGAGCAATCGTCTGGATCCATGGGAATATGACCGGGCCATGTATCGCAAGCGCAATGAGGTTGAACGGCTGTTTCGCCGGACTCAAGGGATTTCGCCGTGTCTTCTCACGCTTTGACAAGCTCGATGTCATGTTCACTGGCTTCATCCATTTCGCCCTGATCGTCGATGCGCTCCGTATGTGTCAACAGGCCCTAGCCGGAAATTGGAACCAGGGGGCAAGACGGTCAATGTTAGGATTCTCACCCGCCCACGACAATCATTAGGGGATTGCCGCACTGAATAAGCCATTTGCACGTTGGCAAAAGACAATCAAGTCTTTTTTGTTAACATTCTTGATCTTCATTCTCTCCCTTTTTTTTCGGCTTATCGTCGTCGATAAACTGATGGGAAGCGATTTCGCCTTTTTCCCGTATTACCCCGCAATGATCACCGTGACGTATTTCTGGGGGCCAGGCCCTGGGTTTTTCATGATGGTAATGGCGATGGCCGCTGTCCACCTTCATCCCCGTTGGGATCCTGAGAGTCTGATATTCGTCGACGGGATGTTCATGATCCTCAGTTTCATGTCCATTTGGCTGGTCAATAAGCTTCGCCGCATTCTCATCAGTGAGCGGCAGCAGAGAAAAGCCTTGAGTGACTTCATTGCAATGTTGGCTCATGAAATCAAGACCCCACTGGCTTGTATCCAAACCGCGGCAAGCTCGCTGTCTTTAATTTCACCCGGAGAACTGACTGCGGGACGGATCCGAAATCAGAAATTGGCCGTTGATGAAATCCTTACCATTCTTGATCGCTGCATCGAAGCGGATCGGCTGGGTTGTGAAAAAATCCAATTGAATCGAGTTACCGTTGAGATGAATCATCTACTCGCCGAATTGATCCGACATTTCGAGTGTCCCGAGAGGTTGGTGATTGATTGCCCGGGAGAAATATCGCTTTTTTGCGACCCAGTCATCCTCAAGCGGATACTACAGAACCTTATTGAAAACGCGCTCCGGTATTCGCCCAAAGGTAGCCTCGTGCATCTGGTTGTAGCAACAAAACGTCATCATGGACAAAAGGGAATGCTGCTTCGCTGCGCAAATCAGGTGAGTTCAAAAAATCGGCCAGAAACCGAGAAGTTTTTTGAAAAGTTTTACCGGGGACCAGATTCAACCTCCGTCTCAGGTGCTGGCCTTGGGCTCTGGCTAGTCAAGGAATTTGTGAGAGGCCTCTCCGGCATTATTCACTGCGAAGTGGTTGAACAGCGCGTGATCTTTATCCTCTGGCTTCCCCATTCACCGAAATGATCAACATTGTTATTGTTGAAGATAATCCTCTAGTCTGTGAGGAACTTGTCGTCCGCCTCGAGCTTGAGGGATATGAAACTCATGGGGTTGATTGTGGAGAGGAGCTAGATCTCCTCCTGAAAGAAAGGATAGTGGATCTTCTAATCGTGGATCTTAACCTTCCTCACGAGGACGGTTTAAGTATCGTTGAGCGAGTCAGAACGGCATGGCCACAGATTCGCATAATTATCCTGACGGCACGCATCACTCCTTCGGATAAGGAGTCAGGGTATTTGTCGGGAGCGGATATATACATGTCCAAACCCGTTCGAATCAAAGAGCTTCTTGCCGCAATTAGTTCGATCAGTCGCCGTATTTACAGTGAAATCGAGGATAAAACTAATCAATGGCAATTGGATTGTCACCGAATGGTTTTACTGCTGGGTAACAACAGATCCCTACCTTTGACTCCTGTCGAATGCGAGATCCTTCGCTATCTCGCTACCAGGCCGAATCGAACGGCAAGTCTTGATCTACTTTCTGAACATCTGAATCTTCCTCTTACCGAAGGTGGACAAAATCGTCTTATGGTCAGAATGTCCCGACTCAGAAAGAAAATCAGCGCCGTCGAGGTTCATACAGACAGCATCAGAATGATCAGGAAGGAAGGTTACAGACTGTGCTTTGATCTCTTCATCATGCAAGACCAGGCCACACGCAAGTTGCGAAGAATCACTTCGCCTCTGTAAGGAAGCGAAAGGTTGGCGCCAATCGTGTTGCTATAAAACATCCGAACCTGGGGTAACTTCAAGGACCCCAGCCCCAGCGAACTTGTGAAATGGCAAAGCCATTCGCGAGTTAATTTCCTTTTATTTCGGAGGGTAATCCCCCCATTTTTGGGGTGAGCCAAAAGTAGAGGTTATGCGGCCATGGCCAACCGCTGAATGGGTGTCATCCCGCCCAAGGCCATATGTGGGCGTTCATGGTTGTACTGGTACATCCATCG
>JBIIEQ010000011.1:0-55977 GCA_044237765.1 Methylococcaceae bacterium | reverse complement strand
GTCCTCATGCCCGATGCCCCCGATCGTTCCTATGTCTGATACCGCGCAAATTGGCCCCACTCCATTCATAGGCCTGGCCAAATCCCCGGACAAACTGGGCCGACTCGGGGGTCAGGCAAAACAGGTGGAAGTCCTGCAGTGTGCGCATCATGGTCATGAAAGGGCCGTGCTTTTGTTCGAACCAGTCCAGTACTACGGCAAATTCGGCCTGTTCGCGACCGATTTCCCGCGCGTTGCAACGGTAGGTGATGCGCTGGCGACCAAACAGATGTTTCGCGTGACTTTCGTCCTCGATGAACAACACGCTGACCTCGGAATGCCGCTGCAGGTTGCTCGTATGCGCGGCCAAATCGCTGACGTAGATGTAAAAACATCCCTGTGCATCAGAAACATAGGGGGCATAGCTCGCTACCGGATGGCCTTCCGGCGAGACCGTGGCCATCAGCAATGAATCAAAGGCCTGATGGAAGCGGCTCGCCTCCGTCTGAACATCCTTCAAATCTGGTGGTCCTTTTGGTTCTGGCATGATCTGCCCTCTCTCCGTCTCTCTGTTCTAATGGTTGGAAATGAGTCGACGGGGGTCAACACACGTTACCGGCTATGGCAAAAATCACGTTGATCAATCCGCGCTTCGAAACGTCCTTCTGGAGCATGAATCACTCGCTGACGATCTTTGGCAAGGATGCGATGACGCCGACCTCGGCGCTCACCCTGCTGGCGGCATTGACGCCGGAGCAACACGCGCTGCATTTGATCGATGAAGCGGTCGAGCCCATCGATGACCAGGCGATTCTGAGCGCGGACATTGTCGGGCTCACGGGCATGATCGTCCAGCGGGAGCGGATGCTGGAAATCGCCCGACTTGTCAAAAGTCTCGGCAAGTTTCTGGTCATCGGTGGCCCGTGGGTCACGGTGCAGGAAGATTATTTCCAGGGCCTCGCCGACGTGATTTTCGTCGGTGAGGCCGATCAGACCTGGCCGCAATTCCTGACGGACTGGGCGGCGGGCACTCACCGCCCGCGATACGAGCAGGAAACGCGGACCGACATGACCACGCTGCCGGCTCCACGAAATGATTTGCTCAAGCTCAACCGCTATCTTCAGGGCAGCGTGCAGATGTCCCGCGGCTGCCCCTATTTGTGCGAGTTTTGCGACATCATCGTCACCTTTGGCCGCAAACCCCGCGTCAAGACCCCGGATCAGGTCATTGCCGAACTGGAAGACTGGCGCCTCGCTGGCATGGGCGCGGTTTTTCTGGTCGATGACAACATCATCGGCAATCGCAAGGCCCTGGTGCCTATCCTCAAGCGCATCGCGGAATGGCAGCGAAAACATCGCTATATCGTCTCCCTGCACACCGAAGCCTCCCTGAATCTGGCGGATGATGACGAATTGCTGGAGATGTTCGTCGAGGCCAACATCCGCACCGTGTTCGTCGGCGTGGAAACACCCAATCCGGCGGCCCTGATGGAAACCCGCAAACTGCAGAATGTCGATGCCCGGCAGCAGCGGCAGGAACCCTCGCAACAGGACGCAGAAGACTTTCTCTTGCAGCGAATCCACAAGATTCAGGCCAAGGGCATCAAGGTCACCTGTGGTCTGATTGTCGGTTTCGATGCGGACACGCCAGACATTTTTGAGATCCAGCGTCGCTTCATCAAGAAATCCGGGATTCTCCACGCCATGGTCGGCCAGTTGGCCGCCATCCCCAAGACCCCCTTGTTCGAGCGACTACAGCGGGAAGGCCGCCTGGATCAAAGCGATCCACCGGCTTTCGGTACCAACGTCATCCCCCTCAGCATGAGCCGTGAGCAACTGTCCAGCGGCTTCGTCGAGCTGCTCAGGGACATCTTCGAGCCAGAAGCCTATTTCGACCGACTGGATGATCTGTACATCCGGCGGCGGTTCTATGACCACGCCGAGGCAGTGCGCGTGCCCAACATTCCTCGCTGGGTGCAGATCAAGTACCTGGCCATCTCGCTCTCATTCACCACGTTCCTGTTGGCCAAACTGCTCATCAAAATGGACGATGACCGACTCCGCCGCCTTTATCTCCGGCGGCTATTCAACTATCTCAAGCATCGCCCCTATCCCATGCGTATCCTCGACTACGTCATGGAGAGCGTCTGCCACCACCACTTCTATCGCTTCTCCCAGAACATGGCCAAAGGCCAGACAGGCATCATCAATACCTATTGAGCCGTCTTGCCTGGCGATGATGTCGCTGACCGGGCCACAGGCACCTGTACTCGACGGCAGCGACGGACCGATTCATGGCGGGTGACCTTGAGCCACCTGTCATGCATAAAAGGGAAGGCCTAAACGATCGGCCATTGCTCCAGCACCGCCCGATAAATTCGGGCATCCACCTGTTTGATCAATGTTTCACGCTCATCGCCCGGCAAAAAGGCATGCACAAACGCCTGGCGCATCATCGCCAAGGCATCCCACATCGTCAGTCCCCCGATCATGCGCGCGGCCGTCAGGTATTCATCCGCCAATGTCGTCCGGCTGATGCCCGGGTTATCTGTACATAGCGTCAAAGGCAGACCCGCCTCCCAAAGCTTACGCAGTGGATAGATCGGCAGGCTGGCCGTCTCACTGACGGCAGGATCATGAAAACCGACGACTTCCCGGTTGGAAGTCGGGCACAGTTCCAGACAGATGCCACGATTGCGAAAACGAGCCGCCAATTGCGGATGGTCCCCCAAACTCAGTCCATGCCCGATGCGGTCCGCATGCAAATGGTAAGCCGCCTGCCAGATGGCATCGGCCGCCTCGCCCTCGCCGGCATGAATGGTGAGCGGCAGGCAGGCTTCGAAGGCGGGCAGAAAATCGCCAGCGAGATCCGCCGGCCGTGCACAGTGCTCATCACCGGCCAGATCCAGACCGGCTATGAAATCAGGCATCTCAGCCTGCGCCGTCAGCGCCAAGCCGATCACGTCGCGCGCGCGTGCCGGGTCCCGGCGATCGGCAATCAGGACAAATCGAATACGCGGCCGGCGCTGGGCCGGCACCAACTGCAGCGCCGCGCCCAGGGCGGCATGAAACGAGCGCAGAAAGACCAAGCCATCGCCATACTTATGCGGACTACCACGTAGCTCCAGATAGGCCAGTCCCTCGGCCACCGCCTGTCGCACCACCGCCGCCGCATAAGGCCGATGCGCTGCCGGATGACCCAAGACGGCCGAACCAGACAGCTCGCCCGGGCGTTCGTAAGCGGGAAAACCGCGCGGTCCCTCCCGCAGTGCCCGTCGCGGCTCGGTAACCCCGTACAAGTTCCGCCACAGCCGTTCACGACTCACCTGGGTCAGCAAGGCCGCCGCCGCATGGCTGCGGGGAACATGGGCATACAATGTTTCCGGCCACTTCCAAGGCCAATCATTGGTATCGTCCAGCAACGGGCGAACCCTAGTCAGGGCCCACTCTTTATCCGCTAAGCCCAAGGTATTCCAGATCGCCTCACCTACTTCGCACTGCGCAGCCAGGCTCAAGCATCCCCCCAGATGCCGATGCAGGTCAGCTTTGGGCAAGGCCAGCAGCCAATCACGGTGAACGGGTGTCAACCGGGTTTCCCGCAAGGACTGGATCACTCGCGGCGGCAGGCGATACAGCGAACGCCAGTTCTCATGGTGCTCATCCCGCGACAGCGTCTCCAGGAAGTTGCCGAGCAACTGGCTGCCCGCCTGCTCACGCCGATGCAATTCGTCGATCAACATCGGCCCGTCCGGGACGGACCAGACCAGCGGCTGCCCGCTGTCGGCCAGCGGCACCGGGAACCGATCGGCCGTCACCGGACCGGCGCCGTCCAGATCGACATCCAGCAAATCGCTCCGGCGTCCATCACCGGTGACCACCGGCATCACGCAGCGGGCCAGCTCAACCGATAACGGCGCACCCATCAGCGCCGGTGTCGCCCTGAGAAGTGCCGCCGGCAACGTCAACCCGACAACATGGATCAGTGCCTGGCAGCCCAACAGCGAACCCGCCCATTGCAGATCGGCACTCATGGTTTTGCGGCCGCCGGCTAGCGATAAAGTCACCTGTCCGCCGTTGGCGGTCGCCTGCGCCAGCAGGCAGACCCGCAGCAGCAACTCGCGGAACCGCTCGCACTCCGCCTGGCTCGCCAGTTCATCCGTAGCATCGGCCTGCCAGATGCGCAGCGGCACCGCCGGCAGTTGGGCTTGCCACGCCTGCAAATTCACGATACCCGCCTGCGTGGCCTTTCCCTGCGTCGTGCACACCCAGATTTCGTCGGGCGCAACCAGCGCCAGGTCCGTCCGTTGCCGGTCCAGCGCCAAACCTTCCGGATGATGGCGGTAGAGTGGGAGTTGATCCGGGGCGAGAAAACCATACACCTCAGGGATGACCGCCCAGGACGCCCCCAGGGTGCATAGCAGCAGATGACGACTCATGATGGGTCCTTCGCCCAACCGGCAGCCAGGCGACTCCATAGTTCAAAGCGGTCATCAGTCGCAATGGCAGCGGCGGGCCGAAAGCCCAGGGCGCCGAGGGGTTCACCCGGCGCCGGCACCGGCGGATCGACCTCGGTCCAGGCCAACGCATAGATCAGCCCCAGATGGACGCGACCAATGGCGGATTGGCCTTCATACAGCCAGGCCCGCGGCCGGACAACGCTCGGCGCCACCATCCACGCCAGTTCCTCGGACAATTCCCGGCACAAGGCGCTGGCCGCCGTCGCCAACAGACCGCCGTCCGCATCCTCGGCGTCGACATGACCACCGACCCCGCAACTGTAACGATGCCTCACCCGGGCATCGCCACCCAGCCGTTCATAGCACCAGAGCTCACCCCGGGCATTGCGGATCAGGGCATAGGGAATAATCTGCAGAAAAGTCTCATCGTTTTCGGCGCGATCACGCGCCCGCCACTGGCAAGGCAACTCCCCGTCCCCACCGGTCAAGGCCCAGACACCGTTACCCGGCAACGGCTCCATCACATGGCGCGGTACCCCCATCACCGCACTCATAAGGCAACCCGCTGGCTATCGCCGATCCGGCAACCATCCGCGGCTTTAAGCCGCGCCCTCAACGGGCGCCGATCTTCGCCGAACAGTGTGCACACCCGATCGCTGGGCTTATTCGCCGCCCGGTCGAGAAGATCGACCCGACGGTCCACTTCGACGCCCGCCAGCACCGCCCATTGGCGAGCCCGCGGATGGCGTCTGGTAAAAAGATTGGACATGAATTCGGTCTCGTCGCTGACATCACCAACATCTAACAGGTGTCCCTGCCTCCTTCAAGACGCCATTCGGGTTCGCGGCGCAACACGATAGCCCTAGAGGGGATCGGCATACCCAATGGACGACATCACTTGCCAAGTAACCCGGCACTATTCGGCTTGACTGAATGCCCACTTCATCCGGCATGGGCTATGCCGCGTTACACCCCGCCCGCATTACCCATGGCTGTGCGGACTATTACTACATAGACTGGTGGAGATGTATATATGAAAGTATTGGTATTAATCCCTTCTTCATCAGGTCTCAGTTACTACAGATCATGATGGAAAACTACGTGATCCACGAAAAGTCTTAATCCCTTCTTCATCAGGTCTCAGTTACTACAGATCGAGTTAGATAAGGAAGACACAAGCGAGCGGTCTTAATCCCTTCTTCATCAGGTCTCAGTTACTACGTTTACTACACAAAGAACGGAAAAAAAGTGCCGTCTTAATCCCTTCTTCATCAGGTCTCAGTTACTACTCGAATCAGTGTCAGTATCGGGTGAGTTTATTAGTCTTAATCCCTTCTTCATCAGGTCTCAGTTACTACAAAGGATAAAATCCCGCTTAAAATGTCGGAATTTGTCTTAATCCCTTCTTCATCAGGTCTCAGTTACTACAAAGCTGGCATTCAAGCTCGGATCTGACGCTGAAAGTCTTAATCCCTTCTTCATCAGGTCTCAGTTACTACGAATTGGCGGGCGACCTGGCCGATGTCGTGGTGGACGTCTTAATCCCTTCTTCATCAGGTCTCAGTTACTACAGGACTACTTCAGCCGCCCCGCGCTGAATGCGTCGTCTTAATCCCTTCTTCATCAGGTCTCAGTTACTACTGGAGACAACTACAAAATACAGCAGGACGACAAGCGTCTTAATCCCTTCTTCATCAGGTCTCAGTTACTACAACTCAGTCAACGTCACGGTTTACAACCAGTCGCGTCTTAATCCCTTCTTCATCAGGTCTCAGTTACTACCGGCATGACGGATTGCTACAGCTACGACCACAGCGTCTTAATCCCTTCTTCATCAGGTCTCAGTTACTACACATCTATTCTCACGGAAGCATTCCGGCAAATGCCGGGTCTTAATCCCTTCTTCATCAGGTCTCAGTTACTACTGCAGGACTGATTACCTATATGTGTGACACTCTGTCTTAATCCCTTCTTCATCAGGTCTCAGTTACTACAGACACATTGCCTGACTATGGGCTGACTCCGTGTCTTAATCCCTTCTTCATCAGGTCTCAGTTACTACCGAAGCAACTAAATAAGCAAGTGAAGGACGCCATAGGTCTTAATCCCTTCTTCATCAGGTCTCAGTTACTACTTGCGGCTGGGGTTAAGGACGTTGATGGACTGCTTGTCTTAATCCCTTCTTCATCAGGTCTCAGTTACTACCGCGAGGATGGCATCGTCGTTGACTTGAAGACCGTCTTAATCCCTTCTTCATCAGGTCTCAGTTACTACCGAACCATGATGATGAATCAAGACTGCATCGACGTCTTAATCCCTTCTTCATCAGGTCTCAGTTACTACAGCACCCCCTGTTTTTTACGTTACACATCATAAGCTTACAAGGAGGGTTGACGGAAATCGCTGTTGCGAAAAAGCTACGGAGTTTACGCAACAATTGTCCGACCCCATTCAAGGTACGCCGGGCCATGGCGACGGTCAAGCCAAGGGTCAACAAGATGCCATTACCAGGACCGAAGGGCCAAAAAAAAACGGGGGCTCGATCATCATCGGATGATCAGGTTGATGCCGCCATCCAGCAGCAGCACGTCATCGGGAAACAACTGTCGCCCCAGCAAGTGGGCCTCCAGTCGGGTGGGCAGGGGGTAAATGCGCACGTCGTCGGCGCGGGAGTCGATGATGGTTTCCAGTCCTGCGGTCACCCGGGCCAACTTGCGCTGGGTAAGTTGGGCGGTGAACACCGAGTACTGGACCGGCATACCCTGGCGCCGCAGGTAGCGATGCACCCGCACCAGCCGTTTTGGGTTGCGGATGTCATAGGCAATCAAATAGCGGAGTGGCTGATTCAGCGCCATCGGTACTGCCCGATCAACCAATGATGCAGACGATTCACGAGCCCTTGGCATAGCTGGCGGGTGCGGGCCGTCCGGGACTCAAAAAACTGCACGACCTCGGCATCTTCTGACGGGGTGGATAGACCCTGACGGCGGCGTGCATTCAGCCAGGCCAACCGGGCCCGACGAAAATCCCAGAACAGTATCCGGCTGAAGTCGCCGCTGAGATCCAGTTCGGTCCATCCGGCCCACTCCGGGCCGATGCCAGCGTCGGCCAGTTGCTGGGTGACATCACTCAACAGCAGCCCATGCACCCGCCGACCCAAGGCGTCATAGTCTGCCAATAGCCCCTGATCCGCGGCTTGCGCCCGTAGGGCTTGCCGCAGCGTCCTGGGCATCGGCACGTCACTGGCGGGCAAGCCACTGCGACGGGCCAGACTGCGGGCCGCCATTTGCTCCATGCCGGTTAGCCACAGATCAT
The DNA here is from genome assembly GCA_044237765.1 of Methylococcaceae bacterium. Taxonomy (GTDB): domain Bacteria; phylum Pseudomonadota; class Gammaproteobacteria; order Methylococcales; family Methylococcaceae; genus UBA6136. Next base: position 48,226 of record JBIIEQ010000011.1, on the reverse strand, counting down.
AATCTTCACGCCAACCGGCCCGTATCAGTAGGTCGGCCAGTCGTTGCCGCAGCTCGTCGCGTTCACCCGGTTCACCGGTCAGACGGGCGATCACTCGACCATCGTCCGCCAGAAAGCTGACGCTGATGCCCTCGGCGGCACACGCCAGTAAGGCCTCGCTGGTCCACCCGACCCGAGTGGACGAGATGACTCGCGAAATACGCCGGAGCGGCAACCAGGCATCGGCGGTGTCTGGCACCCGGATTTTCAGGGCGGGTGCGTCCAGTTCCACCCGGGTCTCCCCGCCACGGACATACAGAGGCTTCATGGCGCCGATGCCAATAGCCGTCTGACCACCACCAGACCGTAGCGCCGGAGTAACCGTCGCAGCGGGGGCGCCATGGTTTCATAACGGCCATAAAACAGGGCCCGGCCTTCCTTCTTCAGCAGGCAGGCGCCGTTATCCTGCACAAAATCCTCGGCCCGCAAATCGCGGTCGGCAAACAGCCGCCAGACCCACCGATCAATGTGCACCCGCAACGGCTCGATGAGGTCGGCAGCCAAGGATTCACGCCGATGCGCCGGCTCGTGATAAAAGCCGACATAAGGATCGAGCCCATTGAGATAGCAGGCTTGCACGGCTTCGAAATGCAGCAAGGTGTAACCCAGCGATAGCGCGGCATTCACCGGATCACGCGGCGGGCGACGATTGCGACCGGTAAAGCCCAGACTGGGCGGAAACACTTGGGTAAAGGCGGCAAAATACGCCGCGGCGGCGGCCCCTTCGATCCCGTTCAAGCGCGGCAGCGTTAGATCCGCCGCCGTGACCCCCGCCAGGCCGGCGATGGCATCTTTGATTTGACGGGTAGTGGCTTGAAGAACGGCCCGTTGATCAGGACGGGCGTGGATAAGTTTTTGCATAAAGCCGCGTTGCGCCCTGAGTTTGAAGGCTACCAAACGGCGCGCCCAGTCGATCCGGGCACTGGGATCGGCGTACCAGCCATACTGAGCGATACGGCGATGGACATCAGCCTGCAACCGGCCTTGCAGAATCGCCGCCGAACGACCCTGCCGGCCGCTGAGTACCAATAGGGCCACACCCGCCTCGGCCAGCAACCCCAAGGCGCCGGTGGTGACCGTGGCGCGACCGCGCATGACAATGCGATCGACTTGCTGCAAGGGGACCGTCCCGCGTCGGGCGCCGTTTTCGTACAGGCAAAGGTGTTGACCTTCGTGCCTGAGTTCCAGATCCTTGCGATCCAGGTACAGGGTTGCCATTTATCCTCTCTGTCGGCTTAACCGATGTAAAAAAAATCCGGGTCCAGCGGTGGCCGCGCCAGGCCCAGGACATGTACCGAGCGACGTCCATCCAAACGCAACAGCAGAAAGCGGTCTTCTTCGGGGTCAATGACCGCATTGACCCGGTCGATAAGCTCGTACTCTTCGCTGGGTGTCAAAAAACACTCGAAGACCGATTTTTGCCCTCCAGTGGCATAGTCGCGCAACACATACAAAGCCCGCCGCAAGCGCCCATCGTCGGATACGTCGTAACAGGCAATATGGAGCAGCCGTGTGGTCATGGGTTGTTCCGGTTGCAATTTGGCGATTCAAGAGTGCGCCGGCGGCGCTAAAAACCTGAGAGTAAGCGGATATCGGGAAAATAGGTGATCTGGCAAGCTTGCCAAACCATCCGGGTGGTCGGGTCCGGGCCATGCGCAAACAGGATGTGACACCAGACCCAGCCGGCATACCCGGCTTGGGCTTGGCGTCAGGTACGCCCGCCTTCTACCCAGACCTTGAGGCGCGCGGGCAAGCGAGCCAGTTCGGCGCCACAGACCAGTTCGATATTCAGAGCCCGGGCCAGCCGTTGCTCGCTGTCGCGCAGTGGACGGTAGCTGGCCAACATACCGCGCGCACCGAGGCCGCCGACCCGACGGACGATTTCCGCCAGCTTGAACAGGGTGTCGTTGGCCTTGGGTGCGTTGGGCTTGTCCATCCGGGCGGTCTTGCATTCGATGATGAACAGGCGGTTGCGGGCCAGAAAGACCAGATCCAGTTCGTTGGTCACGCCGCCAGCATCGGTCACCTCCAGGTTGGCGGCCAAGTCGCGCAGACCGAGTGTGCCGCCCTGCCCTGACACCACCCGATGCACATGGTGCTCCAGCCATCCGCCCTTGGCGAAGCTGCGCAGGTTTTCGTCCGGGAATGTGACGCTGGATCTGCCAACAGTGAGCACGCCCGCTGTCTCGAACTGACGCAAGAGCACATCCAGACCGATATCCAGTGGTTGGAGCTTATCCAGATTCACGCTCAGCGAATGACGATCCTGGGCCTGTTGGGCCAGCCAGTTGAGTTGGCCCAACGGCTTTTCCAGGCTACCGATCTGCAGCAACAAGGTCTGGATAAGTTCGCCGAGCCGATTATCGGCCGGTGGCCGGGGGCTGCTCGACCCCAATTCGAAACCATATCCCATCAGGTAATGCCGCAGACGCAATTGCTCGGTCAGGCGCTGACGCTGGCCCGACGCTTGGCCGAGCCAGATGACCTCGTCGGTATCAGCATTCACGTAGAAAACCCGCCAACCGGCCGCCAAGGCAATGGACTGCGCCGCCAATGCCATCAGCTTGGTGCCGCCGGTAACGTTGAGCGCGATGGACTCGCCCCCTCTCTCTGCAGCCAGCTCCAGCAAAGCGGCCTCGAGCGCCGGATAGTCGTGTTCGTTGGCCAGCGGCACCCAAGTTGTGCGCACGCCGCCCTCCCGTAAAACTCGCTCCAGTGCGTCGGCCCGCGCGCGCATCTTGTCACTGACCACCAGCACCGCCTCGGCCGGTTTCAAGCCAGGGTCCAGCGCGGCCAACAGATTCGGCGCCGCCTGTTGCGAGACCAATAAAATCTGTACCTCGACGGATCGATTCATCGACATTGTTGCCCCAGCTTGCAAACCCACGCACCCGACTTTTCAAGCATCCTTTTCAACCCCTTCTTCATCAGGCCTCAGTTACTACAGATCAAACAGAGTATTGAGCATAGGAGTCTAGTGTCTTAATCCCTTCTTCATCAGGTCTCAGTTACTTCAACGATTGTCTGGCAAGTGAAAAGCCTAAAGATACGGTCTTAATCCCTTCTTCATCAGGTCTCAGTTACTACAGGTTTGGCAAGGTTTGGCGCTTGAACATGAAGTCTTAATCCCTTCTTCATCAGGTCTCAGTTACTACGCCATTCTGTCACGTTGCCAGACCGAGGCCCGTCTTAATCCCTTCTTCATCAGGTCTCAGTTACTACCGCTTTTTCTGAACGGCACGGCTCGCGCAAGCGTCTTAATCCCTTCTTCATCAGGTCTCAGTTACTACTGTCCACCAAGGAAAAGCCCTCATACATCCCGCCGTCTTAATCCCTTCTTCATCAGGTCTCAGTTACTACACGGCGGGGCGGACGGGCCGCTTGCGCGAGTCCCGTCTTAATCCCTTCTTCATCAGGTCTCAGTTACTACCGGCATTGCCGTCGGTATTGTGAAAGACAAGGTGGGGTCTTAATCCCTTCTTCATCAGGTCTCAGTTACTACTTCTACTTGGAAGATAGGCCAGAAGAAACAACAGAGTCTTAATCCCTTCTTCATCAGGTCTCAGTTACTACAACACTGGATACCGACGCGCTCTTACAAGTTTGTCTTAATCCCTTCTTCATCAGGTCTCAGTTACTACACCTAGTGAAGGATAAGGTAGGTTTGTTGGGTGGTCTTAATCCCTTCTTCATCAGGTCTCAGTTACTACACGGACGCCCCGTGACGCAGCTCACACAGTTCGGTCTTAATCCCTTCTTCATCAGGTCTCAGTTACTACTTGACGACGTGACGGCTATTCTTACGGAAGCATGTCTTAATCCCTTCTTCATCAGGTCTCAGTTACTACCGCTAATCGCTCTTTGTGTGGCTTCACTACCGAGGTCTTAATCCCTTCTTCATCAGGTCTCAGTTACTACGATGAACAAGCGAACCACCTGCTAGAGACATGGTGTCTTAATCCCTTCTTCATCAGGTCTCAGTTACTACACTGAGCAAAATGCGGATAGGTTGAGAAAGCGTGGTCTTAATCCCTTCTTCATCAGGTCTCAGTTACTACCTACTTCGACGACTTCATGCGGTCCCTAGCGGACGTCTTAATCCCTTCTTCATCAGGTCTCAGTTACTACTCAGTGATAGGATACGTTGCACACGGGAAAACAGTCTTAATCCCTTCTTCATCAGGTCTCAGTTACTACCGCGATCTGAAAAAGGCCGTCGATGCGGCTTGTCTTAATCCCTTCTTCATCAGGTCTCAGTTACTACACATTTTTACAATGGTATTCGGGTTTTTGAGGGGTCTTAATCCCTTCTTCATCAGGTCTCAGTTACTACGCAAGAAGGCCGATAACATCGCGGCCTTAGAGAAGTCTTAATCCCTTCTTCATCAGGTCTCAGCTACTACACGAGTATCTTGATGGGTGCGGGATTGAATGCTGTCTTAATCCCTTCTTCATCAGGTCTCAGCTACTACAGCACCCCCTGTTTTTCACGTTATGGAACAATACGTTACGAGGAGGGTTGACGGAAATCACTGTTGCGCAAAAGCTACGGAGTTTACGCAACAAATCTCGGCTCGATTTTACCCTCACAGGCATGGCCTTGCGGGGATCAAGAACGCTCATGGCGTCAGCCCCAAGGCCCGCAAAAGAGCCTTGCGACTCTTGTTGTCTTTGGTGATTCCGAGGTGCTCGAATACCTCGACGGCAGCCAACTGCAGAGACTGCCGGTCGGCCAAGTCCCAATCCACACCGGCTAGCAACAGTTCACGTATCTGGTTGTAGAGCTGATCGCCCGGACCACGCCCGCGGTTAGCGGGTGTCAGCCGGGCCAATACCGCCTCTAGCTGCTTCTGGTTTTCGGACAGGCTGGCCTGACGCGCTGCTTCTGCGACGGCTTGTGCGGCAGTGGCCTCGGCATTCCGACGGGCGGCTTCCGCCTCCGCCTGGCGTTGCGCCTGCCGTTGAAGGCGTTCGCCTTGCCGGTCCCGCTCCCGATCAATAAAGGTCCGCATCGCCTCGCGTCTGGGCTGACAGAGCGCCTCCAGTTCCGGCCACGCCGGCAACTCGTCATCAGCGGAACTGACTTCGGCCAGCACCCAGCCGAACGGCAACAGGCCGGCGCGCTGATCCTTGTCGCCAGCGGCCAGCCACCAGGTCTTGGCTTCGGCAGCCTGCTCCGGCGGCTGGCCCTTGCCTTTCATGATGCGAATCTTGCGCACGCCATTGACCGTCACCGATTCGGCGCCAGAGTGGCGGCCGACGCGCAGCAGGAAGGCGCGGCCTTGCTGAAGCCGGCTGTCGGCGTGGTGCAGCAGCACCTCGATCGCTTCCGCCCAAGCGGTATCGAGAAAGCCCCTCGCCTGCAGGGCCTGACGTTCCCGGTCGAGGATGGGGCGGTGAAAGGCATTGCAGGCGTTGGCAATGTCGGCGAGATCAAAGCGGAAATCCGGCAATTTCGCCCGCTCACCGGCGGCCGTGGTGTCTTGCAGGTTGAGTTGGCCGGCGAAAGCGCGGAAGGCCCAGCCGGGCACACACTCCCGGAAGCGACTGAGGTTTTCCCCCATCGCCCGCACCTCCCGGCCCTCGCGGTCCCGCACCGGGGCTTTCTTGCGGTTGACCGCCAGATAGACCTGCGCGGCGGGCACGTCCGGCGCGTCCTGCCAGCCGGCGTCGGACAGTTGCAAGAGGCGTAGCGGGTCGCGTTCCAGATCAGTGGGCTTGCCGTGTTGATTCAAATAGTGAAACAACCGGCCCTGGAATTCATGCAGGCCCTTGGGCTCCTGGGCGCGTTGGCCGCCATTAAGGCGGTCGAGGAGCGCGGTGCGGATGGCGCCCTTGAGCGAGGAGCCGAACAGCACCGGCTTGCGGGTGATGGAGTGATAGGCGCAGCGATCGATCTCCAGTTGGTTGATCTGTTCACGGCCGCCCTCTTCCCGTTGCGCCGTCTGCCCGATTCGGTCGGCGTAGAGCCGGGCGATGCCGGGGAGCACCGGGATACGGTTGACCGCCTCGTCGATCAGTCGAGCCTGCCGCTCATGAAAGAACCGCTGCAGGTCCTTGATCATGCCCGCACCAGACCGGCCGCCAGCAATGGCGAGTAACTGGCGGCGGTCGCGTTCGTCCAGTGCGGCCATGACGCCGCCGGTGTCAAATTCGTGGAGGACGGCATCGGCGTCGATGACGTAGTTGGTGGGCTCGTAGCTCTCACCGGTACCGATGTGCACGGGCGACAACGGCGTAAAGTGCAGACGGTAGCTGTCGTGGGTTTTCATGCGGAAGTCCTCCCGGGCAGGTGGAGTCCGACCACCGGGGCATAGCCTTGCTGAACGGTGCCGGCCAGGGGCGCGTTGCGGGTGAGGCGTCCGGCGCCGCCAAGGCCTTGCCCCAGCCAGGGGCGTTCGGTCGTAGGCCGGGTCAGGCCGGGGCCGGCGGCCAGCACTGCGCCGGTCTGGGCCAGCAGCATGGGTGTCTTGAAGGGGCTGCCGAGGTGTACGCCGATGTCGCCGTGACGGCCAAAGCGGGTGAAGGTCTGGTAATAGCTGCGCTCCGGGTCCAGCCCTAAGCCCTGCGGCGCGCAGGGTGCAAGGGTCAGCCAGGCATCAGATTCGGCTTGCGCCGGCAGCGTGGCCAATGTCATGTCCAGCAGGTCGAACTTGCCCAGCCCGATGCTGGCGTCGCGGCCAAAGCCGAACTGGCCCATGTCGGCCAGGGCCTGTCGCAGTGCGTCGGCGCTGAGCCGGTCTTCATCAAGAACGGCATGCAGGGCCAATGTGGCCGGTTCACCCCGTCGACTGCCATACCAGTGCTGGGTCATGGTGAAGGGCGCGAAGCCCTCGCCGCCGGTGGTGCCGGTCAGCCGGTGCAAGCTGTTATGCGGTTGCGGGTGGGCTTCCGGCGCGGCGCCGGCGATATCGCTGGCCGGCCGACAATGCCGCAGCCATTCGCGGACGGGTTCGCCTTGTCGCTCCCACGGCAGCCAGGCCAGGCGCTTGGCGGCCTTGCGGTCCAGCCCGGGGACTTCATCGTAGAGCACACCGGGCAGTTGCGGACGCGGCAGGTAGCCCGCCGGCAACGCATCGGACAGCACCGCGAAGGGGTTGCCGTCGGTGTAGCCGTCGAGCAGCTCGTTCAGCCGATTTTCGCCATGACGATGGCGCAAGGTCCAGCACAACTGACCAAAAAGGGTGTCGCCCAGTGGCCGGGTGCCGAAGGCGGTACGCGGTTGCAGGGTTATTCGATAGACATTCATGTCAGGCTTCCCAGTCTTCGAGAATGAGACCGTCGATGCGGTTCACGAACGAGCAGCTCCCCCGGCCGGCCCCCTGACGTTCTCTCGAAAAAGCCAATTGGCCAGCCAGTTTCATCATGTTCCGACAGGGGCTCATCGATGATCCGGAATATGACTTCCAGTTTGTGGTGACGCAATGCTTCAGGGATAACGACCGTCTCGGGCGCATCGTCGATGATTTGTCGTATGGCTTGCATGTAGCTTGCTCCTTGGCCTGTCTGTGGGCCATTCAGGCGAGAGAGGTCAAGCGGCGTCGTTGAAACGAACTTCCCGCACCTTCGGCAGCACGTCCTGCCCTTCCAGTTCGAGCCGGGTGAACTCAAGCTTGCCATAGCCCCGAGAGCCGGAACCGCCGAGGCCGGTCAGTTCCAGCAACTTGAGTCCACGCCAGACCAGCGGCAGCAGGTCGGTATCGTTGTCGTGGACACGCAGTGTCAGGTTGAAGGCAAAACGGGCGCCGGCCGGCACACGTTCGGTATTACGGGGATGTTCGGCTACGCCGCGTATGCGGTCGATCATGTTTTCCGACTTGTTCTCGGTCAGCAGCAGGTTGCGCTGGTTCATCTCGTCGACCCAGCCCGGCTCCAGGGAACAGTCCCAGAAGGCCAGCCGAGTCGGGCCGATCTCGGCGACCACGGCGGCGTTCTGATGGGCGCCTTCGGGTGCACCGCCAAACAGTCGCAACAGATTCCTGGCGTTCTGCAGCTGGCTGGGATCGAGATTTTGCAGGTGCTTGAAGCCGAGCGGCTTGCCATCGGTGACGCCGACCACACCGATTTCCCACTCCAGCAGGCTACGAATCTTGCCCTTGATACTGGAACCCGGGATGTAAGGCTGCTGCGTCAAAGGATGCTTGATGACCGGGTTGTCGGTGCCGCCGATGTGCATTTCCGTATTGCCGGAGCCGATATGCAGGCCGGAGACCAGTTCCAGTGTGCCGGTGAGTTTCTGGATGCTATTGAGTTTCATGAGTGTGTCTCGCTGGTCAGTGTTCAGTTGTCGCCACGTTCCTGTTTGTAAAAGCCCATGAAGGCTTCCCAGAACAGCTTGCAGGTGGTGAGCGTGCCGGCGTCCTTGACCTCGCCCAGAGTGTGGTGCAAGAGATTGACAAAAGTGCGGTCCACCAACTTGCGGCCCTCGGCATAGGCGGCCTTGGCGTTGATCATGAGAATAAACGGGAGATATTCATCGAACTTGTCGGGCTGTTGACTGGCACGGGTTTCCCAGAGCACCAGTTCGTCGTAGAAACGCCGCAACTGGGTCGCCTTGTTGCGGTATTTGTCGGCCCCGGCCACCGCCTTGGCGGCCTCTTTGGCAACACCGTTGAAGAGTTCGGGCGCAATAGGCTTGCTCAAGCTGATGCCACTGGGATCATAACTGGGCCCACGATCCTCATAACCCCGCCCACCGCCGTAGCCACCTTGCCCCCGTGGACCACCGGGTCCCTGCTGCGGGCGATATCCGCGTTGCTCTGCCATGTCTGCCTCCTAATCCCGTTGTTGATACAAGTACGTGAACAGGGCGATCTTGTAGGCCGCCCCATAGGTTTCGATGCCCCGGTGAGCGATTTCCGAGGCCAATTCGCTTTGTAGACTGCGTCGCCGACGTTCGATGGCCTCGCGGTCTTCGCCGCCGCGAATCTTGGCCTCCAGCAGCCGGCGGGTGCGATAGGCAAAGTACGAATGCCAAAGGGCATTTTCTGGCCGCTCAGTCACCTGCGCCGCCATGTCGGTTAAATGCAGTAATCCATAGAGGTAACCAGTGGATAACCGGATTTCCTTGGCGAGACGGGCGAGTTCCGCTTCCCGCTCACGCAACTGGTCGAATTGCCGCCAGCCGACCGATTGACCAAAGCAGGTCACCGCATTCTTCGCCTGGCCTTCCTCGACGTGGGCCTTGGCCTGCTCCAGGGCATCTTCGGCCAGATGCGCCAGATGACGGATGGGCAAACCGGGCTTGGTCATGGACAGGGCCGCGGAGAAATGGAGTTCGGGGTTGTGAGCCGCGAAACGGGCGAAGTCGGTCTTCATGCGCCGTGCCAGCCGCAAGGTAGAGTGCCAGGGTCCGATCAGAAAGAAATCGTCACCACCGGCGAAGACGGTATAGGTGTTGCGGTAGCAGCGCACGCCATCCTCGTCGCCTTGGGCGCAGAGCCACGGCAAGTAAATCGCGAAGAAGGCATTGACCTGCCGCGATAGGGCGGAAAGCTTGGCAAAGCTGGGACGTTCCAGACCCTTCTCGAAGATGCGGCCCAGGTTGTCGACATCGCCTTTGAGCGTCATCAGCGCTTCCTGGCCGACCCAGCCGGACCCTTCCTCGGCGGGCTGACGATCATCACGGGCCAGATGGTTGAGCGTCTTGATGTCCTCCGGGTCCAGACCGTCGAGGCCGTCGTAACGGGAGCGTTCCCAATCGTTCAAACCCTCGAAGCGCGGCACATAGGCGTTGATCTGGCGGCGGGCATAGCCGTTCCAGAGTGGGGCATCGAAGCCTTGCGGCAGGGAGAAATCCCAACAGCGGCGCAGGTTGCCGGTGCGGGCCTCGCGCCCGAAACGGCCGGTGTCCTCTTCGTTAAGGGTGAACTGGACGTGATAGCCGAAGATGGGCAAGCGGAGCGTGCCGTGCTCCAGCGATGCGCGGCTGATGAGCACCCGCTCGCGCTTGGCGAGGTAGTCGCCGGTGCGAATCTGGTCGGCCGCCAGCCGGCTGACCCAGATGCCTGGCTCGATCTCCTCGGTGGCTGGTGATCGGCCATCGATGCGGCATTCGCCGCGGTCGTTGTGGAAAGCATCCAGAAAGTCCTCGAACAACGCTGGCGGCGGCGTTGTTTCGCAGAGCCGGAAACGTTGCAACTTGGCGGATTCCAGCTGCTCGAACAATCGTCGTGTCAGACTGCGGAACGGGCTTTCCTCGCCCTTGCGACCGGACTGGAAGTCGCAAGCCCGGGCGGGCAGGTTCGCGAGTCCGATCCCGGACTGGCCGAAGGTGTGCTGGAGAAACCAGGCATCGAATTCGGCCTGCACGCCCCGCAGAGCGGTGAGCGTCTCCGGGGTATTGGGGGCAAGGATGAGGAACTTGCCGGCGGCATTGACCACCTGGCTGGTCGACGGCAGATCCAGTGCCTCAAGCACACGGAGCGCGGCCAGTTCAGACAGCAGCGAGACATAGAAGGAGCGGCCGCGCAGCAGCTTGGCGGCGCGCTTCTGGGTATCGCCACCGCTGGCAAAGATGAAATCCTGAATGCCAAAAAAGTCGCCCTGGATCAGCAGGAACTTCTCTTCCTTCCAGGCCTGGCAGGCCAGGTCGCTATCGGCGCGGCGGCGATCCCACTGCGCCCGAAAACCATCCAGTACGATACCCGTGTCATGCCCGGAGTCGGCATGGTAGCGCCACAGGGCGACAGCCAGGGCTGCGGTGGTGCGCGAGTGATCGTAGAGCGAGACCTCGGGTTTGACATTGCCGGCTGTCGCCGACGGAATGGCATGGGTGTAGGTTTGCCAGAGACTGTCGAAGTGATCCAGCCAAAGCGGCAGGCTGGCTCGGTGTGCTTCGGGTATGCGGGTAATCGCCGGCTTGAAGCCGTCCCACAGCGCCCGGTATTCTGCCTGGGCGTTTTGGTTGTCCTCCCGTTCACATGCCTGAGTGGCGACCGGGAACAGCGCTTCGGGTGACAGGGGTTTCAACGCGAAGCGGTAATGGGGCAGCCCTTCCGCCGGGCGCTCCAGGTGGATCTGTCCCAGCAGGGTCCACTGCCGCTTGGTGTAGTGGTTAAGCTTCTGCTGTTCCTCGTCCATCGCTGCGTTGTAATCGTCGAACTCGTCACGCTCAAAGCCGGACGCCAGACGGTCGGCGGTGGCCACAACCCATTGCAGGTAGGTGCCAGGGTTGTGATGGCGGGCAGCGGCGTTGATGATGGAATCGTCGGCGCTGCGGTCACGCCAGGGGCCAAAGGGTTCCATTTGTTCTCCCACCAGCTCCGGGAGGTGCTCTTCCAGCAGATCAAAGCCTATGGCGGTGTAGGCGGCGTGGATATGAGTGTAACGCCCATTGAAGCTGGGACAGTTGAGCTGTTTCTCCCGCTCGATACGGGTCAAGCCTTCGCTATCCACCTCCTTTGCGTCTTCGATCCGGGCGCGCTCTGCGAACTTGCCGAGGTCGTGCAAATAGGCCGCCAGGGCAACGCGGCTTGAGGCGTTCAGTCGTTTCGTGTTCATCCCTTGCTCCTATCCGAATAGTTTTCGACAAGTATCTGCCCACTCGTCAAGTTGAGTCCATAGGCCGTGCGCGGGCGGCGGCCGAAACCTTGTACCCGGTAAGTCGAGGCGGCATTCCCCAACGCATCAGATAGCGCTCGATTGACCCGACTCTTGCGGCGTTCGAAGTAATTCTTGTCCATGCCCTGCCGGAGCCCCTGGATGACCCGATCATCATCGCCGAGAGTGCCGATGACCAACCGATAGACCGCGAGGAAATCCGCGGCATATTCGTCGGAAGGAGCGCCATCAGGCGGACAAGACACTGGTGGTTGCCCGGCGGCGGCACGGCGGGCCAGCCACAGGTAGAAAGCCAATTCCACGGGCGCCAGGTCGACGTTGATGCCACCGGCCCGGATGCGTCCCAGGGCCACATCGATCTCCAGCCGGGGCGGTCCGAGGCTTTGCTGAGCCATCTGCACGGTGGCCGAGAAACTGGCGCGGCCGCTGAGCAGTGACGCCGGCAGACCATGGCGCAGGCGCACGAAGGGGATGTCGGCGAGGGTGACGAGGGCATCGCGACTGTCGAGCGGCCGCGGGTCGGGCGGCTGGCCGTAAATAATGTTGGAGTACGGTGTCGGGTAAAAGAAGCCGGGGTGCGATTCGTAGGGTGCGTTGACCAGGACATGAGACAGCCGGTCCTGCGGTCGGCCAAACAGGGACAAGGCATAACCGGCGAAGAAACCGAGGGTCTTGCGACCTCCAGCCAGGGATACGTGCACCTGGTCGGCAGCATCGGCCGTCATTCGGCGTATCCATTCGGTGACCGTATCAGCGGCCGCGGTGTTATCGGTGCCGTCACGAATGTCGCTCAACGGCTGACCATGGGCATCGTGGAGCACATGCAGCGATTCAGGGCCAAACCGCATCGGTGGTAATCGATAGTCGTTACACAGCCGACGAAACCAGCCGGGCTGGTCGCTGAGCAAGGTGAGTCGAGCGCGGGCAATGCCGTCGTCGGTGGAAAGTACATGGATATCGGTCGGCAGTTGGGCCGGATCTTCTCGATAAAGGGCATAGAGGGTCTCGGTCACGACCTGCGGTGTCAGTCCGGTAATACAGAGCAGGTGGCGTCGAGCGCTTCGCGGCATGGCGATTCTCCTGGAATCGGTTGCTGAAGATTATTTTGCGGAGTATTGCAGAAGCCTAGCCGGGGGTCTGGTCTGGCAAGCTTGCCGACTTGAGGCGGTAACGGCCTAGCCCTAGCGTGGCTCCCTTGCCGGCATGGACCCACTGTCCCAGCCAAAGGTAAGGCCAGAATTCGGGGATATCCTCGCCTCTTATCAAGATGCTGCCCAGGATACCGCCCATATCAAGTGTAGTTTCCTGACGGGAGGAGTAACGGGTCCAGTCGTACCAATGCAGTCGGGGGTCATGGTGATCGACGGTCGCGGCCCGGGCGGTCAATCCGGCGAAGTCGGCTTCCAGTGGGTGGTCGGTGTGGAAATGGCTGAGCAGGGATATGCGCCTCAGAAGGGCGCTAATCAGGTCAGAAAAACGAAACCGGGCCGGCGTGACCAGGTGATTATCGCGCTTGATGCGCAGGGGGGTGAGCATCTCCAGAACAATCCAATCCGGAACGGGGGGTATTGCTGGCGGTTCGGATTGAAGCAGGCTTAGGGGCTCGTTTGCCTCGTAAACAATGTCCCATTCGGTCAGCTTCGGACCGTGGGCTTGCCCAACCTCCTTGAGGTCAAAACGGCGTTTTTGACTGCCAATACCCTGCCCGCCTGCCTCTCTGAGCGCATGAACAAAATAGGGAAACTGCCGAATAGCCCGACCGATCAACACGAGTCCGAGCCGGTAATCCGTTGCCTGTTGTCTGGTCTCGATTTGCAGAACGAACGGATGAGGCGCCGCTGTATATTTACGCATCTTGGAGGTGCCCGGTGGAGGTGGGGTCTCAAAGAGGTAGGGGTAGACGCAACTCCGGTACAACAGACAATCCGGGCAAGCGGTATGCCGAATGACACAGACCGTGCGTTTGAGCGACCATCCCAGGGCACCACGCCAGGCCGACCCGGGGTAAGGCGGCAGGCTGATCGGCGTCTCGGTCTGGAAGCGGAATTCGAAGCTTGCCAGCGGCAGGGTTGACGCATCCATATCGGTCGACGGTACCTTTTGGTAAGTGGCGTTGAGTTGATATTAGAAATCACCTCACTTGATGGCGTCCACTTGACAAGCTTGCGGTGTAACCCGTCGCTTTAGTTGGCGTAACCCTATTCCCGGCTTGTCATGGCTCCCCGGGCAACGGTCTGGTGGTCCAGCCCCAGGCAAGCGGTGGTTAAGTCATCACATTGTCGAGGATCATCATCAGAATGAAGCCACCCATCATGGCAAAGGTGGCGTAGCGGGCTTTGCCGCGGGATTGGGTTTCGGGAATGATGTCATCGCTGATGACGAACAACATGGCGCCGGCGGCAAAGGCCATGCCGATGGGCATCAGGGGCAGGAATGCCGAGGCCATGATGACGCCCAGTACACCCCCGATCGGCTCGATGAGGCCGGTGAGGGTGGCAATCAGCACCGCCTGCTCGCGGCGATAACCCAGGGCCACCAGCGGCATCGCCACCGCCAGTCCTTCGGGGATATTCTGCAGCGCAACCGCCGTGGCCAGGGCCACTCCGTTGTGCCAGTCGCCGGCACCGAAACTTACACCCACCGCGCCGCCTTCAGGCAGATTATGGAGTGTCACAGCAGCAATGAATAACCAGACCTTGCGCAGGGAATCGAAGGTTTCGCCCTGTTCAAGATATTTCTCATAGGGTAACCATTGGTCGGCCAGCACCAGAAAGCCGGCCCCCACCATGATGCCGACGGCCACGACATAGACCCCATAGCCCGGCCATAGTTGGTTGCCGACCTGAATACCGGGAACGATGAGGGAAAAGGCGGTGGCAGCGAGCATGACGCCAGCGGCTGCACCGAGCATGGTATTCAGCGTTTTGTGGGTGATCTGCTTGTAGAAAAGCACCGGCAATGCCCCCACCCCAGTCGCCAGGCCGGCGAGGATGCTGGACAGCGAACCGATGGCGATGATGCGGTCGACAAAGAAATAGACGAGCGTCAATATCACCGAGACCAGAAACGTCAGCGACCCCACCAACACCAATTTTTGCCCCAGGGGGGGCAAGGTTGAAAACCTCTGGTAAACCGGTGTTGCGAGCAGTGCCCGGATGACGGGAAGATTCTGGATTGAACTCATGGAATGGATGCCTCAAGCTTGCGTCAGCAGCGCTGAATGGAATGGCGGCCCTTGTTCGGGATGCCGCTCAACAGGTGAGCCGCATGGTCCGTTATAGCCGCATGAGCGTCAAGGCAAGGGAGAATTCGACCTATCCCACGACATTGACAAGAATCACTCAACCCCATGGAGATCGCCGAGATGGCCCTGATGACCCGAACACTTGAATATTCCCATGACGAGACCCGTTGCGAGGGTTTCCTGGCCTTTGAAGGCGGCGATTCAACTCCAAGGCCCGGGGTTCTGATCGCGCCCACCTGGGCAGGTCGGGATGATTTTGCAATCGGCAAGGCCCGGCAGCTGGCCGAACTCGGTTATGTCGCCTTGGCGCTGGATATGTATGGTGAGGCTAGAGTGGGCAACGGGCCCGAGGAATGCTCACGCCTGATGGGCGGATTGATGGCCGACCGTCGGCTCTTGCTGGGCCGCATCCAGGCCGGGCTGGACGCTCTGCGCCAGCAGCCCGAAGTGGAATCCAACCGAATCGCGGCCATCGGCTTCTGTTTTGGTGGTCTGTGCGTACTGGATCTGGCCCGAAGTGGCGCGGATATACAGGGCGTGGTCAGTTTTCATGGCTTACTCGGACCGGCGGATGATCAGGTCCGTCGTCCCATCCAGGCCAAGGTGCTGGTTCTCCATGGATTCGATGACCCAATGGCACCACCGAAAGATGCGGTAGCCCTGGGGAACGAACTCACGGCATGCCAGGCAGACTGGCAGATTCACCTCTACGGTAACACCGCCCATGCATTCACCAATCCAAAGGCCAATGATCAGTCCATAGGCACGGTCTACGACCCTGCGGCGGACCGCCGATCATGGCAGAGCCTGCAGGATTTTCTGGCCGAGGTGTTAGAATAAGGGCTCTTTTTTCCGGTTCGCGGGACGCCAGCATGGATCTCAATTTTCTCGATTTCGAACAGCCCATCGCCGATCTTCAAGCCAAAATCGACGAACTTCGCCGTATGGGCTTTGACAATGAGATCAACATCAGTGAGGAGATTACCAAGCTCGAGGACAAGAGCCGCAAGCTCACCGAGTCGGTGTTCTCCCATCTGAGCGCCTGGCAAATTTCCCAGCTTTCCCGTCACCCGCTGCGGCCCTATACCCTCGACTATGTCCAGATGATGTTCGAGGATTTTCATGAGTTACATGGAGATCGAGCCTTTGCCGATGATCCAGCCATTGTTGGCGGCCTGGCGAAACTGGAAGGGATTCCCGTCATGGTCATCGGGCATCAGAAAGGCCGTGACACCAAGGAGAAGATCTATCGTAACTTTGGCATGCCGCGACCTGAGGGTTATCGCAAGGCCCTGCGTCTGATGAAACTAGCCGAGCGCTTCAATGTACCGATCATCTGCCTGATCGATACCCCCGGTGCTTACCCGGGGATCAATGCGGAAGAGCGCGGGCAAAGCGAAGCCATCGCCCGCAACCTGTTTGAGATGTCCACACTCAAAACCCCTATCATCTGCACCGTCATTGGCGAAGGCGGTTCAGGCGGCGCCTTGGCGATTGGCGTGGGTGACCGACTGTTGATGCTGCAATACAGTACCTATTCCGTGATTTCCCCCGAGGGCTGTGCCTCCATTCTTTGGAAGAGTGCGCAAAAGGCCGAACTGGCCGCGGAAGCCATGGGGATTACCTCTGAACGCCTGCTGGAACTGGGGCTCATCGACGAAATCGTCCGCGAACCCATCGGCGGCTGTCACCGTAACCGTGAACTGACCGCCGAATACCTCAGGCAAGCGCTGAAGCGCAATTTGCAGGAGTTGAAAACTCTTCCATTGGATCAGTTGGTGGAGGCTCGCTATCAGCGGCTGATGTCCTATGGCGTATACGAAGAGGCCAATGCCTGACGCGGCCTGCCGACAAACTCCCATCTCGCCAGAAACCCTATCCGCTCACCTTGAGCGGTTTCTTGACCGTTATCCACCCTCCCCAACCTATTGGGTTGCCTACAGTGGGGGGCTGGATTCGACGGTACTCCTTCACTGCGCTGCCGCGATAGTTGCCGCCAAACCCGCCGTTTCGATCAGGGCGGTCCATATCCATCATGGCCTGCATCATGAGGCTGATGCCTGGACCGCGCATTGCCAACAAACTTGCGATTTGCTGAAGATCCCGCTCTCGGTCCTGACAGTGGATGCGGCAAGACGCCCGAGGCAAAGCCCGGAGGAAACTGCCAGAACCGCTCGTTACCAGGCTATCGAATCCCTGGTGGGTCCGGGAGATGCCGTTCTTCTGGCCCAGCATCGGGATGATCAGGCGGAAACGGTGCTGCTGCAATTGTTTCGCGGTTCAGGACTGAATGGACTGGCAGCTATGCCCGTACAAGCGGAGTTTGGCCATGGAACCTTGCTACGGCCTTTCCTGGAACTCACCCGCGCCGACCTCCTTGCCTATGCAACGCTCAGTCACCTGAATTGGGTGGAGGATTCGAGCAATGCGGATTCGGCTTTCGATCGTAACTTTCTACGGCAGCAAGTCGTCCCTTTGTTGCAGTCACGCTGGCCCAGCCTAAGCCAGACGCTGGCCAGGACCGCCCGGCATTGTGCCGAGGCCAGCGAACTGCTGGCTGCCGAGGCGCAGACAATGCTGAATGACCTCCTTGAACCCAATGGCGCGGCCATCAGCACTGATCGCCTGGCCGCTCTGGATTTAAAAAGGCAAAAACTGGCCTTGAGAGCATGGATCAGCACCGCCGGTTACCGGATGCCCAATACGGTCGTTATCGAACGCATCTTGAGGGAAGGACTGGGTGCCGGGCCAGATCGAAATCCCCGGGTACGATGGCAGGACGCTCAAGTCTGCCGTCATCGTGGCGGGCTGTATGTGTTGCCGCTACTCGCTTCAGTGGATAACAAGACCATTCGGGACTGGCCGCCCGGCCAGGACACTCTGAAACTGGACGGATATGGCGAATTAACGATGATCCCCAGCAACCAGGGGGGTCTTTGCCGCGAACGATGGGAAAGGTCGCGGGTAGAAGTCCGGTATCGACAGGGAGGCGAACGGCTCAGGCTGCCAAGGCGGACGGGATCACACGAGCTTAAGAAGCTGTTCCAGGAAGTGGCCATGCCGACCTGGATCAGGGAGAGAATTCCTCTTGTCTATCTGGACAATCAGCTCGCCAGCGTCGGGGGCTTCTGGAATTCCAGCGACTTTGCAGCCACCGAAGCGGGGTCGCCGCATATCCGGCTGGAATGGACGCCCCCGGCCGGCCTGAACCCCATCCCTTTCAACCTGGGTTCAGGGTAGTTCAGCAACAATCAGTGGCAGTGATAGACATTGAACGATTGTTCACCACGAATCGCCGGACCCGTCGGCACGATGGCGTTGCCGCCCATATCGCCGGCATAGTTACGGCCGAGGTTGCGCAATTCTTCGTTGACCGAATCATCGTCGCGCGGCACATAGGCGATGCTGGCCGTGGTGTTCGAGGTCACGTGACCAATCCGCTTGCAGTTTTTGACATCACGCTCGGTCAGCAACCTCACATTCTGTCCTTGCGGCTTGAGATCAACCCAGGCGCAGCCACCGACCAATGTCGCACCCAATAATCCGGCGATCAGCTTTACTTGCGTTGACATCATTCTTCAGAGCTCCGTTTCGGTAAATTTTCGGTAAATACTAA
This sequence comes from Methylococcaceae bacterium, assembly GCA_044237765.1. Taxonomy (GTDB): domain Bacteria; phylum Pseudomonadota; class Gammaproteobacteria; order Methylococcales; family Methylococcaceae; genus UBA6136. The sequence goes on along the minus strand of JBIIEQ010000011.1, from coordinate 29,765 downwards.
ACCGAATCGACTGATCCTTGAAACCAGGCGAGTTTCTGTTGTAGCTCCACGACCCGTCCAATAATGATCAGCGCGGGCGATTCGATGCCGGCTTCAGTCGCCTTTTCATAAAGGTCCCCGAGCGTTCCCGTCACCACCCGCTGGCCTGGTGTGGTGCCCTGCTCGATGATGGCGGCCGGCATCATCGGCTCGCAACCGTGCGCAATTATCTGATCCCGAATCTGCGGCAAAGCCTGCAACCCCATGTAAACCACCAGCGTTTGCTGCGGATTGACCAGCTTTTGCCAGTCGACCGTGCTGCCCAGCCCCTCGCGGGAGTGCCCGGTGACGAAAGCCACGGATTGGGCATGGTCACGATGGGTCAGGGGAATACCCGCATAGGCGGCACATCCGGTCGCTGCCGTGACGCCCGGGACAATTTGAAAGGGAATACCCTCGGCCATGAGGGTTTCAATCTCCTCCCCGCCACGGCCGAAAATAAATGGATCGCCGCCCTTGAGGCGGACCACCTTTTTTCCTTCCCTCGCCAGCCGCACCAGCAGTTGATTGATTTCCTCCTGCGGCAGCGTGTGCCGACTGCTGGCCTTGCCCGCGTTGATCTTCTCGGCATCGGTGCGCGAAAGCCGCATGATCTCAGGAGAAACCAGCCGGTCGTAGACGATGACATCGGCCTCCTGCAGCGTTCGCAGTGCCTTCAGCGTCAGGAGATCAGGATCACCAGGGCCGGCGCCTACCAGGGAAACAAACCCCACCCCCTCTGGGGTTTCTCTGGATTCGGCCTCGAGCAGGCGATCAAAATGAAGCTGTGCCTCATCATCTCGGCCCGAGAAGATGAGGTCGGCCAGTCCACCCTGCAAGGTGGACTCCCAGAATCGCCTTCTTCGGGTGGCGTCGGGGATGGCTTTTTTAACCCGCAGCCGACCGCTTTCAGCCAGGTTGGCCAGCCGACCGTAGGCGGCAGGCAGAGCAGTTTCCAAACGAGCGCGGACCAGGCGGGCAAGGACCGGGGAAGCACCCCCGGTGGACACCGCAATGACCACCGGCGAACGGTCGACAATGGCGGGAAAGATGAAGGAACAGAGTTCCGGGCAATCCACGACATTGACGGGGATGTTGCGCGCTCTGGCCGATGCGGCCACTGATTCATTGACATCGCGACGGTTCGTGGCGGAAATAACCAGATTGAAGCCGTCGATGTCAGCCGGATCGAACGTTTTCCGGATATGGGTTACCCGTTGATCCTGAACCCAGGCCGATAATTCGGCGCCCAATTCGGGTGATATCACAGTCACGGAACCCTGCGCCCGGAGCAAGGCCCCCACCTTGCGGGCGGCCACCTCCCCTCCTCCGATCACCAGGCATCGCTGGCCTGACAGCTTCATGAAAATTGGCAGGTAGTTCATGGGCAAAAGGGCTTCAATTGAATCGGGCTGGGTCTACGGTGAGGCCAATTTCCTCATCGGTCAGGTAGCAACCGGGATCTTCCGCCCAAGCGTTTCCGGTGGTCTGATGGGCACGAACGCGGGTGTTTCCATTGCAGATATCGAGATAACCACAGGCCGCACAACGCCCCTCGACCGGACGTGGACTCTGCTTGAGACCGGCCATGAGCGGGTCAGAAAGATCGCTCCAAATGTCCGAAAATGGCCGTTCACGCAGATTGCCGAGTGTGTAGTGCCACCAGAAGGTGTCAGGGTGCACATTCCCCAGGTTGTCGATATTGGCGATATTGACGCCGGACGCATTGCCACCCCATTGCCTGAGGCGGGAATGAATGGAGTCCACATGCTCGGGAAAACGCCGTCGGACCCAGTTCAGTAGATAAACTCCATCGGCGTCGTTGTTGCCGGTCACGAATTCGGCGGGGCGACCGGAACGAAGCCGTTCCAGACATTTTTCAAACAGGGCATCCATGACCTGCCGGGTCATCGCATGCACGGCGTCATACTTGCGATTACGGTTGCCACGGCCGCCATAATTGAGGTGCGAGAGGTAGAACTTGTCGACATCCTCATCCTCCATGAGCTTCAGCATCCCCGGAAAATCATCCACATTGTCCTGGGTCAGGGTGAAGCGCAGCCCCACCTTGATTCCGCGTTCACGGCAAAGCCTTACACCCCGCAATGACGCATCAAAGGAACCCTCGCTCCGGCGGAATGCATCATGGGTTTCGCGCATGCCATCGATGCTAATGCCGACATAATCGAAGCCGATGGCGTCGATGGCATCGATATTATCTTCGGTAATCAGCGTGCCGTTGCTGGAGAGGCCCACATAGAAACCCATCTGCTTGGCTCGCAGGGCGATACCAAAGATATCCTTACGCAAAAGCGGCTCACCGCCGGAGAGGATCAGAACCGGCACATGGAATGACTTGAGGTCGTCCATTACGGTGAACACCTCACTCGTGCTCAGTTCACCCGGAAAATTGATATCCGCGGAAGTGGTGTAGCAATGCTTGCAGGTCAGATTGCAGCGACGAATGAGGTTCCAGATCACCACGGGGCCAGGCAGGCGACGACGTCCCGATGTCGCCGGCAACTCGGCTAGGGGTGGCTTGAGCAATTCGGCCATGTACTGACTGACTCTGAACATGATGCTTGGCTTGGATGTGAAACTCAGTCCCCGATCCGCAGGCCGGTTTTCTTGAGGATGCGGGTACTGTAGAGAATCGTATGGGCCCGATTGTGTTCGCCCAATAATCCGGCAATGGTGTTCGCCTTGGCTTCTACCTCTTCTCGACTGCGGCCATGAACCATGGCAAACAGGTTATAGGGCCATTGGGGAAGATAACGGGGCCGATGATAGCAGTGGGACACGCAATCGAGCGCGCCGATGCGCTTCCCGAGGACATCCACCTGCTCGTCCGGCACATCCCAGACCGTCATGCCATTGGCGGTGTAACCCAGCTTGTAGTGATTGGGCACCGCGCCGATACGGCGGATGATGCCGAACTCGATCAGATCCTCGATTCGCGCCATGACCTCATCCGCCGTCAATCCAAGTTTCTCGGCAATGACATGGTAGGGCCTTGGTACCAGCGGCAAACCGGATTGAGTGGCTCGGATGATCCGGCGGTCGGTTTCATCCAGGAGGATGGGATCGTCCATGCCTCAGACCTCCAGTCGCAGGCCGACAAAATATTCCGCGAGTTTGGGCATGTCATAGGCACGATAGCCCGTCTCCCGCTCGATCTCGCCGAGTATCCAGTCCTTGCGCTCGGGTTTTTCGGTCGCCAGCACAAACCACATGTTCAAGGCATGGTCGCGGGCATAGTTGTGAGCCACCTCCGGAAAGGCATTGACTTGCTCGGCGACCCGATCGAAATCTGCAGCTGGGATTTCCATGGCAACCAGACTCAGGGCACCCCCAAGGCGTTCGGCGTGGTACATCGGGCCAAAACGACTAAGGGTCCCGTTGTCCAGCAGGCAGCGAAGCCCATTGATCAAGGTTTCCTCGCTCAAGCCAAGCTGTTCGGCAGCGGCGAGAAACGGCCGTTCGCAGACCGGAAAGCCTCCTTGCAAGCCATTGATGATGGCGCGTTCGGTGTCGTTCATAGGGCTTGAATCGGTTTGGGCAAAATGGTGCCGGGTGCGGGGACATAACGGGCTCCCCGTTGCTTGAAACAGCGGGTACTGAACAGGGTCGCGGTAGGCCAGGCGGTCATTTCACAGCCTTCGATCAGTTGACGAATCTGTGATTCCACCCGCTCGCGGTCCTGACCATGGATCATGCAGAACAGGTTGTAGTGCCATTCGGACCCTCTTCGTGGCCGGCGGTAGCACAGGGTTACGAACGAATATTGGCAGATGCGTCCCGCAACCTGGCTCACCTCGGCATCCGGAACATCCCACACCACCATGGCGTTGGCTCGATAGCCGAGACGACGATGCCGGACAATGACGCCGAGCCTTTTGATGAGACCCGAAGCCCGCCATTCGCGCAAACGGGTAATTACTTCGGCCTCGGTGTAACCGACGCGCTCGCCCATGGCGGCATACGGACGAGACACCAGGGGCAGTCCCTCCTGTAACGCTTCAAACAGGGCCAGGTCTCGCGAATCAGTGAACCAGGAGTCGAAGGGCAGTGCACTCATGTCGCACCGATAAATTCCAGTGGGAAACCCAGGTCAATATGAAACTCTTCCAGCAACGGCAGTCGCAGAATCGCGAGGCCGGTCCGCTGCTGGATGTGTCCAAGAACGTCTTCCATGTGCCCATCATGGCTGGCGTTCACGACAAACCATAGATTGAACCGATGCTCACGCTCGTAGTTGTGATTCACCTCGGGCAGCGAGGAGACCCATTCCGCGATCTCGTCCAATTGTTCCGACGGGACAGCCATGGCGGCCAACAGGCTGACTCCGATGGAGTTGGGCGGCACGATGGCACCGATGCGGCTGATGGACTGGTTCTCGACCAATTTCCGCAGTGCGATGAGCACCTCATCCTCTGTCACCCCCAACTGATGGGCGATATCCGCATAGGGCGAGGGCGACAAAGGAAAATCACGCTGAAATTCGTTCAAGAGCTGCTGATGAATGGCCATGCCCTGCATAATCTGCCGCGCTCAAAGTCCCAAACGATGCGCCCTTGAAGTGAAGAAAATGCCACTGGGCTTTTCTGCCGGAATCCGTGCCAGTTCGCGGAAGGTTTCCGTGTCGTAGACCAGGACCCGATCATCATCCCTGGCCGACACCCACACCTCTTGGCCCTTGGGCGTAAATTCCATATGCAGGACCGCCTTGCCAGGCGTCAGTCGCTGGACGACCGAGAGATCGCGGGTATCGATCACCTGCAGCCTGTCGTTGTCGGGCAGTGCAAAATTGACCCAGATTTGTCGCTCATCCGGACGGGGAATCACAAACACGGGTTGGCCGTCGAGCGGAATCCTGCGGACCACTTTCCATTCGCGGCGATCAATGACCAGCATCTCATGATGACCGACAGCAGGCAGAAACCAGTAATCGCCAACCAGTGCCCGCCCCTCCAGATGCGGCATCTTGAACACCGGCAATTTGGGATCGTTCTTGGCGTACTCCGGGACGATTTTCCGGATGCCGGCATCCGGGTTCCATAAATCCAGCAGGGCCAGGCCGTCCTCGCCAAAAAGCCCGGCGATGTAGTAACGCCCTTCGGGTGAAATCAGGGCATCGTAGGGTTCCTTACCGGCCTTGAACTTTCGTATTTTCGGATTCTTCGGATCATGCAGATCCGCGGTCCAGATTTCCCCGGCTTCGAAAAGGCTGAAAACGAATTTCTGCCCCGGGGCATCGACCAGGCCAACGACCTTCGCCAGCTGGCCATCGCCATATTCGGCCTTGATATCAGCCACCTTCTCCAGGGTATCGGCGGAAAATACGCGAACGCCACCCGGATCGTAGTTGGAAGTGGCAATCAGCCGACCATCCTGAGAGATGGCGCCGCCGACACTGTTATGGGCCTGCTCTACCCGCTTGACGATCTTGTTCTCCAGCACTTCCACCTTGGTCAGTGCGCCATCGCGACCGAACACGAAGGCATAGCGCTCATCGGGCGAATAAACGAGGCTGGCATGGGAAAGATCGCCTAATCCGCTGATTTTTCCCACCGCACGGCGGGTCGTGCTGTTGATTGCAGTGAGGCTGCCACTGGCGCGCTCCACCACCAGTCCCAGATCACCCGTTCCGCGAACGTCTGCCAATGGTGCCCGGGGAAGACTGACTAGGAAAGCAGTAGCCATCAGGCTTATGAGGATACGTCTGAAATTGTTCAGATTTCGATTGCGCATCAGTGCCGATTTCCATCTTGGGGTGGGGCGGGTTGTTTTAGCTGTGTCACCAGCCACTCCGCTTCCTGTTGCGTCAGAAGACTGCTCCAGGGCGGCATCGCGGTTCCGGGCCGGCCTTGCAGAATGGTCGCGGTCAGCATCGAGGCGGATTTGCCTTCCAGTGCCGACGGCAGCAAGGCGGGACCCAGCCCGCCTTGCAGAGTCATCCCATGACAGGAACCGCAGTCCTGATGCAGCAGTTCCAGCAATGCCTGCTGCCGCTCCAGAGGCGGACTATCCGCCAGAGACGCTTGCGAAACCAGAGACAGCACGAGAAGAAAAACAGGGCGCATGCAAACTCAGGGTGCGGGTTTGAGACTTGCAAAATAGGCCGCCAGATTCTCGATGTCCTTGTCGAACAGGTTGGCCGCCATGTTGTTCATGATCGGTGCCTTTCGGGTTCCCGTCCGGTAAGCCTTCAGTGCCGTTTCGAGATAGGCGGCCTTCTGCCCAGCCAGATTCGGGAATGCATCCGAGGCACTGATGCCGTTGACGCCGTGACAGGACGCGCACACGTTGGAGGCCTTTTCCTTGCCGGCAGCAACATCAGCGGCTTGGGTAACACCGAGCGGGAGAGCGGTCGCGAGTACCGCCATGATGATCTTGTTCATTGGATATCGCCTCTTGGAGCAGTCGTTCAACTGTCTATCAGAATGTCTGGTGGAACGACCATTGCCGTTCCACCCGTTTCAATGGGCCGGGACCTTATAGATTGCCGGGAGCCAGGCCGCGAGTCATGAATTTCGCCCGTGCCCGAGAGAATATTCCGGCCGGACTCTCCATCGTGAAAGCGGCCACTCGCTCTAGCGTCGTCGAGTCGAACGCGACCACTTCATCCCCGGTGTAGCCGGCACTGACAAACAGTAGCTTGCCGCTGGCGTTGTATTCCGGGAAATAGGCGTGACCGCCGACATCGAGGGTCTTGGCCACTTCCAGGGTGTTCTTGTCGATCAGCTGGATGGTACGTGCCCGGCGATCCTTGCTGATGATGTCCACCGCTACAAAGGGGGCATTCGGATGTGCGGCGGGGGATTCCGTACCACCCAGCACTGGAACCTGCTTAACGACTTCCATCTTGTCGAGATCCCAGACGCTGACGACTTCATGATCGCAATCGCCGAAGTTCGTGCCAAAGCCCAGGGTGCGTCCATTGACCTTGACGACGGAGCCACCGCCGACGTGTGGTACACAGCCAGCTGGCAATTTCTTGATGATCTTGCGCTGTTCCAGATCGATGGCCGCCACAATGCTGTCGTCGTAGGAGGCAATCATCAGGTTCTTGCCGCCGTGTGACAGGAATGCATCGTGCAGGTGCCGGCCGACATCGGTGATGGCGGTCACTGGAAAATCGGGCTTGTTAAGATCAACCACCCAGACCTGTCCGGAATTTTCCAGCGCGATGGCGAAGATGTCGGCAAACGGGGTGCCAGTGATCATGCCGGAATCAGAGGTGACAAACTTGCCATCCGGGTCGACCCCTTCCAGCTTGAAATACTTCACCGGTTCCAGCGTGTCGGCGTTGAGCAGCACCGCGTTATGCGGCACAAACGAGCCGGCCATCAGGTATTTGCCGTCCCGGGAGACGCCCAGCGCCGGGCCATTCAGGCCAGTCTTTACCTCACGTACCACTTTCATGGAGTAGAGATCGACCTTGTACACCTCGGCAGTGTCGGTCTTGACGTACGCCCACCGGGGATTAACCGGGTTGAATTCGATGATGTGCGCCGCCGTTTTGGTGGGCACCTCGCCGACCTTGGTGTTGATGGCACTATTGATGAATACCGCCTTGGAACCCTCTCCACGACCGAATCGGCCCCGTGCAGCCACGCCGATGATGTCATCCAGATTATCGATGGCATAGCCGGGCTTGTCCGGCAGCGTCGACTCGTCTGCTATATGAACCTTCAGAGACTTTCTGATGTCCTCAATCGTCCACTGCGGGTCGAGCTTATCGGTGCTGGAAATGTACTTGACCGCCGAGCGAATCTCTTCATCGGACAACTTGCCGTAGAAGGGAGGCATCAGCGTATCGAACGAGCCGGCCATGATGGTGGACCGAAGCGAAGTCGGGCTTCGACCCTTGAGTCGTTCCTTGTTGAGCGCTGGAGCGAGATAGCCGCCCAGATCAGAGCCATGACAGCTGGCGCAGTTTTCCTGGAAGATGGTGGCGCCACGTGCGGCGGTGACTTGTGTATCCTCCGCAGCGGTCACGGCGCCGGCGATTAGGGCCAGCAAGGCCGAGCCGAGTCCGACGACCAAGCGGCTTTTTCCTGGGGCAAGAGTCATCATTAGAAGGGCTCCCGTGTAGTTCAATTCGGGTTTTACTCATGCCCCGGACCAAGCGCCCCGAACAAGAGTGGAAAGGAGACGAGGCTAATCGTTTCGCATCGAAACGTCGAGCAATGTAATGACCGGGCAATGCCGTGTCAAGTGAGGCACGCCAGCAGATCTTCGGCCAGGCTTCAGTAGGCCCACCATGGACCCGGGCCCCACATTCCCCAATTCATTGCGGCATTTTGGTTCATCTGGGCGGCCATGCGCTGCTCATCGGCAATCTCCTGCTGCAACGCGTATTGCTGATAGCGTTGATAAGCCGCCTCATTGCCCCAGTAAACGCATTTGCAGGTCGTGGCATCGGCATAAACGTAATAAATCTGCCCGTCCTTCTCGTGCGGCACGAGCTTGTGCTGAGTCAAGGTCTGAAGATGGGCTTGCTTGTCCGGAGTATCGGCCAATTTGATCTGGAAGTTGGCCGCGGCAAGCATTTTCTCGGTCTGGATGGCCTCATTAGCCTCCATCGAGGCGCATCCCATGAGCGATAGATTCGCAAACACGATCAAACTAAGACGGAAGCTGGTGAGGGGATTCATTGCTGATTGATTTAATGACATGTGTCCACCTAATCTAAAGAATATTCTGAAACACGAGACCATCGACCGATGGTGATGTCGTCTTTGCCACACGGATGGGCCAGCCTTATGAAGTTTTACCTTTAACTTCACCCATAACCCCGTTGAACCGACTGACGAAGTGCCGAATCTAGTCTAGCACTTGGCCTAACCTTCCCCCAAGCCGTTTACACCAGTTATTTGGTTGAATGGCAACGCATTACACAATTTCCTGACTCTCTTGCACAGTCATCCCATAATGATTCTGGCTATATCAGCACTTGTGTACCCAACTCTACGACACGGTTAAACGGAATCTGGAAATATCGGGCGGCTGAGCCTGCGTTCCTGGCCATAGTGATAAACAACCGAATACGCCATAAAGCCATTTTTGGAGAGGCCACGGCAAGAATAGACTCGCGGCTGATAAAAAAATAAGTGTCATTCGGATCTATTTCGATATCCCTGCTACACGACCTCAGTGTCTTGGGGATATTGGGTGATTCGGCAAATCCGTAATGCAGGTTGATGCGGAACAATGAGTCTGCCAATTTATGTACTGTTCGCCGCTTTTCTGGTGCGACCCTAGGTGTAGGCTCGGTGATGACACTGAGGATGATTACGTTATCGTGCATCACATGGTTGTGTCGGAGATTGTTAAGTAGCGGCACCGGGATGCCTTGCCGGCTGGTGCTCATATAAACAGCTGTCCCACTAACCGGCACGGGTGGCGCTTTGTTAAGAAGAGCCACAAACTCGTCAACGGGCATCGCTTGTTCCTGGAGTTTCTCCTGAAGGATAGTACGCCCGCGTTTCCAAGTACTCAAAAGAGTGAACACCAAGCCACCAATGGCCAGGGGGAACCAACCACCCTCGGGTATTTTTGGGATATTTGCTCCAAGGAAGGCGAGATCAATTATCAAGAAAGCCAACGCAACCAGCGCACTGAGATAAGGGTTCCACTTCCAGAGACTGAGAACCACAACAAAGGCCAGAATCGTATCGATCGCCATCGTACCCGTCACCGCTATACCGTATGCGGCCGCCAGGTTGGAAGAGGTTTTCATGGTCAATATCAAACCAATGACGCCAACCATAAGTAACCCATTAATGGCAGGAACATAGACCTGACCCATCTCACCTTCCGACGTGTATTTGATACTTAGCCTTGGGCAAAACCCTAACTGAATTGCTTGCGCAGTGAGTGAGAAAGCACCGGAGATGACCGCTTGTGATGCAATGACGGTGGCCAGCGTAGCTAGGATAATCATGAACGTCAGCCAACCTCCGGGCACCGTCAGGTAGAACGGATTTTGTATTGCTGAAGGATCCCTCATCAGCAATGCAGCCTGTCCAAAGTAATTGAGTAGCAAAGCTGGCAGAGCGACAAAGAACCAAGCCTTGCGAATAGGGCGTTTTCCAAAATGTCCCATGTCCGCATAAAGTGCCTCACCTCCGGTAACCGATAGCACCACGGCACCCAAGACCAACGCACCGTGCCAACCATTGCGCATGAAGAAATGAACAGCATTAATGGGATTGAGGGCTTCCAGTACCCTAGGTGTCTGCAGCAAACTCTTCACGCCAAAGCTGGCCAGACATATAAACCAAACGATCATGATCGGCCCAAACAGCCCCCCCACCTTTTCGGTGCCGTGTTGTTGCGATCGAAACAGAACAATCAGAACCGCTAACGCAATCGGGATGATGTAAGGATGTAATGAGGGCTTGAGCACCTCCAAGCCCTCGACAGCACTGAGCACAGAGATAGCTGGGGTAATGATGCCATCGCCGTAAAACAGGGATGCACCTACCAAGCCAAGAAGGAGAAGGGAGTAACGCAAACGATCGCTGATTTGCGCCTTTTGAAACACCAACGACATCAATGCCATGATCCCACCCTCCCCTTTATTGTCGGCCCTCATGATAAAGACCACGTACTTCAGGGAGATGACGATCAGGATGGCCCAGAAAACCAGTGAGAGGATGCCGAGAATATTGGCTGGCGTGGCGGTCAGCGCATGCGCACCACCGAAGCATTCTTTGAGTGTGTAAAGGGGGCTCGTACCAATATCGCCAAACACAACACCGAGAGCGGCAACCACCAGTCCCTTGCTATCTTTCGCCTGTGTCTGCATGAATTAGCACGCTATGCGAAAGCGATAAAGCGAATGTCTTTGAGGGTATGCCTTCAACGTTGCTACTCTGACTGACCAAATGGTGCGCACATTACCCCTCAGGGGTTCGCATGACAAGGCAACTTTTCAAACAGGGACGTTGTTACCGGCTGACCCTGCACCCAAGCGGTCATCATCAACATTTTCGCTGCGCTTCAAAGCGCCGCGATCGCATCACGCAGACTTTTGACCGGGATGACGTTTAGCCCGGGATTCTGGCCTTTGACGATATTCTTGGATGGCGCGAGTGCATGGGCGAACCCATGCTTGGCGGCTTCCCGCAGTCGCTCTTCACCGTTCTGTACCGGCCGCACTTCGCCGTTCAGTCCCAGCTCACCAAAGACCACCCAGTCACGCGGTATCGGCCTGTCTCTGAAGCTGGAGACTATTGCCAGCACCACCGCCAGATCCCCCGCCGTCTCGCTCAAACGTAATCCGCCCACCAGATTGACGAAGACATCCTGATTCAGGATCGGCACACCGCCATGGCGATGCAGGATTGCCAGCAACATGGCCAGGCGGTTGTTGTCCATCCCCACGGCGACGCGGCGTGGAGTCGGCAGATGCGATTCATCCACCAGCGCCTGCACTTCCACCAGCAAGGGACGACTCCCCTCGCGCATGACCATGACCACGCTGCCGGCAGCGTCCTCGTCACCCCGGGAGAGAAATATGGCCGAAGGGTTCTTGACCTCCTTCAGGCCGGTTTCAGTCATGGCAAACACGCCGAGTTCGTTGACAGCGCCAAATCGATTCTTGAAAGCACGAATGACACGAAACCGGCTGCTGGTATCGCCCTCGAAATAGAGCACGGTATCCACCATATGCTCCAGCACCCGTGGACCGGCCAATGCGCCTTCCTTAGTGACATGGCCGACCAGAAAGACCGTGGTCCCCGTCTGCTTTGCAAATCGCACCAATTGCGCCGCACATTCCCGGACTTGAGCCACGGATCCCGGAGCGGACTGCAAGGCTTCGCTGTAGACCGTCTGGATGGAATCCACCACCAGATAGGCCGGTTTGTAGCGGTCCGCCGTCGCCAGGATTCGTTCGAGCTCAGTTTCGGCCAGAATCTGCAGCGAATCACAGGGCAGATGCAAACGCCTGGCCCGCAGACTCACCTGGCTGATGGACTCTTCACCCGTGATGTAGAGCACACTATGATGCAAGCTGAGCGCGGACACCGTCTGCAGCAACAAGGTGGATTTGCCGATTCCCGGATCGCCACCGATCAGCACGGCCGAACCGGGCACCAATCCTCCACCCAAAACCCGATCGAATTCCTCCAGCCCGCAAGGCGTCCGCTGGATATCCTCAGCTTCGACCGTGGCGAGCGAGACCGGCGACGTCAGCGGGCCTGCCGCCCCGGCATACCCTAAAAATCGACTCCCACCCGCAGACGGGCGATCCTCGACGCTCTCAACCAGGCTGTTCCACAGTCCGCAACCGGGACATTGACCCGCCCACTTGCTCTGGACGTGACCGCACTCGGTGCAGCGATAAACGCTCTTCCGATCCTTGCCACGGGCTACCGCCATGGATTCACTCCACTCACCAGGGTGTTCACGCCATCACGGTAATGAACCGTCACTTCCCCGAAGCCAAGCAAGGCTATCTCTTCCAGCACCGGAGTCAGCCGCATTATGTGCTCCTCGGACTCGTCGCTAAAAAGGTGCACCACCCATTGCTCGAGGAGATCGGGACGCTTCATCTCGCCCAGAAAGACGCGAAAATAGCCCCGGAGCTCTTCCTGGGTAGCGGCCAGATGGGCAGCGGGATCGTCCAGTGCATAACGGTCTCCATTGACAAAGACCCCACCCGGCTTCAGTACCCGACGAATTTCCGCGAGCACCTGATGGCGATAGCCAAATAGAAAGTTGTGCAGCGTATAAGCACTGGCGACGATATCGATGGAGTTGCTCTCAAGGGACTGAAGAGCACCCAGCGCATCGATCTGACGCAATTCAAGACAACCTTCGGAAATCGACTCCGCCAGATGGGCCCGTGCCTGCGACAACATGGCCGGAGCGTTATCAACGGAGAGAACCCGGATATCCGATCGGCTCCCTAACAGGGCACTGGTGGTGATGCCGGTGCCGCATCCAAGCTCAAGCAAGGTCAGCGGGCCTGATGGTTCCGGGGACTGCCACTGCGCGACAAAGTCAGCCACGCGCCGACTCATCTCCGCGGCCGGGGGGCAGATGCGATGCAGGAGCTGATATTCCTCTGCAAAGCTGCCGTGAAAAAGATGTTCTGCCTGATGTTGCTGGCTCATGAATCAATGACTTGTTGATGAATAGCTGATCCGGTAAATGGCGCCCGCCTGGTCATCCGAAACCAGCAAGGCCCCATCGGGCATGGTCAGGACATCGACGGGTCGGCCGAGCACCTGACCGTCGGCCTTGAGCCAGCCCTCTGCAAACGCCTCCTCGGACACCGGCTTGCCGTTGTTGAAGCGCACCAGGGCTACCCGATATCCCTGCGGTTTCGTGCGGTTCCACGAGCCATGCTGGGCAACGAACAACTGGTTGCGATAATCGGCGGGGAACTGGGTTCCTGTATAGAAACGGATGCCCAGCGCGGCGACATGGGCGGGAAACTCCCAGTCCGGCGGCGTGAAGCGGGCACATGGCGCCTCCTGCCCAAACTCGGGATCGGCAATGTCCCTGCCAAAGCAGTGAGGGAAGCCAAAATTCAACCCCGGATTGGGTGCATGGTTGAGTTCATCCGGCGGCACATCATCGCCCAGATGATCGCGCCCGTTGTCAGTCAGCCATAGTTCGCGGTTATCGGGATGCCAGTCGAAGCCCACGCTATTGCGCAAGCCCCTGGCATAAACCTCGAAGTGCTGTCCGTCCGCGTCCAGCCGGGTCAGCGTGGCATAGGGGTCCTTCTTCGGCTTGCACACATTGCAGGGCGCGCCGACGGCTGTATAGAGCTTTCCATCCGGCCCCACGCGCAGGTATTTCCAGCCATGATGCTTGTCGCCAGGATATTGGTCGTAAATCGTTTGTAATGCGGCAGAGCCGTCAAGATGCGATCGGATGTCGGCAATCTTGCTGATGCGAGAAACCTCACCGATGTAGAGATCGCCATTCAGCCAGGCAACGCCATTGGGCGCATTCAGCCCTCTTGCCACGGTACTGACCTGCTCGGCCTTGCCATCCCGGTCAGCATCACGGAGAGCATAGACCTTGCCCTGCCCCAAGGTCCCGACATAAACGGTGCCATCATCCCCAACCGTCATGGAGCGAGCACCAGGAACCTGATCGGAATACAGCGTGAGTGTGAATCCCGGAGGAAGGCGGATCATGCCTGGATCGATCGACTGATTGGCCCCACTCTCCATGCTGGCGGCCAACAGGGCGAGACAGATCATCCCGAGGGGATACAGAACCGGCTTGACAAGCTTCATCACAGATCTCCTTGGAGCCAGGAATTCAGGAAATACGGCTAACCCGCAGCCGCGCGACTTGATTTTTCGTTAGCCTGATCCAATTATGGCACCTCTGACTTTTTTACTGGGGATTGAACCATGCGCATTTTGCTCTTCCTGCTGACCAACGCTGCGGTATTGCTGCTGATCAGCATCCTCTTTCATGTGCTGGGTCTTGGCGATTACATGCATCAGCGCGGCGTGCCGCTGAGCCTCGATAGTCTTCTGCTGTCCTCCGCCGTAATAGGCATGTCCGGCTCGTTCGTTTCGCTGGCAATGTCCAAATGGATGGCTAAAAAATCCATGGGCGTCCATGTCATCGACCAGCCGGCCAATCAAACCGAGGCTTGGCTGGTAGACACTATTCGTCGTCAATCACAGCGGTTGGGCATTGGCATGCCGGAGGTGGGTATTTTCAATACGCCCGAACCCAATGCCTTTGCGACCGGGATGAGCAAGAACAACTCATTGGTTGCTGTGAGCACGGGCTTGTTGCAGCGCATGAATCCGGATGAGATTGAGGCCGTGCTGGGCCACGAAATGAGCCACGTGGCCAATGGCGACATGGTCACCATGGGGTTGCTGCAAGGCGTCGTGAATACCTTCGTCTATTTCTTCGCCTCCATTGCCGGTTATGTGGTGGATCGCGTGCTGCTACGCTCGGACGACGATGATCGAGCCGGTTATGGACCGGGCTACTACATCACCCAGATGGTCGCTCAACTACTGCTGTCGGTAATCGCCACCATGATTGTGATGTGGTTCTCGAGACGCCGTGAATTCCGTGCCGATGCCGGTGGCGCTCAATTGGCGGGTCGTACCAAGATGGTTGAAGCCCTCCGCGCTCTGCAGCGGGCGCATGAACCCCATGATCTGCCCGGGGAAATGGCCGCCTTTGGCATCAGCGGGGGCATGGGATCCGGTTTCAGCAAGCTGTTCCTCAGCCATCCGCCCCTGGAGGAGCGGATCGCTGCACTCCAGAATCAGCGCTGATTGATGATTCATGACAGCCCGCGAGCGCATGCCTCTCGCGGGTTTTCTTTACTCCCCGATACCCCACCATGACTCCGACGAACCCGCCGATACCTGAACCGTCAACCGATCTGCCACATTTTGTGGATACCCCTTCGGCTTGTCGACTGAGCGAATGGGGATTGCTGCGTGTGTCGGGTGAAGATGCGGCGGGCTTCCTACAAGGCCAGGCGACTTGCGACATCAATGCCCTTGGGGATGGCAGACTCGGCTCTGGAGCGTTTTGCACACCCAAAGGCCGCGTCATCGCCAGTTTTCGCATTGCGAAGTCGGGAGATGCTTTCTATTTGCTACTGGCGAACGAACTGGTCCCCGTCATTCACAAGCGTCTTCAGCTTTACGTGCTGCGCTCGCGCGTCATTCTCGAAAACCTCTCAGAAAAATACATCCTGATCGGTGTCATGGGTTCTGGTGCCGAAACGGCACTGGACATTACGGACCATGCACTCCGCCGTAGCCAGGGACTGTCGTGGTCCAATGACAGAGGGTACGGGATCCTCAAAGTCAGCGAGGATCCAGCTCGTTACCTTCTTCTGATTGACACCATCCGCTCTTGGTCAGAGGAACGATTCGGCCAGCTCCCATTGCTCAAACCGGAGGT
Organism: Methylococcaceae bacterium; assembly: GCA_044237765.1. GTDB lineage: Bacteria > Pseudomonadota > Gammaproteobacteria > Methylococcales > Methylococcaceae > UBA6136. The sequence continues at coordinate 13,823 of JBIIEQ010000011.1, read as the reverse complement.
CTGGAAATGGTGCGAAATCGAAGCGGGATTTCCCTGGGTGACGGCAGCCACGAGTGAAGAGTTTCTTCCGCAGATGCTCAATCTGGATTGCCTGGATGGTATCGGCTTCAAGAAAGGCTGCTACACCGGGCAGGAGATCGTGACCCGCACCCACTTTCTTGGGCAACTCAAACGCCGGATGTTCCGGCTCTCCTGCAAAAGTGACAGTCCAGTGGAAGCCGGGGCGGTGGTTTACGCCGAGCTTGATGGTGAAAGCAAAACGGCAGGACAGATCGTCAATGCGTGTCGAAATAAAGAGGGGGATATCGAGTGTCTCGCCGTACTCAGCCTGGAACTGGCGGACAGCCCCAAGTTACGGGCCGCTGACCCGCAGCAAGGTCCCCTGCTGCAAAAGCTATCACTCCCCTACTCGCTGGCACTCTGAGCCTTGGGTTTGGCCCCCGGCGTGAGGCATCCATGCAGAAAAAGCCTGACCACGTCGATGGCCCAGCGATCCACCTCCTGCCTGGTGGGTGAGCTGTCGAGTCCGAGCTGAAGCCTCTGAAATCGCTCGCCGCGGAGCGCGTTCACAAACTGCCCAGCGAGAAAATCGGGATGGTTGTCCGCGATGACACCCTGTTTCTGCTGTATCTGGAAAAACCGGGCCAGGTGCTTCAATGTTCGCTCGGGCCCCTGGCTATAGAACTCCTGCGCCAATTCCGGAAATCGATGGGCTTCCGCCATGAACTGGCTGCGCAGTCTTATCAACTCGGGCCGAGTGAGGCGATACAGATACTCTCGGGCAAACTCCACCAGAATCGCACCCAGGGTGGCCGTGTTGACCCGGTCAACCGGCAATGCCGCCACGAAAAAATCGCTGTATCGTCTGATTGCAGCACTGAACAATCCCGCCTTGCCACCAAACTGGCTATAGATCGTCCGGAGCGAGACCTGGGCTTCGCGGGCAATGGTTTCGAGACTCAGCCCACCGTATCCATATTCACCGAAAAGGCGCACCGCCTGTTCCAGCAGTTGTTCACGCCGAATGTCCTGTTCGTCTTTGCGGGGTCGACCGGGACGGCTCATGGATTATTTTTACCTGGCAAGCTTTCTAAAACCCGCGCAAGCATATAATGAAAAGGGTGCTTACCGTTTCAAGACATTCTCCAGACACATCCCGATAGACAGCTCCATGACCGAGCTTCAATCATCGCCACGCAAGCCCTGCAGCCAGCTCATCCGCTTCAGCATGGGACTCTGGTTGGCCATCAGCCTGACCGGCTGCGACCAGAACACCCAGATGCCTGCATCGAAACAAGGCAATCAGTCCAATAAGCCGGTACAAATGCCCGCCATTCCGGTCAAAACCGTCCTGCCGATTCGCCGGGAAGTCCTGGAATGGGACGAATACACCGGACGGATCGAGGCAATGGAAAGCGTGGATATTCGTGCTCGCGTCAGCGGGTATCTTGAACAGGTCTTGTTCAAGGACGGAGAAAAGGTCAAGAAGGGCGACCTATTATTTGTGATAGACCGTCGCAATTACGAAATCGATCTGAAACGCGCCGAAGCAGAGCTTCAACGCACCCGCACCAAGCTTGAACTTGCCGAGAATGACCTGAAGCGGGCGGAAAGGCTGCGCCTCTCCAAGGCTATTTCCGATGAGGAATACGACCAGCGCAGCAAGGGTCTGGCCGAGTCCACGGAAACGCTGCATTCTGCTGAAGCCGCCGTGTTGATGGCGAAGCTGAATCTGGACTACACCGAAGTGCGCTCACCCATCAACGGAAGAATTGGTCGCGAACTCATCACCGTCGGCAACCTGGTCAATGGCGATCAAACGCTGTTGACGCGCATCGTCTCGACCGATCCCATGTATGTCTATCTCGATGCGGATGAACGATCCGTTCTCAAGTACCGCCGATTGACAGCGTCCGGCCAACGCAGCAAGGGCAATAATGGCCGCATCGTCGTCCAGCTCGGGTTGATCGACGAGACAGGCTATCCGCACCAAGGCTACATCGACTATGTCGATCCACGCATGGATGCGACTACGGGCACGCAGCAGGTCCGCGGCCTATTCCCCAATCCGGTAGAACTGCTCAGCCCCGGGCTGTTTGCCCGGGTGCGCATCCATGGCGGGAGCCCACACCCTGCACTGCTCATTCCGGGCCGTGCCGTGGCCACGGACCAGGACCAGAAATATGTCTGGGTGGTCCAGCCCGATGGCGGGGTGGATTACCGCAAGATCACCTTGGGCAGTCAGTTCGGAAGCTTTCGGGTGGTCAGCCAGGGCCTTGCCCCATCCGATAACGTAGTGGTCGATGGCATCGCCAAACTACGACCCGGCGTCAAGGTCAAGCCTGAGCCGACAACCGTTCCCTATGACGGATAAGACATCGCAATCGCTCCGCACCGCCGGATGAATCGTTTTACCCATTTCTTCATTGACCGGCCAATCTTCGCGTCGGTGATCTCGATCTTTATCGTGCTGGTCGGCAGCATCGCGCTGCTCAGCCTGCCGATTGCCCAGTATCCGGAAATAGCCCCGCCGAGCGTCCAGGTCAGGGCGGTCTTTCCGGGTGCCAGCGCCAAGGTCCTTTCCGAAACCGTCGCCACTCCACTGGAGCAGGAAATCAACGGGGTCGAGGACATGCTGTACATGTCCAGCCAGTCCTCGAATGACGGGGTGATGCAACTCTCACTGACGTTCAAGCAAGGCACCAATCTCGACAAGTCCCAGGTCCTGGTGCAGAACCGCGTCGCCCTCGCCGAGCCAAGGCTGCCTGAAGAAGTCCGCCGACAGGGCATCGTCGTCCGCAAGCGCAGTCCCGATCTCAGTATGGTCATCAACCTGACCTCGCCGGACAAGCGCTACGACAATGTCTACATGACCAACTATGCGTTGCTGCAGATCAAGGACACCCTGGCACGAGTTCCGGGCGTGGGCGACATCACCCTGTTTGGCGGTCGTGAATACAGCATGCGCGTCTGGCTAGATCCCGAAAAGGTGGCCTCGCGCAATCTGACAGCCACGGATGTCGTGCAGGCCATTCGCGAACAGAATATCCAGGTGGCTGCCGGCGTTATCGGCGGACCGCCGTTGAAAGGCGCCAGCGATTTTCAGTACACCGTCATGACCCAGGGTCGGCTGAGTGAGCCATCCGAATTTGCGAACATCATTATTAAAACGGGCAAGGATGGGCAGATCACCCGCTTGCGCGATGTCGCCCGAATCGAGCTGGGTTCCAAGGATTACAACTCCGAGCTCTTCCTCGATGGCGAGCACAGCGTGGGACTGGCCCTGTTCCAGATGCCGGGCTCTAACGCCATCGACACCAAGAAAGCCGTCATTGCCGAGATGGAAAAGCTCAAGCAGCGTTTTCCGGAAGGGCTGGACTATCTGCTGTCCTACGACACCGTCGTGTTTGTCCAGCAATCCATCGAGAAAGTCATCACGACCCTGTTCGAGGCCATTCTGCTCGTCGTGATTGTGGTCATGCTTTTTCTGCAAACCTGGCGTGCGACGATCATCCCGATGCTGGCCGTGCCGGTCTCGCTCATCGGCACCTTTGCCGTCATGTCGGCGATGGGCCTTTCGCTGAATACCCTGTCCCTGTTCGGGCTGGTCCTGGCCATCGGCATCGTGGTGGATGATGCCATCGTTGTGGTCGAGAACGTCGAGCGCAATATGGCGCTGGGGATGCGGGCGCGCGAAGCAACCCGGCGAGCCATGGAAGAAGTGACCGGCCCCATCGTCGCCACCGCCCTGGTACTGGTTGCGGTGTTCATTCCCACCACTTTCATCACCGGCGTGTCCGGCGCGTTTTACAAGCAATTCGCGCTGACCATTTCGGTCTCTACCGTCATTTCCGCATTCAACTCGCTGACGCTGAGCCCCGCACTATGCGCGCTGTTACTGGATCGGGAACATCACAATCCGGACTGGCCCACCCGATTGATTGATGGGGTCTTCGGGGGTTTCTTCCGTTTGTTCAATAAACTGTTCGAGGGCCTGAGCACCAGCTATGGCTGGCTGGTCAGTCGTCTCATCCGTATCGGCGCCGTCGTCATGCTGCTCTATGTGGCGTTGAATGGACTCAATTTTCTGGCTTTTAACAAGGTTCCGACCGGCTTCATCCCGGCACAGGACATGGGCTATCTGATCGTCTATGCCCAGTTGCCGGATGCTGCCTCTCTGGACCGCACGCAAGCGGTCATTCACGAGGCCAGTCAGATCATTCGTGACACGCCGGGCGTGGCGCACGTCAATGCGTATGCCGGATTTTCCGTGTTGGGCGGGGGCAATCAATCGAACGCCGGCACCCTCTTCACCCGCCTGACCAACCCCGAAGAACGCGCCGATCACCCCGAGTTACAGACTGAGGCACTGGTCAACACCCTGCAGAAACGTCTCTCGGTGATTGATGGCGCGTTTGTGGCCGTCTTCGCGCCGCCACCCGTCCGGGGGTTGAGCACCGTCGGCGGTTTCAAGCTGCAAATTCAGGATCGGACCAATCAGGGCCCCCAGGAATTGGCGAGGGTGACCAATGACCTCATCGCCAAGGCCAGCAGTCTGCCCGGAATGGCGCGAGTTTTTACCACCTTTCGGGCGAGCGTCCCGCAGCTGTTCGTGGATGTCGATCGCAGCCTGGCCAAATCTATCGGCGTTCCGCTCGCCAATGTCTTCCAGACCCTGCAGATTTATCTGGGATCGCTTTACGTCAATGATCTCAACCTGTTTGGCCGAAGCTATCAGGTATCGGCACAGGCTGAATCCGAATTTCGTGCCACACCCAAGGACATTTCCGCGCTGAAGACACGCAACGAGGCGGGCGAGATGGTGCCGATGGCGACGCTGCTCAAGGTCAACGCCATCGCCGGGCCGGACAAGATCTCTCACTACAACATTTACCCGTCCGCGGAAATCAATGGCATCACCCTGCCGGGTATCAGCACGGGCCAGTCCATCGAGACCATGGAAACGCTACTCAAGGCCGAATTGCCGCCGACCATGGGATTTGAGTGGACCGAGTTGAGTCTTCAGCAGATTCTGGCCGGCAATACCGCCGCCATCATTTTTCCGCTGAGTGTGGTCTTCGTATTTTTGGCACTGGCCGCCCAATATGAAAGCTGGTCCCTACCCTTTGCGGTCATCCTCATCGTCCCCATGTGTCTGTTGAGCTCCATGGCGGGTATCTGGCTGCGCGGCATGGATAACAACATTTTCACCCAAGTCGGCTTTATCGTGCTGGTCGGACTGGCCAGCAAAAACGCCATCCTCATCGTGGAATTTGCCAAGCGCCGACAAGAGGAAGGATTGGGTAGACGTGAGGCCGCCATCGAGGCCGCCCGCCTTCGACTGCGCCCCATCGTCATGACCTCCCTGGCCTTCATCATGGGCGTGTTTCCGCTGGTGATTTCCACCGGCGCCGGGGCGGAAGTACGCCGCATCCTCGGTACCGCCGTGTTCAGCGGCATGCTGGGGGTCACCTTCTTCGGTCTGTTGCTGACCCCTGTTTTCTATGTCGTGGTGCGTTATTTCGCCGAACGCGGGAAGCCAAAGGCCAGGGATTTGGCCTCGTGAGTCTGATGCTGATCCGCTGGGCTGCCCGGGGATGGTGGCTGGCTCTGCTGGTTTGCCTAACCGGCTGTCCGGTAGGTCCCACCTATGAGCTGCCAAAGACCAATCCAGGCAAGGCATTCGGTAATCAGCAACAGACCGAATATGACATCAAGCCGGCCGACAAGAACTGGTGGCAGCAATTTCGGGACCCGCAACTGACGCAACTCATTAAGCTGGCAGTCAGCAACAATTACGATCTCAAGGCCGCCGAAGCCAATCTTCGCGAGTCACGCGCCCTGTTTCTGGATGCCGGACTGAATCTGCTCCCGCACATCAATTCGCATGGGAACTACACGGCGATTCGCCGCAGTTTCGATGCCCTCAACCGCCGTGATTTTGTCCCGCGCGATCTCAACTTGTACAGCCTGGGTTTTGATTCCTGGTGGGAAATCGACATCTGGGGCCGCATTCGCCGCAACGTGCAATCCAAGGAAGCCGAGATCGAGTCAGCGGAAGCCGACCGCCGCTACCTGACCCTCAGCGTGATCGCCGAACTCGCGCGTAATTACTTCGAACTGCGTGGGCATCAGAATCAGATGGCGGTCGAGCAACGCAATGCCGCCAACCAGAAATCCACCTGGGATCTGACCATTGCCCGTCAGGAAGCCGGCATCGGAACCGACTTCGACACACAGCGTGCCAAGGCCCAGTACGACACCACACTCGCGCTGATTCCGCCGATGGACAGCCTGATCCATGAGGACATTCACCGGATATCGGTGCTCACCGGGCAAATCCCCTCGGCGTTGCTGAAGACACTGACCGTTCCCGCACCCATCCCCGAAGCCCCGCCCGTCATTCATATCAGCAAACCGGCGGATCTGCTGCGGCGCCGGCCAGATATCCGCGCCGTCGAACGTAACCTGGCGAGTGCCACGGCGCGCGTCGGCGTCGCCATTGCCGACCTATTCCCACGGGTGACTTTCGTCGGCAGTTTCAACCTGGAATCCAACTCCCTCACCGGTCTGGCTGCACCCGGAACCGGCGCCTACAATTTCGGCCCGCGCATCACCTGGCCCGCATTTGAACTGGGTCAGGTCTATGCCCGCATCAAGGCGGCCGAGGCCCAGGCCGATGTCATGCTGGCCGAATATCAACAGGTCGTGTTGAATGCGCTGGAAGAGACCGAAAATGCCCTGGTCATTTATGACCGGTTACGCGATCGACAGGCTCTGCTCAAGACGGCCGCCGAGGCCAGCACCAGAGCCTATGAGGTCGCCAATATCCGTTTCGAGGAAGGCGTGGAGGATTTTCTTAACCTGCTGGATACCGAACGCCGGCTATTGATGGATCAACGCGAATACGCGCAAAGCCAGACCGCCACGGCGGCTGCGTTGATCGGGATTTACAAGGCTCTGGGCGGCGGCTGGGAAGTCTTCCAGACTCCCGAAGATGCCAAGCGTCCTGTTGAAGATATCTTCACACCATAAATGACATGGAACACGAACGGCTGAACGAAGTCGACGAAAACGATCAAGTGATCGGTACACGCACCCGGGGAGAACTGCATCGCCTGGGACTGAGGCATCGAGCCGTCCACATTCTGGTCTTCAACTCGCGGAACGAACTGTTTCTGCAGAAACGTTCTGCCAGCAAGGACATCAACCCCGGCTTATGGGATACCTCCGCCGCCGGTCATGTGGACCTGGGCGAAAGCTACGACGAAGCCGCCCGACGCGAGCTGAATGAAGAACTGGGCGTCGATGATGCACCCCCAATCCAACCCATATTCAAGCTCCCCTCCTCCCCGGAGACGGGCTGGGAGTTCATCCAGGTCTATACCTCGAAACACGACGGCCCCTTTCGGCTGAATGCCGATGAAATCACCGAGGGCCGTTGGATTTCCGTGGCAGAGCTGGACGACTGGATTGAACAAGGCGGGAAGGGATTGACCTTGTCATTCCAGTCTCTCTGGCAAACTTTTGAGCAAATGAATCGGCACATTCGCTGACCTCCTGAACGCATTCCACGGGTTTACAGGGTAGCAAAACTCACCACCGCACCACCTTTTTTCGGGTCAGGTCTCACCCAACGGAGATTGCAGACCCTCCTGCATATTTCTCCCGTTCCACAACCACGCCCGTTATTCTGGTTTACACCCGCCTTGCTCCGATCCGGGCAAGGGAGACAAGGTTCATTCCGAAGTTGCTAGAGCGTCTCCAGGCTTAGGTCTACTGCTTGGTCAGGGCTTTCACCAGCGACCCTGACTTTGCTTGCTGTACTGATCCAGCTCCCGATTCCTCTGTTCCTGAAGTTCCTTAGCCCTCTTCAGGACTTGCTGCTGCTGTTCGGGAGGCAGCTTCGAGAGCTGTTTCATGTTGTCATTGATGGTATTCAAATCCTTCTGGGTCTGGGTCATAGGCGGATTCCACTGGGGTTGGCGATAGCTGGGATAACCATAGCCTCCATAACCAGGGTAGCCATATCCCCCATTGTTATTATTGTTTCCACCAAAACCGCCAAAACCCGCGCATCCAGACAGGCTGGCCATGGAAAGAAGAGCGACAAAATATCTAGTCGTTTTCATTGAACTTAGTTCTCTCTGTTTGATAATAATCTCATGGCCCGAGAGCCCCTTTTCATAGCCCGAGTTTGCCAGGCGTACTCGACCCTCTAGCCCAGCGGATCAGCTCGCAGCAAAGTCCGCGCCTCGGAGGAGTTGATACCGGAATCGCTGTTTTTGCCTGTTTGTGTTTATTGGCCAGACCCGGTCCGGGTCTTCAATTCTTACTGATCGAAAATTCGGTGATTTTCCTTTTGGCATTCACCCCACAGGCTCCAGACCCCTTGCCAGGCACCTCGATGCTAAATGATGCCCCTGACTTTTGGAGGTCTTTCAGGCCCATGGAGCCGTTATCGAGGCTTTCCTTAAGGCTCGCTCCCACCGTCACGCGAAGATCCGACATCGGCACGCCAGGGAACTGGGTCATCAGTTTGTTTTTGCAGACCTTGCCCAAGCGACTCAAAATAGCATCAACCTTGGCCTGATCTTCGGCGAAAGATGGGTTGATGGATGCGGCAATCAAGGCAATCGCCATGCTTGGAATGAGAGTAGATTTCATGGATGGTTCTCCTGTTGGGAAGGTTAGTAACGATGGGATGAATGGATTTTTCTCGTCGAACTTTCTCACCTCCACTTCAACGGGCCACTCGGAATGATTCAACTCTTTGTAGCGATCAATTTGGCCGATTTCCTGAGCGATTGTCCGAAACCAGACGCAGCAGTCGCCGGTACCGACACGGGCGGCTTGGATTGAGCTTTCAGCCTGGCTTCATAAACTGGCATGAGTTTTTTGGCGGCGATTTTCATGGCGGCAATCCGTGACTCGGGATTGGGGTGGGTACTGAACCACTCGGGAACTCCGCTGCCACTGACCTTCATCATCTTCTCCCATAGCGTGACAGCCGCTCCTGGATTGAAGCCCGCCTTTGCCGCCATCTCCACCCCAATCTGGTCTGCTTCGCTCTCGGCGTCCCGGCTATTGGGTAACTGAACAGCGACGGTGGCGGCCATATCGGCCAGTGAGCCCAGACCACCCAAATTGATACCGAACATACTGGCGGCGATCATGCCCGCGTTCAGCCCTATTTTCTGCATCATCTGACGAGACATTTTTTCAGCCTGATGCGAGAGCAAGGCATGTGCGATTTCATGGCCCATGACGGCGGCCAGCTCATCATCACTGGGTTGGACCTTGTCGAGTAGCCCGGTGTAGACGGCCATCTTGCCGCCGGCCATGCACCAGGCATTCACATCGTTGCTCTTCAAGACATGGACATCCCATTGCCAGTCCGATGCTTTGGGGCGAAGTTTAATGGCCTCGGCGATCAGGGGTTTGGCGATGGATTGCACACGGCTGAGTTGGTAAGTGTCGCCATCCAGGGTTTGTTTCTGGGCCGCCTCGGTCATCAGCTTGGAATACTCCTGAGTGGATTGCTGAGCCGCGCTCTCATCGCTGAAAAGCATGGCCTGTGAACGACCTGTGATCTGGTTAGTGGCACAACCCGAGCCCATCCCAGCCAAGCTGATGAGCATGATCAATCGTCTGGATGTCGAGTTCATCTGGGTAGATCCTGAATGGGGGTGATGGACGCCATTGGCGATTTCCTCTTTCGATGCGAAGGTTATCGGCCACGGGTTGAGTCGGCCAATGAATAGAACGCATGGCGGTTATTCACAAAAGCCATAACCTGGAGCGTGGTATGTACCCTGGCGAAAAATGTGCAGACGCTGTAGCGTGACTTCACTCCCTTAACCTGACCCCTTGGTTGGGTTCAGATTTCATCTGATCACCGCCGAAACATTCATCCGACCCACAGCATGAGCAGAATCAATCTTCGCGGTGTCGACCTGAATCTCTTGACGGTATTCGAGGCCGTCTATGAGGTGCGGAGCCAATCCAAGGCAGGGGAACGGTTAGGCATGAGTCAACCCGCCATCAGTCATGCCCTGGGAAGATTGCGTTACCAGGTCAATGACCCCTTGTTTCAGGGACGTACCAAAGGGCTGGTGCCGACATCGAAGGCGGATGACCTCTACGACCAGATTCACCATGCCCTGGACGTCATTCGCGGTGAATTTTCTGGCAAGTTCAGATTTGATCCGAAAACGGCTCAGCGAACCTTCAATGTATCGCTGACTTATGGGGGTGGACACAGCTTTGTCCCTGCCCTTTATCAGCGCATACAGGAACAGGCACCCAATGCGCGCTTGGTCGTCAGGATGATTGACCCACCCAATGAGATACCTGAGTTGCTCAGGGAGCAGCGTCTGGATCTGGCACTTCACCCCGCCCGATTTGATGACGCGTCGCTTGAGCAGGTGATATATGCCGAAGACAGCCTGGTGTTGATAGCCCGCCCTGAACATCCGCGCATCCAGAGCAAACCTGACCTTGAGTCTCTGCTTCGTGAGCAGTTTGTCATGGTCTACGACCTCCTGACGAAGTTCGATGACAGCTCAGTCAGTAACCTGTTCGAATCGGCCCGGCAGCGCACGGCCTTGGAGGTGCCCCATGCCTTGCTGTTGCCCCATGTCGTCACCCTCACTGACTTGGTTTCCATCGTGGTCAAGAGCATGGCGGAGTCCTTTGTGGCGGCTTTCAACCTCCGTCATTACCCGTTACCCCTCACCCTGCCGAAGAACCGCTCCTACATGATTTGGCATCAAGTGATGGCACAGGACCCAGGCCACCTCTGGCTACGAGAACAACTGATGGCTCTCGGCAAGGACATGGGCATCATGAACGATCTGTCTGCGTAGAGAGAATCTCGGCAAAGGAAGATTCTCGGCGGCACCGCTGTAGGGCCGCGTTGGGTAGTGTTAACCGCACGACGACGGTTTGCGCCGAGGCTACCGGCCAGAAACGAGTCAAATGACCGTTGAAGAGAATTTAACCCTTCAATCATTAGGCTTGCAGTTCGATCGTACCTTGCATATTGATCTTGTGCGTTTTGCTTATCCATTTCGCGCTGATCGTAGATGCGCTTCGCGTGTGTTAACAGGCCATAGCAGAGCGGATCAGGCGTTGCAACGGCAGGATTATGCTCGGAGGATGAACGCCATACCGTGGAGTAAAGCTGCATATTTCTGCCGTTCCAAAGATTCGCGGTTTGAGGTAGGGTACTTACGCTTTAAGAATCTGGCCGACCAGGCACGGTAATCCCACCTGACATTGGAAATACATACATGAAAAACGCTCTTACCCTTGCCATTACGACTTTGCTGCTTGCTGGTTCCATTAGCCCGGCCTTTGCTGATGCCAAGGTAGATGCCACCCTGGCTCGCCTCGGTAAAGTCTGCAAAGACAAGCTGATGACCCAATTCAAGGGCGTACCCATGTCCGACCTGCATGTCACTGTCGGTGCCACCCTGAAGGAAAGCCTCGACAACGGCAGCATGAGCATCAAGGATCTGCAGAAATCAGGTGCTTCCTTCAACGTAGAAGTCCCCGGCAAGGGCGCCGGTTACTGCGATGTGAACGCCAAGGGCAAAATCACCCAGTTCAGCTTCAATAAATAAGCGCTCAGTCCGAAAACCAGCCAGCATCCCCCGGTCCATCCGGGGGATTTTTTACCTGCACCCAAAGAGAACAATTCATGCAGTACAAGCTCAAGACCTCCATCACGTTTTCGGTCCTATTGACGCTCTCCGGCTGTATCATCCTGCCCAATGGACAGAATGCTGCTGGAGGCTTCGGTACTGTCAACTACAACGAAGTGCCGACGATCTCCCAAGGAGAGAGCGGCGAGTGGAATGCCCGCTTCAGCAGCAATAACTGCGAGGTGCATTACAGCGTTCAAGGACAGCGCACCCAACAAACTCCTGCCTGCAACAGCACCCAGGTTCAGAAAGCGGATACCGGCATGGCGGCTACGCGTCGCGAGCAGGGGCTGTAATTTTTATCTATGATGGAATCACGCTCCAGCGAGTAGTGGAGTGTTTGCCAAATCAAAGCACCAGAACAAACCCGCAAGCCACTTAGGGAGCCTCTGAACAATTCAATTTCTGGAAATCCGACCAAATATAAATCAATGATTTACGTCGTATTGTTAAGCCTGTTTTCGAGTTGTTCAGAGCTTCCTTAGGAGCATGTAATGTCTGATATCACGGATTCAAAAGAAAAAACCCAAGATGAAGCCGTAGAGTCCCGCCGAAACTTCCTAAAGCAGGCCAGTGTTGCTGGCCTTGGCGTGGGCACTGTGAGTGTTGGCGGCCTGGCTGGGCTGGCGGTATCATCGGGTGATGTCGAAGCGGCTGAAGGCGGATCTTACGGCAGTCTTGTTGCGGATCCATCGAGAGAAAATTTAGGCGGGGTACCTATTTATGACCGGCAGGGTGCCTTTGATCAGCCAATTCTGAAACCCCTTAAAAATCGGGTTCTGGCGCTGGAAAAGCTCTTGGTCGACAAGAAGATCATCTCGCAGCAAAAGATGGACTTTGCAGTCCAGTATTACAGTGAGCAGGTAGGTCCTTACATTGGCAAAGCCATCGTGGCCCGCGCCTGGGTGGATTCCTCATTCAAGAACGCATTACTGAATCCAGAAAATGAATATGCCCCGGAATGGAAACCAGAGGGCTATCCTGCCAGCCAACGTGGTCCCTTCTCCGCAACGCTATACATGAAGGACTATTTGGATTACGCCGCAGGAAAAGGACAATTGACCTTCAAGTGGCCCCCGCAAGGCGGTTTGTTAGGGACCACCCTCGGGCCGGAGGGGGAGTTCGTGCGAGTGGTCGCCAACGGCAAGGAACCGACCACAGGTAAAGTTATTCACAATTTGGTGGCGTGTACCCTCTGCTCCTGCTATCCACAGGCTCTGTTAGGCGTTCAGCCAGAATGGTACAAGTCCCGACAGTATCGGGCTCGCAGCGTATCAGCACCGCGCGGTGTTCTTCTGGAATTTGCCGAAAGCAATGGCAACCAAGCCCAGGTCGAGGCTTATCTGAGGCGAGTAGACGAAGTCCGGGTGTGGGATTCAAACTCTGAAGTGCGGTTTCTTGTTATTCCCGAGGCTCCCGCAGGAGTCCCCTTGGTCCCCGGCACAGAAACGCAGCTGGTCAATCTGATCACCCGTAACGGGATGATCGGTTCACAAGTCATCTAAGCGAGGAATTTACGATGGATGGTGCACAACACGTACAAGGCTATATCGGCTATGGCCCCATTCCCAATAAGCAACAACCAGAACCGGTCTATACGGGCGTCAACCCGCAAGGGAAGCCAGTCTCACCGTGGCCCGAGAAATGGGAGGGCACGTTCACCCCCTGTTATGCCGCCACTGCAACGGCTTTCGAGACCGGATTTCCCGGACCTAACGGACAACCCATTCTCCCTCCCCAGAACAACAATCTCGACATGGCGCGCTGGGGCCGCGAGACCATGCAGCCGAGGAATTACTCAAATACGTCGTATTTTGAGTTGTGGGTGCGAAGCATCGCCCGCTGGCTACAACGCGGAGGCTGGGCTACGACCAGAGAATTGACCAAGAGCCGGGGTGCACATCCCGCCATTATCGACGAGGAGTCACTCAATACGGCGGCAAAAGTGGAGGAGATGGGAAAAACCGAGGCCGTGTTGGGTTTTGGGAAGGGCGCGCTCAAAAACCAAGTGCAACACCCCGACCGTGTATGGTGTTGCGATGGGAAAACATTACGAACAATTGAAACCTGAAGAACGGGCGACCGTGATGCTGATGGATCGAGAGGGCTCCAGTG
>JBIIEQ010000075.1:0-13960 GCA_044237765.1 Methylococcaceae bacterium | reverse complement strand
TGAGCTCTGGCGCAACACTTGTTTTGAGGTGTTCATAGCGGGTGACGGCGGAAGGGGCTATCGGGAATTCAACTTCTCACCCTCCGGTGATTGGGCGGTTTATGAATTCGATGATTACCGATCCGGCTTGCGATCGCCTGAAATACCGCGGGCTCCGAGACTGGAAGTCTTGCCGGAAGTCGATGGGCTTAAGCTGGAAGTCATCCTGTCACCCGACCTCATTCAATCGAACCCTGCGTTGCAGGTGCCATTGCGTCTGGCGATTGCCACGGTGGTTGAACGGGCTGACGGTAGGCATGGCTACTGGGCACTGCGCCATCCGTCCGGCAAACCCGACTTTCATCATGCCGACGGCTTCGATCTACTCTTGACCGTCTGATGACGGACCATCTCCAGCCCCAGCCCCTATTCTTTATCCTCCGAGGAAGCTCATGAAGTTTGGCATCGACCGCCTGCTCGAAAACCCCGAACTGCGCCAGCCGCTGGTCGGTCGGCGGGTCGCCCTGCTGGCGCATCCCGCATCGATGACCGAAGATTTTCGGCATTCACTCGATGCGCTCGCCGCGATTCCGGAGATCGAGTTGACCGCCGCCTTTGGTCCCCAGCATGGACTGCGTGGCGACAAGCAGGACAACATGGTCGAGTCACCCGATTTCAAGGATCTGGCGCTGGGCATCCCGGTCTTCAGCTTGTACGGCGAGGTGCGACGACCAACCGCCGAGATGATGGGCAGCTTCGATGTGGTGCTCGTGGATCTTCAGGATCTTGGCTGTCGCATCTACACCTTCATCACCACGCTTCGCTATGTGCTTGAAGAAGCCGCGAAATATGGCAAATCGGTGTGGGTGCTGGACCGGCCCAATCCGGCAGGACGTCCGGTTGAGGGGCTGACGCTCAGGGACGGGTGGGAAAGCTTCGTCGGTGCCGGCCCTATGCCCATGCGCCACGGTCTGACCCTAGGCGAATTGGGCCATTGGTTTATTGACAACCTGAAGTTGAATGTCAATTACAGGGTCATTGCCATGGAAGGCTGGCAGCCCGAACAGGCACCGGGTTACGGCTGGCCGCTTGGCGAACGGAGCTGGGTCAATCCCAGTCCCAATGCGCCCAACCTCTGGATGGCGCGCGCTTATGCCGGGACGGTCATGCTGGAGGGCGCCACTCTGTCGGAAGGTCGCGGCACCACCCGACCGCTGGAGCTGTTCGGTGCCCCCGACATCGACGCCGAGCAGGTGATCGCCGATATGCAGGGGCGGGCCCCGGAATGGCTAAAGGGTTGCCGCCTGCGCGCCTGCTGGTTCGAGCCGACCTTTCACAAGCACGCCGGCACCCTATGCGCCGGCGTGCAGATTCACGTGGACGATCCCGTCTACGACCACGAGCAGTTCAAGCCGTGGCGTTTGCAGGCGCTGGCATTCAAATCCATCCGTCAGCTATGGCCGGATTACCCGTTATGGCGTGATTTCGGCTACGAGTACGAATTCGATCGGCGGGCCATAGATCTCATCAACGGCAGTGATCTGCTGCGGCTTTGGGTCGATGATCCTCAATCCGTGCCCGCCGATCTCGATGCGTTGGCTCGAGCTGACGAGGCCGCCTGGCTGGCGGCCCGCCAACCCTACTTGCTGTATCGGTAGAGCGCTTTCGGGTTATAGAAACTTGGCCATCATGTAGAACGCAATGCCCGGCAGCAAGGCTGCGGGACCCCACCAGGTTCCGAGGACTGTGCCAATGATGGCGATGGTGAGGACCAATGCACCAATCAGGGAGAGTTTTCCGCTCAGTGTCTTGATCGGAGCGGTGCGAGTGGCCTCTATGGGCTGTCCGCATTGACTGCAGACGCTGGCCAGATCGGACGTTGGGGCAGAGCAGGATGGGCAGGTCACCAGGGCCATGGGGTTCTCCTCAATCAATGTTTTTATGGGGCCGAAGCCCTTGTTATTCGTGTTTGAGTCGGCCAATCGCACGGGGGGCATCGTGCCCCCGCCCGTATAAGCTTCGCGACGGCAAGTTGCCCGGTTGTTATGGTCTTGTCAAATTGAGGGTGGCCTTCACGGACCGTGGCCGTTGATGCCTCAGTTATCCTGTTCGTAACGGTAGTTCACGATCCACTTGCAGACCGACTTAGGCAGTTCCCGACCCGAGCTGGTTTCGCACGTGGAGGCATAGATATTCACAGAGCCTTGCCAGGCGTCAAGGCTGAAATAGATAAGAACGCCCAGGCCAATGATGACCGCGGCAGTGATGATGGCTTTGTCCATTTTTTTCCTGTTGGTAGGGTGGGGGGGAAATCTTGGTAGCAAGCGGTCAGCGCGCTCCCGGTGCTGCATGGATGAGTGCATTCATGAGGTGCGTGGGTTGATCCATAATTTAACATTCACATCGGACCGTTCAGACGGTAGAATGTGCCCTTCAAAAGTAGGCCGGTACAAAGTTCGGCTTTCAAGTTCGGCCGGCGTAGCTCAGTTGGTAGAGCGACTGATTTGTAATCAGTTGGTCGAGGGTTCGAATCCTTTCGCCGGCTCCAAATCCTCTTGACCTGGCTCTATTTGGGGCTTTTTCATTTTTCAAATGCGACCCTTCGCCACTTTTTGTGGTACCTAAACGATATGCCTGACCGGCTCGATCAACTTGCCGACGATCAAGTGCTTACCCTGCAGGATGCCGCTCCGCTTCTTGGCCTGGAGCCGCTGACGCTTGAGTATCTTGCCAATCGCAAGGCCTATGGTCTGAAGAGCAAGGTGGTCAAGGCAAAGCGCACTTTCATCGTTCGCGATCTTCGCGCCTTCCTCCTGGCTCGACAGCAGTCCGGCGTGACCGCACAGTAGAGCGATCCGGACGGAAAGCCCGAAAGACCGAGTCAGCCCGGCTGATCCTGACCTTTCGGCATCAGCGCCAGCAGAAAGCCCAGATTACGCAAATCGAGCCCAATCATGCAGCGACATCTCCAGACGATCTTCTGTGATGACATCCGTCACGAAACGTCCGGCAAGCTGACCCTGGTCGGGATGTATTCCGACTCGCTTTTTGTGCCACAACTGCCGGTGACGCTGCCTCGGGTTTGCCTGCTAGCGCGACTGATTTCCTCGCTCAAGCAACCGGCACGCTCGGTCAAGCTTCGGGTATACAAGGGGACCGACCTTATTCAGGAGCTCATGGCACAAGAAGCTGATTTGGCGGCCATGCTCCGCAATGTGCCGACTTATGATGCGGCAGGGAGCAGCGACAGGGTGCAGGTCGTTCAGTTTCTCGTGGAGTTCGCCCCCTTTCAGATCAATGGTCCCTGCCTGCTGCGAGTGCATGCGGAAACCGAGGACGGACTCCATGAGGGAGCCTCGCTTAGCATCTCTCAGACGCCAACGGCCGGCCCGGTAACTCTTCAGTAGGCGAAGCGGGCCGATTTCCAGTGCCCTGACTCACTGGCCCCGCAAGCCGACAGCGACATCACGGAATGAGGCCAAGGCGGCTTCCAGGTGCTCGATGATCTCCTGCTGCAGCACATCCGGCGGCGGCAAGTCATCGAGATTGTCGAGGCTGTCGTCCTTCAGCCAGAAGATGTCCAGGCTGGCCTTGTCACGAGCCATCAGATCGTCATAGCTGAAGAACCTGAAGCGTTCGCTGGCGATGCGTTGGTGGCGGTTTTCCGGGTGGTAACAGGTGATGAAGTCCTGCAAATCGTCGCGTTTGAGCGTGCGCGTCTTCAGCGTGAAATGTTTGTTGGTGCGCAGGTCATAGAACCAGACCCCCCGAGTGTGAATTTGACCGTCCTTGGGTCTGGCGTCAAAGAACACCACGTTCGCCTTGACGCCCTGGGCATAAAAAATGCCTGTCGGCAGGCGCAGGATGGTATGCACATCGCAGGTCTCCAGCAGCTTGCGGCGGATCTTCTCGCCGGCGCCGCCTTCAAACAGCACGTTATCCGGCAAGACCACCGCCGCCTTGCCATCCATTTTCAACAGGCTGACGATGTGCTGCAGAAAGTTGAGCTGCTTGTTCGACGTGGTTTCCCAGAAGTCCTGCCGCTCGTAGGTCAGCGCCTCCCGGTCTTCCTCCCCCTCCTCATTGGTGATGGTCATGCTGCTCTTCTTGCCGAAGGGCGGATTGGCCAGTACATAATCCACCTTGCGGCTCGGCTCGGTGATCAGCGCATCGGAACGCTCCACCGAAGGCTCGCCATCCAGCTCGCCGATGTTGTGCAGGAACAGGTTCATCAGGCACATGCGGCGCGTGTTGGGCACGATCTCGTTGCCGTGAAAAGTACTGTCGCGCAGGAATTCCTTCTGGCGTCTGTCCAGCCGGGCCCCCGGGCGAGTCAGCCAGGCATAGGCGCCCAGAAAAAATCCTCCCGTTCCGCAGGCAGGATCGGCAATCGTCTTCATCGGCTCCGGCCGCACGCAAGCCACCATCGCTTCGATCAGTGCACGCGGCGTGAAATACTGGCCGGCGCCACTCTTGGTGTCTTCCGCGTTCTTCTGCAACAGCCCCTCGTACAGATCGCCCTTGGTATCGGCATCCAAGCTGATCCAGTTCGCGGCGTCGATCATTTGCACCAGCCGCGAAAGCTTGGCCGGGTCCTGAATCTTGTTTTGTGCCTTGAAAAAGATGGCACCCAGCATCCCCGGTTCCTGTCCCAGACGATGTAGGGTAGCCAGATAATGGGCCTCCAGCGGCTCGCCGACCTTGGCGGTCAGGCTGGCCCAGTCATAGCCCCTAGGGATGTGCGTGTCACGGTTGTAGGGTTCCTGCGCATATTCATGCGCCAGCTTGAGAAACAGCAGGTAGGTCAGCTGCTCCAGGTAATCGCCATAGCCAACGCCGTCGTCGCGCAGCGTGTGGCAGAAATTCCAGACTTTCTGGACGAGGGAGGAGGTGTTCATGACTTTCTTTCTTCAAATCAGCCGGCTACCGGATCAGCAGCGGCCAGGAGCCGCAATTGACCACCAGCAACTCTACCCACAACGGGTGGCAAAGATAATAAAAACACGCTTAGTTCATTGTTTTGTATAGGCAAGCTACGTACGCAAAGTTTATTATCCGACGGGCCAGGATAATAAACTTTACCTGCGGGAACCCGACCTCCCCGGCCGAGGGGGCCGCAGACGGGTACGCCCTCTGCAATCACGGCGAACCACCGAGCAAGTCCGAACAGGGACGCGGCTCACTGCCAAGCGCAGGCCGGTTCGGCCCCGAGCCGGATAACAAATAATTTCTATCTTGTTGTTTTGTATATTCTTCTAAGATTCCAGTTCGTTGTTATCCAGCGCATCGGAAAACAAACCAGAGTCTCCCAGCCCATTTGCGACCGGCTTGTAATAAACCATATTGCGCTTGCCACGCGTACTGTCCGCCACAAGAACCCCTTGTTCCACCCAGCGCCTGAGCATTTTTGAAGCCTTCAAGGTATCCACATTCGCAATTTGGCAAAGATCGGAATTGCCAATCGGACCACTGCGATCTATCCAGTCGCTGACCTGTTCCCAAATGGGAGGGCGCTCTTCGTTGAGTAACATCACCGCCACGGCCTCTTGCGCCGGTTCCAGCAATTCGCGGTAAAGCGGCGGATAGAGGTTGCTGGACTTCATTACGCTGAACATCATCCTCACGCCCTCTCCCGCATCCACGTTCGGGGGCTCAGGAAACTCGCGCAAGTTCCGGGCAATCAGCGGGTTTCGGGCGAACGAACCGGCACGAAAGATATTGCCCGCACTAATGCGGCCGGCGAACAAGCCAGGACTCAAGAACTCGATTCTGGTATCGAAGATGCGAATCTGGATATCCCGGTTCAGCCGGTAATCACGATGAATCACGGCATTGGTAATAGCCTCTTTGATCACCCGCTCCGGATACTTGTGCACTGTGCGAAAACCGGAGGCGGCAAGCGTCAAACCTTCCGCCAACTCCTCAAGCAGGTAGGAATGAGTTCGGGCAATCTGGAGATAAAGAGGACCGGAGATCGTTTTCGGCGCTTTCTGCAGGTTGGGAACCTCGCCCGCCTCGATAGCGTTGCCGCGATACTGAAAAACCCGCACATCGGCACGCGATCCCGTTCCCGCGAGCAAAGCACCCGGTTCATCGGCAAATAACAACACCGCAGCCCGTACCGGCCGCAGCTCGTTGCCAACCTTCTTGGCGAGGCCGATACGATAGAGCATGTCGGGCAGACCGCCACTTTGCAGCCCGCGCCCGTGCAGAAACAAACGCCAGGCTTCGCCGTCCAGCAAATCAAAGTCGATATCTACCGGCTCCGACTCCGCACTGCGCACACCGCGTCGATACGACAAATCGGTGATTTCACTGGCAGTCATTTCGCGGTTGCTAGCCTCACCCCGTATCCAGGTGCCGTCGTCCTGAATCGAATGCACCTTGTCGCTAACCGGAACCTTGAGCACCACTAGAAAACCCGAAGCTCCATCACGCAGACAGCAAGGAACGCGGATCGCCTCTACCTGCTCGACGGCCGGCAGCAGATGGCTGTTCAGCTTGCGCAACAGTTCGTCGACCGCCTCCGGGTTTTCGCCAATGCCAAACAGGCGCTCCATTCCCTTGGCCTTGGCGAAATCCTCGACGCCCAGGACCAGCATGCCGCCGCGCGTATTGGCAAAAGCACACACTGTTTCCAGCGCCTTGCCCACCATCTTTCCGGACACGCGCTTGGTTTCAATGCGCTGGCTTTCTCCTTGCGGCAGAATCGAGTCCAGAAATGCTTGTGCTTCGGGTGCGCTTATCTCACGCATGGCGAGACCTCCTTGTCGCGGTTTTTCCATTTGTGCGCGCTATCCGCTCGGCGCGGATACGTTCCAGCAGCACGTTGGCCGGTTCGTCGTTGGGGTCTTGCGGCACCAGCTGGCCGGCAAAGGCGGCGCGCAGAATGTTTTGGCGTTGGGCGGTGGATTGTTTGAGAGACAACCCAACAGCCGCTTCCTGTGCTGCGATTTCCCTCGTTGCAGTTCCCAACAAGGCGATCAATTCATCTTGTTCCTGGATCGGGGGCAAGGGAACCGCGAGGCTCGTGAACCGTCCGAGGCTGACCTTTTTTTGCGCGACGCCTTGCGTCATCGGTTCAATCTGCTGGCGCCCGATATGTGAGTTGATCGTCGCCTTCAGGAGGTCAGGATGCAAAAGCCCCGCCCAGCAGCGGACCTTTATGCAGTCCGCTGTGATAATCGCGGGCGGCTGGCCATATGGATAGACGTCAGCGTCACCTGGTGGCTCGCCCATCTTGGTGATCAACACATCACCTGCATCTACGCGGTGAGCGCTGAGTTCATAGGCCTTGTTAGGCGTCACGTACTTGGTGTGTGTGCCGCCGTAGTTTCCTGAGCGGATGTTCCGGACGAAAACCAGCGGAACCCCGGACTCTCGGTAGTCGGCCACTTTTAGGTTGCTCCCAAATGGGCCAATCGCGAGGCTGTAAGGTTCGTCAGATGCAATCTGTTCAACGCTCGCCCACACCCACCCCTCCGGCAGTTCTGGCAACTCGGTAGTATCCGGCTGTACTGGCACGGGATATTTCTTTTGCCAATCTTTGGGCGGGGTTTTGCCTTGTTCGGTGAATTTGGCGAGTTGTTTGGCTTCCCAGTGGGCGCGACGTTCGGCGAGGATGCGTTGCAGCAGTTGCGCGCCGGTTTCGCTTTCATCCGTTCGTGGTGAGCTTGTCGAACCATGAGCGGATGAAAGCCCTTCAATAGATTCGACAGGCTCACTATCAGGGTGAACGGCTTTTTGTTTTTCTCGCCAGTCGGCAGTGAGCGCGCCTTCCACGGCGGCTTTCAGCAGCGACTGGCGGTATTGCCCCAGCTTTTTCTGCGCAATCTTGAGTTCCGCCACACCGGCATCGAGGTCGGACAGCAGTTCTTCGAGTTTGGCGGCGATGCGGGTTTGTTCGGCGCGGGGAGGCACGGGCAATTTCAATGTGCTCAAGTTGCCACGAGAAATCCGCTTCCTTGTTGAACCACTTTGTAGTGAATGAATGTCAGCACGAAATGAGGATGAATTGATGAAGTACATCAACCAAGAATGATCAAAATGCTCGGGGCTTCCTCGGACTACACACACGTCAACAACAGTTACAGCCTGACTTCTATCGCCAGGGAAAATGCAAGCGCGTCCCAATGGGTCAGGCATACGAGCAACAAGCACATCACCATGCCTGAGAAACGTGCATCCCAACGCCATCGCCTTTGTGTGGGTGAGAAATCGGTTTGATTTGTCTGCGTATCGGCCATCGCCAACATCGGCAAGTTGAATCAAACGGACGTCACCGTTCTGGTCTTGGTCTTTACTCTCAACCCAGTCACCGTCAACAAACACGCCTTCTACGCCAATTAAATCGGGAATTGTGGCAGTCACCCATCCCTTTGGAATATCACTCACGCCACCAACTCCACATTCATCTCATTCATCAGCGTATCCAGTTCCTTGCCAAACAGGCCCCAGGCCTTTTGCAAGCCTCCCTTGTCCGCCAACTCGGCGTAATCAAAATCATCACGGCTGATGGCGCAACTGCTGGCCATGTGGTCTTTCATCAGCCGTAGCCATTCGGTCTGCTCGGGCGTAAAGGCTGTGCCACGCTGGGCGTTGTGGCGGAAGATCCAGGCCTGAAATCGCCTGTCCACCTCGTCAGCAAAGGGCTTCAGCTCGCCATCCAGCCCCAGCGCAAAGCGCACCAATGACACCAGATCGGTCAACTGGCGTTTGCGGTCGGCGCCTTTGACGGCCGAGGTCTGCACGCGGGCATAGGCGCTCCACAGCCGCTCGGTGGTGAGCATCAATGGCGGTTTGTTTAGGTGTGCGTGCAGGTCTTCCAGCATGTCGAAGGTGAGCGCGCGGCGCTGGTAGGGCTGCTGGTAGAAAAAGCCGAGTGCGGCGATTTCGTCTTTGTGCTGTTTGATGAAGTCGGCAAAGGTCTGGATCACGGCCTTGGCCTGCTTTTCGGCCTGCTCTGAAAAGCCGGAAAAGGTGACCTGATCGAGGCTGATGTGGTCGATGAGCTGCTCACGCTCTCGGCGGGCGGCTTCTAACTCGTCGCGCAGTTCCGGCTTGTCGAAGGGCGCACAGGCAGCCGCCACGCGCTCGGCTCGGGCGGCTTCAATCTCTTCGGGCAGCAAAGTGTCCTCAGAGCGTGTGATGCCTTTGGCCTTGGCCGTGGCCAAGGCGGCTTGAACGATAGCGTCTGGGTCCAGCGCGGCGATCAGGCCTTTGCCGAGTTCACCCACAGGAATGCCGCCGGAGATTTTTTCGATGCGCGCCTGCGCCTTGTCGTCCAGTTGCTTGGCGAGGCGCACCAGACGATTGGCGAGTGAGAGCACGGTGTCGTCGTCGCGATGGCCCAGTGCCACGCCCTGCAGCAGGTCTTTCAGTGGCACGCCGGGTTTTTTCTCCAGCGGACGACTTTCGGTTTTCAGCGACTTTTCCACGCCGACGGCGTCGATCAGTACGAAACGGGTCTTGGCGCCGTCGGCGCTGTTGCTGACACGCTTGAGGCTGTCGCCGTCCAGGCTGCGCACGCCCCGGCCCTTCATCTGCTCGTAATAGCCCTTGCTGCGCACGTCGCGCATGAACAGCAGCACTTCCAGCGGTTTGACATCGGTGCCGGTGGCGATCATGTCTACGGTGACGGCAATCCGCGGGTTGTAGTCGTTACGAAAGCTAGAAAGAATGCTGTCGGCGTCCTCCTCGGCGCGGTAGGTGACCTTCTTGCAAAAGGCATTGCCCTGCCCGTAGACCTCACGGACGATGTTGATGATGTCGTCGGCGTGGCTGTCGGTCTTGGCGAAGATGAGGGTCTTCGGCGTCTCCTTACGCGCCGGGAAAATCTGCGTTTCCACGGCGGTTTTCATGGCCTGGATTACTTTGCGGATCTGGCTGATGTTGACCACCGAGCGGTCCAGCTCCTTGCCGGTGTAGGCGGTATCTTCCTCGGTTTCACCCCAGCGCTTCTTGCGGGTCTGGCGATCGCGGTGATCGACCCATTCTTTGGCCTTCAGCTCAGCCCCTTTCTGGGTGATCTCGGTTTCGATCTCATACACGTCGTAGCCGACGTTGACGCCATCCGCTACGGACTGTTCGTAGGTGTATTCGGCGACGATGTTTTCGTTGAAAAAGCCGAAGGTGCGTTTGTCCGGCGTGGCCGTCAGGCCGATCAGGCTGGCATCGAAATAATCGAGCACCTGCTTCCACAGGTTGTAGATGCTGCGGTGGCATTCATCGATGATGATGAAGTCGAAGGTTTCCACCGGAACGGCCGGGTTGTAGCGGATGAACTTTTCTTGGCTTGCGGTTTGCTGCACTTCATTGAGCGAGACGTCTTCGGCCGAATCGTCGATTGGCTCTCCGCTCAATATGGAGTACATGCGCTGGATGGTGCTGATGCACACCTGCGAATGTGGATCGATGTTGGGCGATACCAGCCGCTGCACGTTGTACAGCTCGGTGAATTTGCGGCCATCGTCCGGTGGTGTATAGGCCATGAACTCCTGATGCGCCTGTTTGCCAAGGTTGCGGGTATCGACCAGGAAAAGAATTCGCTTAGCTCCGCCAAATTTGAGCAGGCGGTAGACTGAGGTGATGGCGGTGAAGGTTTTTCCCGCGCCAGTAGCCATATGCACCAGCGCACGCGGTTTGTTTACCGCCAGCGATTTTTCCAGCCCGGTGACAGCGCTGATCTGGCAATCGCGCAGATTGCGTTCAGGCAAGGCGGGCATCTGCTCGGCCAAACGGCGACGCAGGGTTTCTGTTTGCGCCCACCACGCCGCCAGCGTTTCCGGCTTGAAAAAGTGGAAGATTTCGCGCGAACGCGGCACCGGGTCGGCACCATCGGTGAAGCGAATGATCTGGCCAGTGGCCTCGAAAAGAAAGCGTAGCGGGGTGTTGTCCTTGCGCCACTTGAGCGTGGCGTTGGCATAGCGCTCGGTTTGATTCTCGGTGACGGTGAGATTTTCGCCCGCACTGTCTTTCTTGGCTTCGATGACACCCACGGCATTTCGGTTGACGAACAGCACGTAATCGGCCGGGCCGGAGTCGGTGGGAAACTCACGCACGGCAATGGCGACAGCCGCCGACAGGTTGAGCTGCTTCATGTCCTGAATGACCCAGCCGGCTTGTTCCAGCTTCCGGTCGATCAGCTGGCGTGCCTTCGCTTCCGGCGTCATGCGTATTCTCCCCTACCAGATAAAAATCCTTCGCTCAAAATAAAACCCGCTGAGTCACCGCGCGCCGCGACGGCGTCCCGGGCTTCTTCGGTCGAGGTCCGACTTTTTCTTCCTGTGGCACACTATACCCTGCCTTTCAGAGCCCTTGTTTCGCCGATTGAATGCCTTTTAATCACCGATTGCCGAGAGATTGCCCAAGTCACGCAGGGCCCGCCGGGGTTCGATACCTGCGTGATGGGCGGGTTGGTGGTTGGGTTCACTGCGGTGCCTTGCTGGTTCTGCTTTTGACCAGTGTGAGCGCAGTCGCCAAGGACTGGGTGCAATATCCCGATGACCCCTTGAATACGCATAGCAGCGTGTCAAAGACGCCCGGTCGGGCCGCCACTCAGGCCGGGCACGATCCCTGTCAGATTCTGAACCGCAAGCTGGAGAAATGGAGCCTGATCGATGTCATCGAACAGGCGCTTTGTCACAACCCGGAAACTCGTCAGGCGTGGGCGGCGGCCCGCCAGCAGGCGTCGCAAGTCGGCATGGCTGAATCGTCCTATCTGCCGTCCTTCAATTTCTCGATGCCGATATCGCGTAGCCAGAACACGGCGGGCGGCGGTATCAGCAATGGCGTGCCTATCCCTGGCGGTGGTGATCTTCGTACCGAAAATACCCGGGTGGCTCCGACGCTGAGCCTCAACTATTTGCTGCTCGATTTTGGTGGCCGGGCAGCGCGGGTGGAGGCGGCCCGGCAGGCGCTGGAAGCCGCCAACTGGACCCATGCCGCCACGCTGCAGTCGGTGCTGTTCGCCGCCATCCAAGCGTATTACCAGATGTTCGCGGCCCATGCCTCGCTGCAAGCGGCCGATGCGACCGAGAAATCCACCCAAAAGGCGTTCGATGCAGCGGCTTATCGCTACGAAATCGGTTCGGCGGCGCTGAGCGACAAGCTCCAGGCACAAACGACCCATGCACAGGCCAAGGTCAATCGCCGAACGGCGGCGGGCAATGCCCAATCCTCGCTCGGTCCCCTGGCGGCAGTGATGGGGCTGAAACCCCAGTCTTCCCTGCAGTTCGAGCCGCCCAGCCTCACCGGCCCTAACGTGGATCGGGAAAAGGATGTGCAGGAACTCATCGATCTGGCCAAAACATCGCGCCCCGACCTGGCGGCCGCGGAAGCTCAGGTCAAGGCGACCGAGGCCGGCATCCTGCAGGCGCGTTCCGGCAGCATGCCAACACTGTCGTTGGTCGGCAACTACACCTACCTCGAAACGTTGGGCGTTTCGAATATTTCCAGTTGGGCGATTGGTGTACAGGTGGCGGTCCCGATTTTTACCGGCTTCAACAACACCTACCAGATCAAGAGCGCGGAAGAGCAGGTGGAAATGCAGGCGGCGAACCGGGATAAACTGGAGCAGTCTATCGCCCAGGAAGTCTGGAGAGCTTACTACACCCTGGCGGCCACCCGGGAGAATCTCCAGAACACTCAGGAGCTACTGGATAGCGCCGTCCAGGCCGAAAAGGTCGCGCTGGGTCGTTATGAAGAAGGCGTCGGCAATATCGTGGAGTTGATGAATGCCGAAGCCAATCTGGCCAATGCCCGTTACCAGTTCGTGCAGGCGCATTACAACT
Source organism: Methylococcaceae bacterium (assembly GCA_044237765.1). GTDB lineage: Bacteria > Pseudomonadota > Gammaproteobacteria > Methylococcales > Methylococcaceae > UBA6136. Next base: position 1,190 of record JBIIEQ010000075.1, on the reverse strand, counting down.
GGCGCATCGGCAAGGCGCAGCTGGCTCAGGCCCTGGGTCGGCTGGACATGGACGATGTCGCGGCGGTGGATGGCCCCGGCGAGCGGCGCATCACGAATTGAAAACGGATCTCCTCCTCCCACACCAGATGTAACGGCTGATGTTTCGAAGCTTGGTTTTTCTATTGATATTGGGTGGGATCGGCTGGGGTGGCTGGAGCTACTGGCAAAGCCAGCAAGCCTCATCCAGGGATGAGTACGTCACGATCACCCTCGACCGTGGTGACATCATCAAGACCGTCTCGGCGAATGGCACGCTCAACCCGGTCGTGCTGGTCAATGTCGGCACCCAGGTATCCGGTACGTTGCAAAAGCTGTATGCCGACTTCAATGGTCGGGTGAAGTCGGGGCAGGTGCTCGCTGAACTGGACCCCGCACTGTTCAGGGCCGCACTGGATCAGAGCACGGCCAATCTCGCCAATGTGCAGGCGAGCCTGAAGCTCGCGGAGGCCAATGCGGGGCGGACACGGGCCCTCTTCGAAAAGGGCTATGTGGCTCGTGCGGACTGGGATCAGGCCGAGCAGGCCGTCTCCGGTGCCCTGGCCCAGGTTGCTGCGGCCCAGGCCGTGGTGCGGCGCGACCAGACCAATCTCCGCTACAGCGTCATCAATTCTCCGGTGTCCGGCATTGTCGTGTCGCGCAATGTCGATGTTGGCCAGACGGTGGCCGCGACCTTCCAGACGCCGGTGCTCTTCACCATTGCCGAGAATCTCCAGCGCATGCAGATCGACACGACGGTGGCCGAGGCGGACGTCGGCGGCATCAAGGTCGGCCAGATCGGCACGTTCACTGTCGATGCCTTTCCCGGACGCGAGTATCGCGGGCGTGTGCGGCAAATCCGGCTGAATTCCCAGGTCTTGCAGAATGTCGTGACCTACAACGTCGTGCTGGATGTCGCCAATCCCGATGAAACTTTGCTGCCCGGCATGACCGCCTTTGTGAATATCGCAGTGGCCAAGCGTGAAAATGTGCTGCGTGTTCCCTTAAGCGCGTTGCGTTTCAAACCCGATGGAAAGAGTGCCATCGCCCCGGGCCACTCCGACTCGGACTCGGTCGGCAGAGATCAAAAGACCGTTTACCGATTAAGGCAGGGTCAGGCCGAGCCAGTGCAATTCACAGCCGGCTTGAGTGACAACAAATTTATCGAGGCCT
>JBIIEQ010000135.1:0-4282 GCA_044237765.1 Methylococcaceae bacterium | reverse complement strand
ACTGGAGCCCTCTCGATCCATCAGCATCACGGTCGCCCGTTCTTCAGGTTTCAATTGTTCGTAATGTTTTCCCATCGCAACACCATACACGGTCGGGGTGTTGCACTTGGTTTTTGAGCGCGCCGAGTCAATGCGGGGTCCTCTAAGTCGCAAGCCCAAAAAGAAGCAATCTATGGTCATGCCATTTATCAGCGGATTAATCAAGAGCTGAGCGACATGAGGAAATATGGAAAGCAGCTAATCGCCCAGGAGAAAAAAGTGGCCAAACAAACTGAGAACTCCATGCCCTTGGGTAATGGTGAGGCGGCGGGCAATGAGATGTACCTCGATAAGATGATGGTCTCTAACTTTAAAGCATTGCCATACACGACCGTTCTAGAAGCACTCAGGCCCACTCTGGAACTTCCAATTGATATCACAAAAGAATACTCTGGATTTATCAATGTGTCTGTATTGCTAATTACGCTTAACCGTTATCAGGCTGTTGATACCTACCTTAATTTTATACGTAGTATTCCTGAAAGCCGGTTAAGGAATAGCTCAATTCCTGGAAGATTCAAGGTATTTGTTAAGAAGTTCGAAGCGGTGGTGATGCAGCAGGTGGAAACCAGCATGAGTGCCGGGCACGATGTCAGCGATGTGCAGATGGCGGCGATCCTTAATACATGGATTGTTGGTATGTCCGAGGATGGAAAAACAAAACTTCCGCGGAAGACTAAGCTGTATGAGAGCTTGGGGTATGCCATGGATTCTTATTCATACGTAACCTATCTAGCGGAGAATCCAGACTACTATCGCGTCATTTCTCGGGCACCCGGTGGTTATCTCCCATTGGCTCCTACTTCTGGTGGAGATTACTGCTTGCCACGGTGGTCTGAGGTGGTTGAGTTTACAGACCTGAGGAGTTCAGGTGGTTACAGGTTTAATTACCTGAGCTCATCGACCTGTGATGAAGTTACGTCAACTACCGATATAACAAAGCTGCTTTCTGACAGTCCTCAAACCCCTTTTTTCCCACTATACATATTCCTGGATAAGCAACGGGCACCCTTGCTAAATTTTGTGCAATTTGTGGGTGGATCGCGATTGGTTGTCGGGCGAGATATTTCTCTGGCTCCACCGTCCAATGTAACTGTAGAAAAGCTTCACACCCTTAATGTTCCGATAAAAGGTATACCAAATGTTAATATAGATAATCCAGCTAGGGGCGTGCTCATGGCTGCAGGTTATAACGAAGACCTTACGGGTAATGTCAGGCAATGGTCTGGCTTTGCATTCTTGGATGATACCTTCAAGGACGCGCGTAGCTCTAATCCAGAGTATGTTAACTCATTCATGTCTGAAGACATGTCATGGGATTATTCTCTATGGTTCAAGGGGAATCAGGATGCTTCTATTGAAGGGTATAAAAAGAATGGTGTTTTGGCCTTGAGGCTGGCCAACTACTCGACAAAAATAAAAGGGGTGTTTCTGGATATCTATGCTAGAGACGCTGCTTGCGAAAAAAACTCTTATTGTCCTCACCTGACAAGCCAACTTTTCTACAGGTATGGATGGGTCTTTGATCCCTTTTACAGAGGCAAAGGCGGTGTTAATGGCTTTCTTTTTGGCCCAAGAAGAGTTGCATGGGGTGATGTGTTCTTGACAGGCATAACCGGCAAGGACAGCAGGGGTGAGCCGGTGTTAGGTCCAGTTAAGGTTAATGAAATAGCTCCCAATGTATCTGGCGGCAAACGTAGCGGAGGGGTCATGGTTTTATATCCTGTAACTACAGAAATTATGTCCAATGCCAAAGGTCCAGTGTTCGCCTATTCCACCGGGTCTTCGCCCAAGGATGTTTACAATCGGAATTCTAAGGGCAACAGCCCGTTTGATGCAGGCTTCTCAAGAGCCCTGCTTGAACGCTAATTGATCAACTCTCATAAAAAAAGGCCAGTGCCTAGATCTGGGGATATTTTTCGAGCCCCCAAAATCGCCAGCGACGGCCGGTTGCCTGAGAGTGGATTGAGAACGCCTCTGGATGCAAGTCCTAAGGCATTCTGAAGGCCTGTATAGTCAGCTGCTGAGAGCTTCGTTCAGCGAATTTGTTGTCGCTGAACGGGTGACGGGGAGGATGGGGGGGCGGGCAAGGTCAAGAAAACCCGTCATGAATGGAGTGACGTTCAATGCTGATTTTTACAATGCCGGGCATGCGATCCAAGTCCAACCCGTGGACCACGCGTCTTACTTGGGTACCACCAAGCTTGGACAGGATATCTATCCGTTGTTGCGGGTCCATTTGCATACGCCCAAGGAGCACACAGGTGAATCAATTGCCTGCAGCTATTTCAGTCTCGAAGATGACATCGTCCACGACACTCGGTCTGTGGATGACATGATCGAGCATGTGCTCAGCACAACCGGTGAGCATCGGCGAATTCGGCTGTGTGTTGATGTCTGTCTGAAAACGCGAATGAAAAGCCACTTGGAGCTTTAAGCGGCTTAATTTCCTTTAACAGGTCTTGCTAGGAGGTGTGTAAACCAAGATGAGCAATGAGCCTATCTATTCGCCAGTGTGTTCCAATGACGAATGATGAACCACGATACGAAGGCGACCCTGCTGGTCCATGATGTATTGCCATGTCTTGTCAACGGTGACGACCGATCCGTCTTTTTTCGTTATGCGGACTTTGCCGAGCGACGTCGCAGTCTCACCCAGAATAATGATGGCGTTGTCTTCAGCCAAACACGATGTCCAACCTTTCAGGGCAAATCCCTTGTCATATGGATAATCGGGGTCGCCACCCACGAAATAGGAAAGAGCACCCGCCCGGGATGTTCGAACCGACTGCGGATTCACGGTCAGTGTCGGCTTGAACAGTACGCCGCCTGATTCATAGGCATAGGCGCTGTCAATTACCTTCTCGGCCAAAGCCTTTGCCGCCGTTTGCCCGCCAGTTTCATAGGCCTTGGAAATATCTACAAGCCCTGCGCACCAAGCGCGCTGAGCCTCCAACACGTCATTCTTGGTGATCGAACGATCAATCAGCAGTTCAGCTGCTTGAGCAGACGAGCCAATGGCCAGTCCGCAGACGACCCAACTTATCGCGATCCCACGCCGACTGATCATGTAATACCTCTTTGATATAATCCGTCGTGATAATTCAGTAATTTAGATGATGTGTCAATCCATGAATCACGGATTGATCACGCTTTGCTTCATGGACTAACCGCTGGCTCAAAGGCTCCTGCGACATCGCTTTGCATTGAATAACCCTCATTTGGTGACCAACAAGTAGGCCCTGCGGTTGTAAAGTAGTCGGAATGGAGGTGTTGTTGGAGACTGGCCTGAATCCACGCGCTTCATTCGATGCCGCTGGTGGCAGGGCTTCTCAAGTGTCGGGCTGAAGGGGATTTGCCAGGCTTCATGAACCCGGCAGATCCGCATGGGGTGCTGCAGCCCTAGGGATGGTAAGGGCGAGAATGGCGAAGGCTCCTTTCGCCGTTTGCGTCGGGACTTCTTGTGGGACAATGCGCTTTGGAGCACTCGTGGAGCCTACCTAATTAAGATACCCATACTGACCTAGGGAACCTCTGAACAACTCCCTGCGGTAGGATAGCCCTCACCGTTTGCTGCCCCTCGGATGCCCCCATGAAACAGACCACCTTTGCCTCCCTCAGTGATGGCGCCAAGAAGAAGCAAACCCGTCGGGAGCGCTTTTTGTTGGAGATGGAGCAGGTGGTACCTTGGGAGGCTTTGTTGGCCGTGGTTGAGCCGTTCTATCCGAAATCGGGTCAGCCAGGGCGTCCGCCGATGCCGTTGAGCATGATGCTGCGGATTCACTGTTTGCAACATTGGTTTGACCTGTCTGACCCAGGGGCTGAGGATGCGCTGTACGAGATCGAGTCCATGCGCCGCTTTACCGGCATTGAGTGAGGCGAGACCCCGGTCCCTGATGAGGCGACGATCCTCAATTTCCGGCGGTTATTGGAGCAGCATCAGTTGACTGCCGCCTTCATGAACACGATCAACGATGGGCTGGAGAACGAAGGTCTCTTGCTTAAAGGCGGCACCATGGTGGACGCCACTCTCATCCATGCGGCCCCCTCAACCAAGAATCGGGACAAGTCCCGCGACCCCGAGATGCACCAGACCAAGAAAGGCAACCAATGGTACCCTTCGGCTGCGCTCATATATGGACTCCTCCGTTTTGCAAGCTTTTTCGTTTCGATGTCAGCCGGTCGAGTTACGCAGTTGCGCCCATATATTCGGCCTTTGGTGAGATCCTTGGTGATCTCTGGC
>JBIIEQ010000152.1:0-15127 GCA_044237765.1 Methylococcaceae bacterium | reverse complement strand
ATTTCCAGGGTATCGTCGGAAACTGTGTCAGGGGCCTGGATGCGGATGATGCGAGGCAGCTGCTCGATGGGTGCCAGGGCTTCGATGGCATTCAGAATCAGATTGAGCAGCAATTGCTGAAGCTTGACCCGTTCCCCCTCAATCGGCGGCAAGCTGTCGGGCAGGTCGTTCTGCAACTGGATGTGGTGACGGTCCATTTCCTGCTTCAACAGTGATGCGGTCTCCTGCACCAGCGCGGCCATGTCGAGCAACTCGCGCTCGTCATCTCGTCGGCGAACCAGATTGCGAATGCTCTGGACGATATGCGAAGTGCGATTGGCCAGCCGCGCACTTTCTGCCACGGCCTCACGGAGGGGCGGGTGGTCATTCAGTACCGGTTCAAACCGCAAGGTGATGCCGCCCAGATAATTGACGATGGCGCCCAATGGCTGGTTGATTTCATGCGCCATCATCGCCGCCAATTCGCCCACGGTGCTGAGCCGCTGTATGTGCAAGAGCTCGGTTTCCTGTTGCTTGAGCTGTCGTTCATTCTGCCGCAGCTGTTCCTCGGTTTTGCGCTGCTCGGTCATGTCGCGCAGCACGCAGGTGAATTGGGGCTCGCCATGGCGGGTCTTACCGACCGATATGTCGATCGGAAAGGTCTCGCCCTGCCGGCGGATGCCGACAAATTCGGATTGTTTTACCCCGCCCGGCGTGTCGGCCGATTGGGCCAAGTGACTTAAAAGGATGGGGCCTTGTTTTCCCTCCGCTGCCCGAATGATGGTCTCGGCGGGCAGTCCCTCCAGTTGGCCGGAACGCCGGCCAAACATGCGCGATGCGGCGGCATTCGCAGTTTCAATGATGCCTGACGGGCTAACGGTCAGGATGCCTTCCACCGTGGTATCCAGCACTGTCATCAGACGCGCCTCGTTCTGCCGCAATTTAAGTTCCAGCTGTCGACGTTCCATCGCCTCTTGCTCCAGCTTGAGCACGGTTTCCCGTCGACGGGTGATTTCGCTTTCCAGGTCGGCATTGATGAGCGCCAGTTGGCGGGGGCTGGGTAGTGTCAGGGCCTGCTGGAGTACCGGCCATAACAGAATGGCGGTGGCCAGCGAAATGCCGGCGGTTGCGGCCTTGATCAATCCCTGTGCGAAGTAATCCGGGTGCCAGAGGGTCCAGATATCGAACAGGTGGGCGGTGCCGCACGCCAGAATGAACGCGGCAAACAGGATGAACATCCAGCGATATTCCAAATCCTTGCGTTGCGAGACGAAGTACGCGAGCCCGAAGGGGATGGAAAAATAGGAAAGGGCAATGATCCCGTCGGACATGACATGCAAGGCCAGCAGGGCTGGCTTCCAGTTCAGGCACAACCCATGTGGAAGCAGGCTATTGGCAACCAGGGGATCGAGAGGAATATCCGGCATGGGCTTCACCATTCAAGGAGATGCCACCCAATGAGGTGGAAGCCGACATTATGCCTTCCTGAAATGCCGGCTTCGAGTTCAGCGGTCGCTTCAATCCTCGAAGGCTTCGACCGGAACGAGTACCCGCACCTCATCGCTGATACCGGGCAGATATTTGGTCATGCCAAAATCGGAGCGCTTCAGCGTTGTTTCGATGTCGGCGGCGCACAGGGCTTTCTTGACGATGGGATTTTCACCGCAAGTGAACCGCTCGATCTTGAGTTTGACCGGCTTGGAGATGCCCAGGAGTGTAAGCGTCCCTTCGGCGGCAACCGGCTTGCCGTCCTCGAAGGTCAGTTGGTCGGCCTGATAGGTGACGGTCGGAAATTGAGCCACATTGAAGAAATCGGCCGATCTCATGTGTTCGTTCCATTTTTCCTGCCCCATGTTGATCGAAGCCGCATCAATGGTCAGCGTGACCGAGCCGGCTTTTTTGGCCGGGTCCAGCATGGTTTTTCCGGTGGCGTGATCGAAACGTCCGCGTTGGGTGGAAAAACCGAGGTGGCTGACCTCGAACAGCGGCAGGGTATGGTTGGAATCGATGATGTAGGTCTCCGCGGCCATGGTGGTGGTGGACAGGAGGGCGGAAAGGGCGAGCAGTGCGGTGCGTTTCATCGTGAACTCCGTGGGTGGATAAGGGACTTTGACATGGATCGACAAAAAAGTAAGAGGGCGTTTCAGTTGGCTGTCGCCAACCGGCCTGACTAATAATCGGCAATGGCCTGCTGAATTTCTGTCTCGGTATTCATCACGAACGGGCCATGGGCGACGATGGGTTCATGCAGCGGGCGTCCGCCAATCAACAGGAAGCGGCTTGCCGAAACAGACTTCAGGGTCACGCCATCCTGTTCATCGGCCTAACTCAGAACGGCCAGACGCTGTTCCTGAATCGGCGTGCCGGCAATGTCGACCACGCCCCGATAAGTGTAAACGGCCACATGCAAATCCTGCGAGAGACGGGTGCCGGCCGGCAGATGGATGTCCAGGAATCGCGGTTCGGTGACTGGCCGCTGCACCCGCCACGCCATGGCTGTGGCCCAATCAGGAGGGGATCGAGGCGGCAGCAGCGTCTGTCCGATCACGCGGCTCAGCTTGACGCCGGCACTGGCCGAGGTGGGTCGCTTGATGAGGCGTGCCGGATATTACTGCGGACTTGCCCCATCATGACCTTTTGGGTCTCCTGGGCCGAAACCGGCATCAGGCTGAGTGGCGACTGAAGCGCGACGGCGAGAGGTGGCAAGCCGCGTTGCCTTGGCGTCTGATCGCCAATTCTCCCGAGTTGCTGTTGCATCTGGCGCGCCAGGGAAGTGGTATCGTGAGCGCACCGATGGACTTCGCCCACACTTATGTCCAGTCGGGCGAACTGGTGGGCGTGTTGCCCGATTGGGCACTGCCCAAGGTCACGGCATGGGCCCTTTTTACCGGGCGTCGGCTGATGCCGGCCAAAACACGTGTATTCATTGATATGCTAGAGGACAGACTCGGATCGTCCGATTGAATGTGCCTCTGAATCGGTACCAATAACGAATCCGGGCTGATGAATTTCAGCGTTTCGACACACCCTCTGAAGTAACCCTATGAACATTCTTACCACGCTCGCCTATGAAATTCTCTCCGAGTCCGGTTATCCGGTCGTACAGAACGAGGAGCATGACGGTACGGTCCAGAGCCTGATCAATCTTGACAGCGGCACGTTTCGGTTCGAGTTGATGACGGGATCCAGAGGGCAGGATTTCACCCTGTTTCTGAGGGTCCCCGAGGATATCCCGGAACCCCACCGCTATGCCGTCATGGAGATGTTGACGCGCGTTAATTACCGGCTGGCGGTAGGTCACTTCGAGATGGACCTTGATGATGGGGAGGTTCGCTTCGTCCACCGGCAACTGACCGACGGCAAGGCGCCAGGCAGCGACATGCTGCTGACACTCATGCGTGTGAGTCTGGATGTGATGGAAACCTGGTATCCCGGAATGATCCGGATTGTCCACGACGGCCTCCATCCGCAGGCCGTGATTGCCGCAATCGATGAGGAGAACGGCCACATCGGTCGCTATACCGGCCAATACCCGAGTCATCGATTGAATTGAGCTTTAAGAAGAGGCGCAGCCAACTTGGCTTAATCAATATCAATGGATGGCTTTCAGGGGCTCGCTCGAGCCGGACGGATTTTCAAGAGGCTGTCATCCTAGGGCATAATGCGGCTCACTTATAACCCTAAAGACAACAATGCTGTCCTGCTTCCCCAGTCATATACCAAAATAAAACCATGCGGGTACTGATTTTAGGCGTGACGGGCATGCTCGGTAACGCCATGTACCGGGTGCTGTCGAAATCACCCTCCCATAGGGTGTATGGCACCGTCCGCGGCGAATCGGCGAGGGCCCATTTTCAAGGCCCGCTGCGGGATAACCTCAACAGCGGCATTGATGTCGAACAGCAGGATGCCATCGTTCGGGTTTTTGCCCAGGTCCGCCCCGAGGTGGTCGTGAATTGCGTCGGACTGGTCAAGCAGTTGGCCGATGCGAACGATCCCTTGCAGGCGGTTCCGCTCAACACCCTCTTGCCGCATCGCCTGGCGGCACTGTGCGGTGCCACCGGCGCCCGCCTAGTGCATATCAGTACGGATTGCGTGTTTTCCGGCAAACAGGGCGGCTACAGGGAATCCGATTTTCCCGATGCATACGATCTCTACGGTCGCAGCAAATTGCTGGGTGAGGTGGATTACCCGCATGCCGTGACCTTGCGGACATCCATCATCGGTCACGAACTGAGCGGTGCCCGCAGCTTGGTGGGCTGGTTTCTCGCCCAGAAAGGGCAGGTCAAAGGCTTCACTCGGGCGATATTTTCTGGCTTGCCGACGGTCGAGTTGGCCCATGTGGTTCGCGATGTGGTATTGAGTCATCCTGAACTCAGGGGGCTTTATCATGTGGCCGCGGAGCCAATCAACAAATATGACCTCCTGAAACAGGTGGCCGAGGTCTACGGCAAGACCATCACCATCGTGCCTTCCGAGGACCTGATCATCGATCGATCGCTGAATGCCGATCGTTTCCAGGCGGCGACCGGTTATAACCCGCCACCATGGCCCACGCTGATCCAGCGTATGCATGATTTCCAGTAACCTTCATTTGCACAAAACCATGTTTGCCGACAAGACCCTGATGATCACCGGCGGCACCGGCTCCTTTGGGAATGCCGTGCTCAAGCGCTTCATCGAAACCGATGTCCGCGAAATACGTATCTTCAGCCGCGACGAAAAAAAGCAGGAGGACATGCGTATTGCGCTGAATAACCCCAAGCTGAGGTTCTATATCGGCGATGTCCGGGATTACAACAGCATCCACGATGCGATGAAGGGCGTGAATTATGTCTTTCATGCCGCCGCTCTGAAGCAGGTCCCGTCCTGCGAGTTCTATCCGATGGAGGCGGTGAAGACCAACGTTCTCGGCGCCGAGAATGTTATGAATGCGGCCATTGCCCAGGACGTCGAACGGGTTATCGTGCTGAGCACCGATAAGGCGGTGTATCCCATCAACGCGATGGGGCTTTCCAAGGCCATGATGGAGAAACTGATGGTGGCCAAGGCGCGTATGCAAGGGGAGGGCGATACCGTGCTGTGCGCCACCCGCTATGGCAATGTCATGGCCTCGCGCGGCTCCGTGATTCCGTTGTTCGTCAGCCAGCTCAGGGAGGGCAAGCCCATCACCATCACCGACCCGGGCATGACCCGGTTTCTGATGTCTCTGGAGGATTCCGTCGATCTGGTGTTGTATGCCTTCGAACATGGCCGGCAGGGCGATATCTTCGTGCAGAAGGCGCCGGCATCCACCATCGAAGTGCTGGCCATCGCCTTGAGGGAACTGTTCCAGAGGGATAATCCGATCCGGGTGATTGGCACCCGCCACGGGGAAAAACTCTATGAATCGTTGGTCTCGCGCGAGGAAATCGCCAAGGCCGAGGACATGGGGCAGTATTACCGGGTACCGTCGGACGACCGTGACCTCAACTATGCCAAGTATTTCGTCGAGGGTGAACTGGAAATCGCGGCACTCGATGACTACACCTCGCACAACACCGAACGCCTGGATGTGGAAGGCGTGAAACGGCTGTTGCTCAAGCTGGATTACATCCAGGGGCAACTGCATGCTTAAGGTCATGACCATCGTCGGCACCCGGCCTGAACTGATCAAGATGTCACGGGTCATCGCCGAATTCGATCAGCACACCCGCCACGTGCTGGTGCATACCGGTCAGAACTTCGACTACGAATTGAACCAGGTTTTTTTCGATGATCTCGGCATCCGAAAGCCGGATTATTTTCTGGAGGCGGTTGGCGACAACGCCGCCCAGACCATCGCCCGGGTCATCGAGAAGGCCGATTCGGTGATGGAGACCGAACAGCCCGATGCCATCATGCTGTATGGCGACACCAACTCCTGTCTGGCGGTCATCTCCGCCAAGCGCCGCAAGATTCCGGTTTTTCACATGGAGGCCGGCAATCGCTGTTTCGATCAAAGGGTTCCGGAGGAACTGAACCGCAAGGTGTTGGATCATCTGAGCGACATCAATCTCGTGCTGACGGAACATGCCCGCCGTTACCTGCTGGCCGAGGGTATTCCGCCGGAACGCATCATCAAGTCCGGTTCCCACATGCAGGAGGTGCTGGAGCATTTCATGCCCCAGATTCAGGCTTCCGAAGCGCTGCAGAAGCTGGATTTGCAGCCCAAGGAGTATTTCCTGGTAAGCACCCACCGAGAGGAAAACGTCGATACCCCGGAAAACTTGCGTGACCTGCTGGAAACCTTGCAGGCACTGGTTAAGGCGTATGAAATGCCAGTGATTGTGTCCACCCACCCGCGAACGCGTCAGAGGCTAGAAAAGCTGGGTGTGGAGGGCCTTGACGCCCGCATACGCTTCCTCAAGCCGTTCGGCTTCTTCGACTATGTGAAGCTGCAGATGGAGGCATTCTGCACCTTGTCGGACAGCGGCACGATTACCGAGGAGGCCTCGCTGCTGAATCTTCCGGCTGTCACCATCCGGAACGCGCATGAGCGGCCCGAGGGCATGGACGAGGGCACGCTGATCATGTGCGGGCTGGGCGCCGAGCGGGTCCTTGATGCCGTCAGGGTCGTGCTTGCCCAACAGGCAAGCGGCGCATCAGCGCGGATTGTCCCGGATTACCAAGGCGGTGCGGTGTCCCTTAAGGTTCTGCGCACCGTGCTCAGTTACACCGATTATGTAAACCGAACGGTTTGGAGAAGACAACACTGATGGTCTGTCTGCTCGTAACAATAGATGAAACCGTCACTCGATCATGACTTGATTTTCCATCACAGGGTTCAAACCAACGGCTTTAGCCGGTCAGTTTTAGCTGAGACAATGGAGCTGTTAATAGAGGAGGTGCCAAAGAGTACCGGTATGGCAGCCAAACGGTATATCAGATCATGTACCACTTTGTATGGGTGACGAAATACCCGCTACAAGGTGCTGATGGGTGGAGTCGCGGAGCGCGTGCGGGAGCTGGTGAGGTAGACCTGCGCGGCCTTTGAGATACGGATCGTGAAAGGCGTGATCAACAAAGATCATGTGCACATTTTGGTCACTGCACCGCCGTCCTTGGCGCCGAGCGAGATCATGAGACGTATAAAGGGGCGTACGGGCAATTATCTGCTTGTGAGGGGTTGCGCATTTGAAAAAGCTCTATTGGGGGAAGCATTTTGGGCGAGATACTATTTCTGTGCAACGGTGGGACAGATGACCGAGGAGAATGATCCGGCTGTACTTGGAGTATCATTTTGAACCGATGATCGGTGATAACTTTCAGATGGAAACGGAATAGACGCGTCGTTCAGCCGACGCGTATCCAGACTTTCAGTCCGTTATACTAACTCACCGTCTTCTAGATGGTGGATTTTTAGTTCCTTTATTACCTATTATGTTGTCGAGAGGACATTCATGAGAATCTCGATTAATAAATTAGCTGTTAGATGAATCCGCACAAGCCAAAAAAGACTGGTCTCAGTGAGCTGTTGAACAGCTTTATGCGAAACAGAAAGCTCATCTACAAGATGGCCAAGCGAGAAGTATTGGGGCGCTACCGAGGGTCAATTCTTGGTCTCGCCTGGTCTTTTTTTAACCCACTATTAATGTTGGTCATCTATACCTTCTTCTTTTCTGTAGTGGTCAAGACGCGATGGGGAGGGGGGGCACCTGGCAACGATCTGACTCAATCCCAATTTGCAGTGGTATTATTTTCAGGACTCATTATCCACGGCTTGTTTTCAGAGTGTATCAATCGAGCACCAACATTGATCACCAGCAATATTAGTTATGTAAAAAAAGTGGTCTTTCCACTCGAAATACTACCATGGGTAGGTCTCTCTTCAGCCCTGTTTCATGCCGGTATTAGTGTCAGCGTGTTGTTGCTGATCCAATTGATCATGGCTGGAAAAATTGCATTGACGGCGATCATTTTTCCCATAGTCGTACTCCCTTTATTGGTGCTTACTATTGGAGTAATGTGGGTATTGTCAGCCATTGGCGTCTATGTGCGGGATATTGCACAGATAACAGTGATGATATCCTCAGTGCTTTTGTTTATCTCACCGGTCTTCTTCCCACTGTCAGGGCTTTCTCCGAAGTTACAATCAATAGCAATATGGAACCCGTTGACACTAATTATTGAAGAAGGCAGAAAGGTATTGATACTTAATGAATGGCCAAACTGGGATTACCTCGCGAACTATCTTGGATTGGCGATTTTAATTGCATGGGCAGGATTTTGGTGGTTCCAAAAAGTCAGGAAGGGGTTTGCCGATGTCCTCTGATACGCCAGCGATCAGGATTACGGATCTTGGCAAGTGCTATAAAATTTATAGCAGCTCTAGAGATCGCCTGAAACAGACGATAATTCCGCGATTAATGAATCTTGTTGGAGTTCCTGATAAAAAGTACTACCGGGATTTTTGGGCATTACGCAATGTGTCATTTGAAGTGGCGCAAGGTGAAACAGTAGGAATAATCGGGAGAAACGGATCGGGAAAATCAACCCTATTGCAAATGATCTGTGGAACACTTCAGCCAACAGAAGGCTCCGTTCGAACACAAGGACGTGTAGCCGCATTGCTTGAACTGGGCGCCGGATTTAATCCGGAGTTTACTGGCCGCGAAAATGTATACATGAACGCGGCAGTGTTAGGCCTGCAGGAGGATGAAATCGACCAACGATATCAAAGTATTGCCGATTTTGCCGATATCGGTGATTTTATTGAGCAGCCGGTCAAACACTATTCAAGTGGAATGTATGCTCGACTGGCATTTGCTGTAGCGGTAAGTGTTGATCCACGGATTCTGGTCGTTGACGAGGCTTTAGCTGTAGGAGACGAGGCCTTTCAGAGGAAGTGCTTCGCAAGAATGGAAGAAATTAAGAGATCAGGAGGATCAATACTTCTTGTGACCCATTCAAGCAATAATGTGACATCACTATGTGATAGGGCAATTCTATTAAGCCAAGGAAAGTGCTTATTCTCAGGAAACCCAAAGTTGTCGATTGCGTGGTATCAAAAGCTGGCAAGTGGAAATGAGGAAAACATAAACCTTTTGATCAGCGAAATAGAAGAACAAAAAGCTCTTGTTAATCCTGATGAAGAGGGTAGAGATAGCAGATTCGAAGGTATATCAGCACCCTATTGTCCGCCAGCTACTGACTTCAAAGCTGGATTTGATGCTGAACTCACCACTGCAAGTACTGTTATATATGAGCCAAGGGGTGCAGAGATTTCAGAAGTGATTCTCCATGATTCAGAGGGCAATCAGGTAAACGAATTGGTCAACAGTGAACGTTATCGTATCAGTTACCATGTGAAATTCTTTGAATCATTCAGCCATATACGGATGAATAGCATGATAAGGACGGTTATAGGCCAAGAGCTAGGGGGGGGTACTTATCCTAGCAGAGCGGAAAACGGAAGCGCCTTTAATCAAGGCGATGAGGTGACCATAACCTACGATTTCGAATGCACTCTGGCAGGGGGGACTTATTACCTGAACTGTGGGGTCTTGGATTCTGGTCACGTCCTACACCGAATCTTGGATGCTCTGTGTTTCAAGGTATTTAGTGATAACAACACATGGACCAATGGAACGGTAGATTTTAAAATCCAATCATCGATACATAAGAGATCCTAAACTACTAATTATTGGGTTTATCACGGCAACAAAATCTGTTCTACCAACCATGTTGGAGTAACTAATTTGATGGATTCATTAAACAAAATCAGACAACTTTCCGGTAAGTCCGGTAAGAATAAATGATGATAAACGAATCAATACAAGCTCTTATATAAAGCTTGATTTACTAGAAGATTAAAAATATATACTAAACTATGTTAATTAGTCTACATCTTCCAAAGACAGCGGGAACCAGTTTTCGTCTTACACTAGAAGGTGTTTATGGATCTAGATTATTGTCTGATTATGATGATATGTCAGCAATACAAGACTATCTTTCAGGTGAAATTGACGCTAAGGAACTGGAAAAAAAAGAGAAAATACCAATTTCCATTGATGTGGATTGTGTTCACGGGCATTTTTTGCCTATGAAATACAAGTCGCTGGAAATGGGCGACAAGAAGAAAGTCTTTGTTACATGGCTTAGGGATCCATTCTCCCGTATGGTATCTCATTATCATTTCTTTAAGCGGACATACAACCCCCAGTATGCAGGTAAACTCTTCAGAAAAGTGATAGAGGAGAATTGGACGCTAAACCAATTCTGTCTATCAAATGAATTCAGAAATATCTATACAAAATATCTTGTTGACTTTCCTTTGGAAGACTTCTCATTTGTTGGAATTACTGAGTACTACAATGAGGATATGATAGAGTTTTCGAAGCGGTTTATCGGTCTAGCCCCTGAACTTCACCACGTTAATGCGAGTGAATCTAATGAAGCGGGTAACGCTCTCGCTGATAATAATCTAAGACAAGAGGTTGAGGCCTTTCACGCGACGGATTACGATCTGTATTATCGTGCATTAGATGCTAGAAATCGTCGTATATGTAACTCATGACAAATCGTTCTCAGCCAGAGGCTGATCAGAAAAGTGCGAATTCTGTACTCATTTCATTTTGCAATCAGGGAGCATCTCCAGAATATTCTCTGTGTCTCTTAAACATAAGTGATCGATCGGTCACTTGGATACCACTTTCGGAATTGTATTCACAAATTCATTCCGGGCTAGGGGGTGTCTGTGGGGTATCATGGAGTAATGAAAAAATCATCATTGCGACACAAGGACCGAATCCGCTTCTGGCTTGCTGGGATTGTAAGTCAAAATGCTGGGTTTCAACAATACAGCTTCAGAAAGTAGTTGATGCACATTCCATAGTAGTTCGAAATGAATATGTTTATGTTGTCAGTACCGGGACCAATGAAATATATCGTGTCAGCTGGAATGGCTCTGACTTTCGCGATGAAGAAATCTATTGGCAATATCCTGGGGTCTCATATGACCATGATGTAGTACATTTGAATGGTCTTGCTCTGGATGGAGATAGCCTTATTGCATCCGGCTTTGGTGTTCGCGATGATGACGGTCGTTGGGCAGCAAAAGGTGAGGTCTTTTATGTCGATAAAAAACAGAGCTTGATATTCTGTGGGTTGGATCAGCCACATAGTCCTACAATGATCGAAGGAAACCTATATATAGCTGAATCCAAGGCAGGGTTGATTCATAAGTTTCAGAGAGAGAATGACAAGTGGGCCGTAAAAAAGACCTACTCAGTAGGCGGTTATGTTCGCGGTATAGCTATCTTGAATTATAAATTAATTGCCGGTATAAGTGCTCCTAGATCTGTTTCAAGAAGTGGAAAAAACAGGGTTGAAACAGATGGTGCAGACAGAAGCAATTTTGGCCTCGTTACGATAGACATACCCTCTGGGCAAGTTATTCATGATGATTTTACTTCTTCTCTAGGAAAAGAGATATATGATCTCTTGATTATTTCTTGCTGTCACACTGGCGCGAGTCGTGAAAATGCATTAGCTGTCAGAATCAGTAATATGGAGACGATATTTCAGGAGATCAGCCTGGAATATCACGCACATGCTATGGAATACGCAAAATTAATTAAAGAATATAATATCCTAAAAAATAAAGAAGAAAGAAAACTATATTATAGAATTCGAAAGTTTTTTGGAAAAGTAGGTTCGCTCTATAGAAAGGTAATTGATTGACGGGCACGAGGTCATTCAACGAGTCAATCACTACTGTCACATCATAAGTGATGAACGATTGAACTATTCAAAAGAGGGAGTTTAAAATGACCACCATTTTCATCCATAGATGATTTAAAAATCATTTGAGCATCCAGTATGATCGAAGATCTACCATTAGTATCAATAATAATTCCCGTCTTCAATGGCGCAAACTACATGCGTCAGGCTATTGATAGTGCTCTAAGTCAGACATATGGCGCAATCGAGATTATTGTTGTTAACGATGGCTCAGATGACAATGGACAAACGGATGCCATAGCAAAATCATATGGCGAAAGGATTAGATATCTGGTCAAGGAGAATGGGGGATGTGCATCGGCACTTAATCTAGCCATTGCCAATATGCGTGGTGAATACTTCTCATGGTTAAGCCATGATGATGTATACCTGCCGGAAAAGATATCCCATCAGATAGAAATAATCTCTACATTAAATAATAAGGACACGATTTTATATAGTGGTTGGGAAGTCATTGATTCAAGCTCAAATCTGATCTCAACCGTACGGCCAGAAAAGGTCCAACCGATAGAAAAGCTCGATATTCCTCTGTTCCCACTACTTCGCGGACTATTGCACGGTTGTTCTATGTTGATACCGTATAGATATTTCCAAGAAATAGGAGTATTCGATGAGGGCTTGCCATCAACTCAGGACTATGATCTTTGGTATAAGTTTCTTAGAAAAGTACCAATTCACTATGACCCGCAAATCCTTATCCGCTCAAGGGTACATCCGGAGCAAGGTACTCATAAAATAACAAAACATATTGATGAATGTAATGCTTTGTGGTCAGGTATGCTCCATAGTCTTACTGAAGCTGAGATGTGTCAAATGGATGACACACCTTACCGATTTCTGATGCGTACATTTCACTTCTTATCAAATACTCCCTATTTTCAGGCTGCTAGATTAGCCCGCATCATGGCTGAACAGTCTTTAGAAAATACCTTGGTATCAGTTATTATTCCATTTAGGAATCGGATTGATTGGACAATCGAGGCGGTAAAAAGTGTACAGGGTCAAACGCACACTAAACTGGAAATAATACTAATAGATGATGCGTCAACGGATTCCTTAAAATCTTTAATTCTTCTCTCTAAAGAAGATTCAAGAATCAATCTAATACAGATTACTGCTTCGGGCCCTGCACATGCACGAAACGTTGGCTTGTCTGTGGCTCAAGGAATTTATGTTGCCTTTCTGGATTCTGATGATCTGTTTCTTCCTAGTAAGATAAAGGACCAATTAAATTTTCTAGAAAATAATGACCTGAAAATTGGGCATACATCCTATCAGCGGATAGACGAAGAGGGAAATATACTTGATTTTGTTAAGTCCGGAACCTTCAATGGCTGTGTTTTCCCCGGAATCATTGCTTCATGTCCTATTGCAACACCAACCGTCATGGGGTTGACCGCGACTCTGAAGGATGTTGGATTTCCGGAGCAATTCGATTTGGGAGAGGACTTATGTGCGTGGATTAATATAACTCGTACAGCCCTTTTGGGAGGAATGGATGTTCCTTTAACTAAGGTGCGTATTGGTAAGGAATCAGCTTCACGCAATCAAGCGAAGCAAGTAAAAGGAAGGCTTAATCTTGCTCAATATATACTAAATGATCCGGAGTTAAGTAAGTACGGAAAGGAGATAAGACAGCTGTTACAGCGCACTCGATGGCTGGTCCCTAACTTTAATGGCCCCAAATTGGCTATTGGCAAGGGAATGAGTATACACAAAGGTGAGTCTCTACTTAAGAAGGGGCTTAGATTTATCCATCAAAATGGAGTCCGTGCGGGGCTGAGAAGAATTGGATTGCTCAGAGATCGGTCATAATTTCTGATTATCTAGGACCTAAGCAGTAATGCCAGCGGTAAATAAGAAAAAAATACTATTCGTAGCCATGCAGAATAGTACACACACAGTACGCTGGATAAATCAGATATCACGTAGTGATTATGAAATCCACCTCTTTCCGACAATACATGCCCCGATTCACCCGGATCTACGGGACGTAGTTATTCATTTGCCATGGTTGAGGATGGGAAATGTAACCATAAGGGACTGGGTTATTTGGTTACGAGATTGGATTGCCGTTAAACTTAAGAGCAAATTAGGGATAACTTCAGGTTGCCTGCTCGCTGATCCCCTGCACTGGCGACGCAGAGACGCCAGTATTACGATTAAGAATCCTCTGCCCCTATCATTCCTGACTAACCTGTTTGGGGTTTCACAAAAATCTAGTCAAGAAGTAGCAAATATAAAGGTTAGTCCAGCAGAGGAGTTGAGCTCTTATGTACTATCCAGGGTTATTCGTAAAATAGCCCCAGATCTAATTCATTCATTAGAATTCCAGAATTGTGGATATATAGTTCTGGGTGCCAGGGAAATCATTGGCAGGCATCTATTCCCAACCTGGTTGGTTACCAATTGGGGAAGCGACATTGTGTATTTCCAGCAATTCTCTGATGAAAGACAAACATTAAGGAGGTTATTAGAGGCGGCTGATTACTACTCCTGTGAATGTTTTAGAGACGTTTCTCTTGCTATGCGCTTGGGTTTTAATGGTGTGACCTTACCAGTCATACCAAATGCTGGAGGTGTTGACCTACAACTCGCCTCCGAATTGCGTAATAAAAATAAACCTTCTGATCGCCGTATCATCCTTATCAAAGGATATCAAAACTTATTTGGCCGTGCTTTGGTTGGATTAGAATCCATCAAGAAATGCGAGAATGAACTCAGGGGATATCAGGTTGTTGTCTATTCCGCATCACCAGAGACATGTGAATATGTCGAAGAACTGAAAAAAACTACTAAGATTAACTTTACTATTTCGGGTCAGAAATGTCATTTAGAGATGCTTCATTTATTCTCAAAAGCTCGAATCTATATCGGAGTTAGCTTATCGGATGGAATAAGTACATCTATGTTGGAGGCTATGGCCATGGGAGCATTTCCAATTCAGACGAATACATCATGCTGTGAAGAGTGGATATCGGATGGTATTACAGGATTCTCGATTCCGCCTGACAATGTAGAGCTGATTGCTGATCGTATAAGACAGGCTATTACTGATGATTCCCTTATCAGTAGGGCATATGAAATGAATTGGAACACCATCAGTCTCCGCTTGGATAAGGATGTCATTAAATCAAAAGCAGCTGGCTATTATAAGACAATATTTGACACTCAGGAAAAGAATCGTGTCCGACCGTCTCAATAGTGCGCCAAATGTTGCAGGAGCTGGATCGTTAAGGAAGCAATCATTGCTTATATGGACTCAATATTTCTGGCCTGAGAACTTCCAAATTAATCAATTTGCTGCTGCCTTAGTGCGGCATGGTATTTCCACATCTGTTCTGACCGGAATGCCCAATTATCCAGGAGGAAGACTTTATCCTGG
>JBIIEQ010000134.1:0-4319 GCA_044237765.1 Methylococcaceae bacterium | reverse complement strand
GAACGGAATCGCCCGCCTCGCTCAAGTCATCGAGGGGGTGGTGTTCAGGGATGGAGTACAGGACAACATCGAGAAGATTGCCGCCTGATCAAACCTGCTCAGATACACAACAATTGACCATTTCTCGGTGTTCGCCGGATCAAATGCATCCTCAAAGTGGCAGGAATCTCCCGTACTGGCCGTATCGGTGACGATCTTCCGAATGAACTTGTGTTTCTTGTCGACATTGACCGAAAGCTTGTAGCCAAAGTAGCTCTTGCCATGTTTCTTAGTCCAGGTCGCGTCCGTGTCTTTTTGCCGCCGTTGTACCGGCTTCCAATCAGAAGGCGTTGCGTCCTGATCAATGATCTCCCTCTCCTTTCGACTGATTTTCTGCTTCGGGGCCGGTACCAGAGTGGCGTCAATCATCTGACCTCCGCGAGCGATAAACCCTTTCATCAGCAATTGCTCGGTAACCCCCTCTAACAGTGCCGTGGCACCGGTCTCACCGATCCGATTTTCAAAGGCCCAGATCGTCGTCCGGTCCGGGACATTCAGGGCCTGCATCAGTCCATAGAAGCGCTGATAGCTGAGCCGGTCCAACAGCAGGAATTCCATCCGCTCATCCGACAGATTATTCAGCCGCTTCAATACCAGAATGCGCACCAGGGTCTCCGTCGGATAGGCCGGCCGGCCACCCTTCGTGCTCATGGCTCGCGGGGCCGCCTCATCCACCGCGCTGGCCAGTGCCTGTAAATCAATACACGCCTCAATGCCTGCCAGCGGATCACCCAAATGATCAATCTGTTCTTCCCGCAACTGCGGGGCAAAGAGGTCGTTTTTGATCGCCGAACGCTGCTTCATCTTGACTGTTCCGCTAAGCTTGGAAGGCCCTCAATTTTACCGGAGCGTCCTAGATGGCAGGGGTTTTTCGAGGTGCCCCCAAGGCCTTCCACCTCAAGCGTCGAGATCCGGCATTCGTTGGAAGGGTCGTCCCCGCTACATTTGGCGAGTGAGCGAGAACCGGAATAACAGGCAGAAGAAGACCCACCTTAATGATGGGTCTTCTTGGAAGCGCAGAGCAGCGTTTTATTGAACTTTCTTGGCTGCATTTACAACCTGTTGGAACATCGTAGCAAAGTAACCATTCAGGACAATCGGCTCAGACGGGCCAATCAGCTTCTGTGACAACCCACTAGCGAGTAGCTCGACAGGTTTAGCCACGTAATTCGCGGTGATGTTCAAGCTCATCTTGATGTCTTGGAGACTTATGTTAACCCCCAACCCAAAGGTCCCTTTTAACTGCCCATTGGGAAGCACAGTGCCTGTAAAAGTGTTCTTGGTTACGACTGCCTGACCACCCATTTCCTGAATTTGCGCGATCAACGGGGCAAGATCAGCGTCAGCCTTAAATTTAGTGGCAGAGGTCCTGGTCCACATGCCTGATATAGCGAGTGGCGTACCCAAAAGATCCATGTTCATTGCAAAGTTCCCAGGCACATCAGAACTTCCGCTAAAGTTGGCTGACAGCCCGATAAAACCACCCAAGATACCCATGTTTGGGCTACTGACATTGGCGGTGATGGTCCCCGGAACTTTAAGGTTAATTTTGATAGGGCCAGACATTTCATAAGCGCCACTGGGCTGACTGGACACAAAGGCGACAGCCCGTGGCTGGTATGTCGATTCAGAGGTTACTACGCCGCACCCAACTAGGAAGGTGATTCCCAACATCATTGCAGCGATGAGTATTTTTTTTAACATGACAGCATCCTCCCAAAAGCCGATGGTCTCCTTGCCATGAAAATCTTGCCTTCCTTTACACAGATCTCCTGGTCACGCTCGATGAGGTCAACTCGGGGCGTCCGATGCCCGAATAGTCCTTGCGGACCCGGCATCCAGCGCGACTCCCTGTCATCCAGCCAGTCTTCCAGTGATTGTAGGGGAGATAGCCAGTTGCCCATGCGTCTGGTCATCAATGGATTTAGTGATCTGCCAATCTTTACCGGCTCCACTTGTCTGTTCATGCGATTTCTCCTTCACGGTTTATGAGGATGGGCTAGCCCCTTGAACGATCAGTTGTTACCAGGGCGACAGTCACCCCGAACCATGGCTTCTGCTTTCACCCAATCCTCCTGCGGGTCCCCACCACAAAAACCCCGCGACTCTGCCATGTAGTAAGCCGCTTCGGCAATCATTAGATTGAGTGCCTCGGTTGACGGAATGGTTACTGAAAGGTCTGGACATTCCTGACTCGCTGCTTCACTTTTGAACTTTGACATACGCTTGCCCCTCCCGGTTATTAAAATATTCTGTTTTACAAAATTCATTGACCTACCCTAACACAGGGTATCGGCCATGCTCTTCTGCTTACTTATTTATGTTGCCTTAGCTTTACCATTAAGTCTGATCCCGAGTACCCTTGAGTGGAGGCAAGGTAAATTTGATAAAGGTTGTTCCAATATTTTAGCTCGGCTTCATCCCCTCCTTCCCGACGAGCCCTGCAGGCCTGGTTAGCGTAGTAAGGAATGGAGTTGAATCGGTGCTTTAGCTGGACTTCACGGTTATTCGGCCAGGAAAAATCAAGATCCGATAAGTCCTTGTTCTGCAGGATTCTCAAGGTCTTTTTTGCGAGCTTCATTATGCGATTCATGCAAACCTCTTGTTTATTTTGGCGCATCAGGCGTGTTAATTTTCTCGAGCCGATCAACGCAATCGGATGTATCAGATCAGAAATGCTCCGAATAAAACAGCATCCGAATCCGTTCGGGCCAGAATTCACCCTTCCGATGCTCAGCGCGTCCACTTCACCCGCAGCAGATATTCACCGGCCTGATAGTCATAATCCAATTGTCCTTTATACGCATGACGTACGGCCTCGCCCATGGCTCTGGCCAAATGCGGGTCAGTGAAAGTTGCCTCCAGACTCCCATCGGATTGATGCTCCATGCAGATCAAACGCTTTAGCGGATGTTCAGCCTTTTCATACTGTTCCAGGTTTTTCAGCAATTGTAGAATCTCTTCCCTGTGATCACTGAGAAACTCGCCGCTCAGCGTCAGAAAACCTGCAGGACAATGATCCTTGATACGTTGGCAGGCGGGGCATAAGGACAGATGGGCATCCGGGGATGAAGTCCCCCACAACCAGCGCCCCGCATGATAGACAGCCCCGCAATCCGGGCAGGAGGCCGGCTCAGGTAGTTTCCGCTTGCTGAAGTATGGATCGTGAACAAGCTCCTGGAGATTCCTGATCTGCGCGCCCGAACCCTGAGAACCGGAATAGGTATTCATACCAACCTCCATCTATTTTTTACTGGAATAGATTAAACACCGATAATTCCAGAAAGATAAATGGGAAACTCCGTATTCTGGATATTATTTTATGGCCACCATAAATACCACAGACGCCGACTTATTGGACAAGTCGAGTTCCGTTAGTGCCTTCTATGGCTAGGATCAAACAGACACTGCTTGCCAGGCTGGAGACTGAATTCTTTTAAAACCCTTCGTTCATGTCGATGCCTCCGAGTGCCGATTTCACTATGCTGCAGCCAGATCAACCGGATAGATTAGGCTTGGAATCATGCAGGACAGATCCCTTCGCTCCAGACCTTCAGTCAGCAGGTCCAGCATCATTTCGGCATATCTTTTCTCATCTCGACTCAGCGACGGGTATACGGACCGCAAGACCGCGGTAAAGGCCAATGCATCCTCCTGGATATAAGGGGGATGAATGGCACTGAAAGAGGCGGCGAGCAACTCGAACGCCGTGGACAGCTTTGGCTGGTTATTCTGAGCATCGATACGTGACGGCGGATTATTTATGGTGTTCATAACGGCTCCATCTTCTGGTTCATGTCCAGCCCTTCGGCTTTGGTGTCATTAAAAACGCTCAAGCCCGCCTTGAAAATACGTAGCTATACGTATATACATCGTGTCGTTAAAGCGCATATATTTCTGGCCATACGAACCGTATGAACCCTACCGCCACTCCAATTGTCGACATGAACACCCTCCGGAAGCATTCGTCCGATAATGACGGGCTCAATCAACTCAGAAATCCCAGGGATATGGAGATTTTGGTCGGTGTTTTTCTATCGTTGAAACCACCGTATGACGATCAGGATATTCGCGTTTTCAATGCCGCCTACAAATCCATAGATCCGCGACTGACACGCAAGGAAGTCATGATTGCGGAGCGCATGGTGGACATGCGAGTTATGCTCAAAAGTTGTGGATGAGCAGCTGATGGAGGCGGCGTATTCTTGATGGTCTTCAAGGTCATCAATGCCTACGAGAGGAGTGAATACGCCGTGAGTAAAGATAAGATGACTCGGTTA
>JBIIEQ010000149.1:0-4328 GCA_044237765.1 Methylococcaceae bacterium | reverse complement strand
CATACCGCCAAAATCGGCAAGACGGAAATCAGCAAACGCGCCTCCTCACCTGCCTCGCCGATCGCGAGGACAAGCAGGCAGTAAAAAGTGAATCCCGTCACGATGATGTCGCCGCCTTCCACCTTCCAATCAATCCCTTCTCCTCGGCCGCAAGCCTCGCGGGCCCATATACCGGCTCCTGCCAACGAAATCCCAACCATCAACCAAACCATCGGTCCGTAGAACCAGAACACCCAGGACTGCGGGTCATGACTGTACAACTGCGTCTTCGCCGACAACAGCTCCCTGAGCCGGTATGCCAGATGGCGAACACTGGCCCACGGATTGTCCCGCCAATACTTGAATACCGCCCTTTCAAGCATTTGACTATTTTGCGTATGGACCTCCGTATTACGGTCAAACCATCGCCCCGGCCGCACCGCAACCCCCTGCGTCTCGTCAATAGGTGTGTCATGCACCACCTGGGGCCAGCCCCGCGCCAAATTCGCGCCCGTATGGTTGGTAAAAGTCAGTTGCCTGAAATCCAGATACAAATGCGCATGCCAAAGCCCGGAAATCATCACAATCGGGGCCAGAAAGCCCAGCCAGAGCTTCCGACTCCGACCCAGCATTCTCCAGGCCAAAACCAGCATAACTGGCATCCAGTAAATCACAAAAGGCCGGCTGAGCTCTGTCATGGCAAGAAAAAAACCACTCAAAACCGCCGCAAAAATGGCCCAGCGTCCCTCCATCTCGGTAGTGGCCCACCGCAAAAAGGTCACGAACAACAGAAAAAAGAGGGGGAAAAACAGATCGTAGCTGACTGGCAAGCCGGGATGGACAAGTACTGTCGTGTAGAAAAATACCCCACTTACCAGCACCGATATCCAGTAGCGCCATGGACTAACCCTGGCGAGCAGCATGGCCAGGAGATAGACGCTGATCAACGCCATCTGATATCCATAAACGGTGACCCACTCAGCCGAACCCGTCAACTTCACCAGGACGATCTCAAGCCCCGCCAAAAACGGGGGGATCCCCGTGCGCAAACTCCACAGAAAGTCAAAAATTGCCGCCCAGCTGTAGTCACGAAAATCGTCTGGATGGTGCATGAACATCCAGCCCACAGAGGGAATCGAATCCATTCCCGCCACCAGGTTGATGCCGATAATCACAAATGCCATCTGACTGAGCACAACCCGGGGATCGGTGATAGCCAAACGACTGTTGTGCATTCCAGTAATCCCGGTCAGTGTTTTATTACGCTACCGAACGGCAGCAAGTACGGGTGAGACAGTGCCCTTAGCCTGAGGTCCTTCACTCCCTCTGGTCGTTCAGGACGACACAATGACGGGGTCGTCCTAAGCAAACCGAAGGACCTCAGGATGACACGGCACTTGCGGTGTCGTCCTGAGCACAGCGAAGGACCCCAGGCTACCGGCACAAAACCCCAAACCTGGCCGCATTGCTCTTGCCCAACGCTCATAGCCTGAGATCCTTCAGTCGCTATCGCAGCTTCAGGATGACACGGAACCTAATATGTCGTCCTCAGCAGGGCGACAAGCTTTTACTCCCTACAAAAAATCCGTATCCCCCATCATCAGAAACCAGCGTCCCCTCACATCCTCTGTCCGGTGAAGTCGAGCATGGACATTCAGAGGAATGACGATGTCAGTCGCCCGACGGACAGCATCCGGACCCGCCAGCCAGTGAGCGCAATTCCCGGTCACCCATGCCTTCAGCACCGAGGCACCCCATGCGGCTGCCTGCTTTCTGGCGTGTGACACCAGTAATCCCATGTGTCTGGGCTCTGCCAGCACATCCAGCAGCTTGCATTCCTCCGCTTCGCGTCGCAACACCGCAAGCCCGATGAGTCGGCCGGTCAGGCGAGTCCTCACCAACAACATCGCATAATCATGCTGCGGGTTCTCGACATAGCGGTACTGCCAATAATCGGCATCGCGAACCACGAGGATTTGATCCTTCATCCGCAGGCTCATCCGCTCCCACACCTTCGCCAGCGAGAACCTGTCCATCTCCCGTCCATCGCTCAACTCCGGCTTAGTGGTCCATCGAGAGCGCCCATCCCCGGCGACAGACCACTCCAATTCAACCAGGCGCTCAACCTCATCGTACAGCCCCATCTTTTCAGCCAACCGCATGTGGCGCTGATTGGGGAAACCATAGCCCAGCTCATGGTCGGTTCCAAAACCGATAAAGGCTTCCTGGGCCGCCTTGGCCACCTGAAAGAACGCCCCGGCGCGGGTCATGATCGCCCGTTCGGACGGGTCGACCATCACATCGCAAATCTGCAGTGCCCGAGTTTCCCGACCCCGCATCATTATCCGTCGGGTCACGCAGCCATAATGGGCAATGACCTGCTCACCGCGCATCGCCATCGTCGCTCGGCCGCGACCCGCCGCATATTTCCAACCCCATAATTCCGGGCTGATAGCGTGGTCAAATGCCCGCAGAAAAAGGCCATAACACCCGGCCTTGTCTCCTTCACTGACCGGTGATCGAAGCCTCCAGCGCTGAACCAGGCCTTCAGACTTCCGAAATACCAAATAGACCGCATCCTGAATAGCTTGCTGACCCCCGTATTCCAGGCCCTGCCGCAAAGCCAGATCCGCCAGCCACTGCCACCGTGGCTGACCCGCCCGCTCACCGGTTGCGGCTGGACACAACCGAATCCAGAGCCATCCCCCATCCTGAATTTGCTCAGCCAGATCAGCCAAGTCATTCAGGGCCACGGCAGAATCCGGCCACGGCTCGGCCACTACCCATGAATAGCGCTCCGTACCGGAATCTGCCAATGACGAACCCGGCGCCGCAGTACCCGGCAACCACTCAGGGGCCTTCGGGTTGTCCCAAACCCCAGCAGGAGGCATCCACAATACCGGCTCACCCACCCCGAGAGAGGCGGGCATCAAAGACCTGTCTTCCACCTCAGGACTGACCCGCCGGCACTACTCCAGACCACTGATGCGGCAGCGTCACCACCCCCATCTCCAGCGTTTTCTGACTCACCTCCAACTCGGACACCAACTGTGCCTTGTCATAAAGCTGCAGCCCCCGATCACACAACAGAAACACGTTGACCCAATAACTGCCCTGCAACAAGGGAAGCTTGGGGAACTGCAACTCCACCTCGCCCCGACCATCCTCGCCGCGCTTAACCGTCATCCCGTCCACATGCGTCCCGGCACTCGTCACCGGTACCCCGCTGGATGCCGTAATGGTGACCCCCACGCTGGGCGGCTTCAGCGCAGGATCCGACTGAAAACTCACCGCCACCGCCAAATCCACGCAGCCACTGGTCAGTGGCAGCTTGATCCCCGAAAATTCTCCGGCGCGAACCATCACCTTGAGCAAACGAGCCCCCACACTGGACTTGACACCTGATTCAGCCACTCCATCGCCGGGAGATTCCGAGAGGGGCGAGGCTTTGGCCTCTCCATCTACCCCGGTTATGGCCGCCTGCTCAAACAGCCCCAGATAATCATTGTAGGCAGCCACAACGGCCCCTGGATTACCATCCATCTTCAACTCACCCTGATCGATCCAGATGGCCCGACTGCAGATCGCCTGAATCTGGTACATCGAATGCGAGCAAAAAAGAATAGTCTTGCCCGCCTCCTTGAATTGCATGATGCGCTGGAACGATTTACGGGCAAACGCCCCATCACCCACCGACAGGGTTTCATCCAGAATCAACAGATCCGGGTCCACCGCTGTCGCCACCGAAAAAGCCAGCCGCATCATCATGCCCGACGAATAAGTCTTGACCGGCTGATCGATTGACTTCCTGAGCCCGGCAAAATCGATGATCTCATCCACCTGCGTCTTGATGCGGGACGCCGACAGTCCGGCCACCGCCGCGCCCAGAAAGATATTGTCGCGTCCCGACATTTCGGGATGAAAACCCGCCCCCAGTTCCAGCAGGGCACACACCGGACCGGACACCTCAACGTCACCCTGATCGGGTGGCACGGTGCCGGCGATCAGCTTGAGCAAGGTACTCTTGCCCGCCCCGTTCATCCCGATGATCCCCACCACCTCACCGTGGTCGATCCGCAGATCCAGCGGATGCAAAGCAACGGTCTCACGGTAACGTGGACGTCCGGTCAGCATCTCCCAAAAGCGGTCTCTCGCATGGGCATAGGTGCGGTAGGTTTTGCCCACTCCCGCCAGGCGGATGGCCGGATTCATAATGCCTCCCGCAAATGCGGCTCGGCCCGACGGAACAGCCACCAGGAAACCGGCATCAAAACCAGCCACAACAACAACGGCTGCCAGACATTACGCCAGGTCACCGGCGAATCGAACAGCCAGCCCTCGATCAGCGC
>JBIIEQ010000010.1:0-64855 GCA_044237765.1 Methylococcaceae bacterium | reverse complement strand
GCCAAGGCGCCTTGAGACCCAGGGCTGACGTGAACAACAGATTGGAATCCATCCGGGATGACCTCAACAGCAATGATGAAAGTGCATCAGGCTAAGCTAATTTCCACTGGAAACGGAAGAGCGCCCAAATGCCACAGTTTACCTGCGACAAAATACCGCATTGCCCTCCGCTTTATCCGGCCAATAACATAAAGCCACTTCTGAAAGCTTCATGAAGTACCTCTCACTTTTCAGGCGCTTGAATAAAGCGCCTTTTTTATATGGCCAGATAAGTATGAACATGCCCCCATAACCTCTTAACACGCCATAACTGAAATCAGTTTCTATGCACCGGTTTCTTCAGGCCCAAGGAGTCAACCATTCGAATCGGGATACTTGCCGAGTATCCTCTGAGCATCCATGACCATCAGCCCTTCATGCCAATCCAGATGATGCATGGCGTGCCAGCCAGCCGCCTCTCCGCTTTGGTGCCATACTGAATGTTCGTCAAACTGCTTGGGGGTTAGCCGGGTTATTTCGCTGACATTCAAACCATCCCCATATCGACGCAGACAATCCTGCGAGGGACGGAACAGACGCCCATCGGCAGCACGAAGAATTCTTCCACCAGGACGGGCCTTGCCGAAATCACGTATCAACGGGTTGAGCTTATGGGGTGTCCAGCGATGACTCAGCGGAGTGTCAGCGTAATAGGCAAAGAGGGTTTCGTCATAACGCAGTCCGTTGCGTTTGACCGAGCCGAACAGCCACCAGCGTCCCTCATGTTCAAACAGGGTGCAATCCACCATTTTGACCCCGGTAAAAATCGTTCTGACGACTTCCCATTGATCGGGAAATCGGGTGCATTGGTAGATGTCGACCCGTCGTTTTTCTTTCTTTTCCGGAACCATGTAGAGCTCACCCTCGAACTCAAACAGGAAGGGATATGACAGGTGGTAAGGCTCCCGAATGACAGGGCTTCCCTCACCTAATGGACGGGCATCCTCTCCCATCTCCATCACGCTGATATGCCCGCGGCGCGTGGCGTAGGGGTATTCCTCGTAGAAGACGAAATAGCGGCCTTCCCGTCGCCAGACAAAAGGGTCCGCCCAGAAACGATCGCGGGGAGGATAAATCGGATTTAAACGGTCAGGTTGCGGCGTTGCAAAGGCCTGACGGTCACGGAAGCCGGCCAACAAAAACCATTGGAATGTGATGTTGCGCTCGCTGTCTTTCCTGGCCTTGCGCTCTACCCACCGATGGGCCCAGGCCCGAACGCCACTCCACAGGCTCATTTTCCGGTTTCTCCGGCCTCACTAACCGCCATCCCCATCTCCCCGGGTGACGTATAGCTCAACATCGGGCAACCTTCTGATCAGGGTGGATTGAGGCTTTCCGTTATGCAACCTTTGCTTGAACCCCAGCCCCTCCAGCGCGGTGATCAAGGTTTTTCCGCCTGCATAGCATTCGACCTTGTGGACCCCGTCACGTCGCATGCGTTGCATAGCATCACTCAGCAAGTCATCGAGCACGTCTGTGTGATCACGAGGCGCAAGAATATCGACGATTTGCGCCCGATGTTGCTGGTGACGATGAAAGCAGGCGTAAACCAGATAGCCCAGCAATTCTCCGCGGTCTTCCAAGATCAGCACCGTATAAGTCGTATCGGGGTGCTTGCGATAGCGCCATTGCAGGGTGGCTCGATCTCGCCGCGTGATGGCCGGATACTCGCGCCTGACCTGCTCCCACAGGGCATCAAACCGCTCGTCAAAGGAACCTTCCAGTCGCCTCACTTCCTTCCTTGGCCTGTGCAGGCGAGGCAGCACCCAGTCGGCGACCCAACCCAGGACACCGGCCAAAAACTTTCCGACATAGTTCTCCAGGGGTTGCCTAAAGGAAATGATGCGCGCCCAACTGCCGGTGTCTTTCTGATCGCTCGATCCAATCTTGTAAGCGACCACGGCCATGGGATCCGTGAGATGCTTGCCCAGCTGCGCATCGCCCGCTGCCGGATGATTCAGCATGGCGGCGGCGATGCCCTTGGAAAGGTCAGGACCTCCCTCCACCACACCGGCACGTTTCATTTCGCGCATCGCCCGTCGGATACTGCCCCAATGCGCCAGGGCATCCGCAAACCAGTAGGCGTCCACCGGTTCTCCGTGCAAATGCAAACCGGAAGGCAAACAGCTGAGGTTGGCAATGACCTGCCCTTTCCATTCGGCGACGACCCCGCGATACCCCGGCGACCCGAGACGAGGATCTTCCTGCCATTGCCAATGCCAGCGGCGTTCGGCGCGTTCCGCTTCCTCGGCGCCGAAGACCTCCTTGATCAGCCCAAGGATCGCGGCTTTGTCGGTATCACGCCCGGCTCTTATCTCAAGCATGGTGGCTTACTTTAGTCAATTTCATGATGATTTTTGTCCATGACGGGCGTTCTCCTGCTCGATACCACGCAGGATTTCCCTGAAACCCTGTTTGGCGGTCGTGTTGATGGAGCGTCTTGTCGCCAGCACCTCGGGCACTCGGCCCAGAGCCCCGAACAGCGCAGCCCAGACTCCAAAATCTCCCACCAATGTTCGCGTCAACATCCGCAGAAGCAGTCGAGGCAACATGAATACAGCGAGAGTGCTGGCTGGGAAATGAATCCATTCGGCCAGTAGTTTGTTACGTTGCAAAGCCCGCCGGACCCGTTGCCGCTTGACGTTATCCTGGATCGAACCGCGATCCTGATGAAGTACGACGCTGGTGGGTTCCAATAGAGTCCTCCAGCCACGTCGCCAGGCGCGAACGCCCAAATCGAAGTCCTCCCAGTAAAACGGCTTGAAGATGGGCAAAAAACCGCCCAAGGCATTGAACCTGTCCTTATCCACGGCCATGGATCCGCCCGAGGCATAGAGACACCACCAAGGCTGATGCCCCAGATCCAGGGTCTTGAGTCGCTTGAGCACGCCCATGCGAAATCGGAACCGGGTCAGACAGTAGGGATGAATATTCCCAGCCTCCTCCCGAATCGCCGACTGGACCGAAAATACCCCGTCTTCCCTCAGGCAGCGAATCAGTGGCGCAATAAAGTCTCGCTCGGGCCTGACATCGGAGTTGAGAAAGATCAGCGCATCAGATTTCGCCACACGGACGCCCGAGTGGATGGCTTCGGCAAAGCCCAGATTGGTTGCATGCTTTTCCAGCCAGACTTGCGAAAAATGCTGCGCAACGACATGCACACTGTCATCCTGGGAACCGTCATCGACCACGATCACGCGGCCACCCCCCGGATAACACTCCAGCGCATCGAGTACAGAGGGGAGATTATTCTGCAGGAGAGTTGCCCCGTTGAAATTGGGGATGATGATGCTTACCGGGGGCAAATCAGACATGACTCATCAACAAGCGTGGTGGAGGTCGGGCTTCGGGTTATCTAGCGGCCCGGCAGGACAGACCCCGTCAGAGCGCCC
Source organism: Methylococcaceae bacterium (assembly GCA_044237765.1). Classification (GTDB taxonomy): domain Bacteria; phylum Pseudomonadota; class Gammaproteobacteria; order Methylococcales; family Methylococcaceae; genus UBA6136. The sequence continues at coordinate 61,424 of JBIIEQ010000010.1, read as the reverse complement.
GATTGGATTTTTCGGCATACAAAAAACCAGCCCCCAGCACAAACCCCAGGGGTAAAAGATAATCTCTTGAAAAAAAAGGCACTGTAGAGAATCCGTGGACCCATTGTGCTGTTGCCACTGATAGCAGGAGCAACCCAATTCGTCGGGACGGCAAGTAGTTATCAAACCATGTGATTCGAGCTAGCCGATAGATAAAAAAGCCATATGCAAGCGTTACCACAATCAGTCCTATCACCCCATGACTGTATAGAATCTCCATGAAAAAGTTATGCTGGGACAGATAGGTTCCCATACCAAGCGACAAGGCAAAGGCCCGAAAGTCATGGTGAAAGGCGCCAATGCCGTGCCCGCGGAGCCAATGTAGACCAGTGCTCTGCATCTGCAAGCGAATGGCCTCGACCCAGATTTCCCAACGCTCATCTTGGGCAAAGTGATCTGCAAAATCATCGACCCGAGCAGAAAAACCGGCAACATTACCAAGGTAAAGGAGGATTGGAATACTGGCCGTGAGAGTGCCCAGTCTCCAGCGCAAGTGAGGTGCCATAAATGGAATAACCACCAGTGCCGAAAACATGACTGCAAGATAACCAGGGCGCGAGTGGGTTTCCAACAAAAGCCAGACGTCTCCCAGAAGGGTCAGACTCATAAACCAGCGAACCCTTAGAGATGGTGCATTGGTGATGGCATACATCAGGATGGGAAATGTCATCACGCAATACATCGACATATAATGCACATTGGAAAACAACCCCACCTTGCCATCTCTCGGCCAGTGAGTCCAGAAAGCGTTAAAGGTCAAATTGGCAAATACAAACAAGACCAAAATCAAACCAATGACCTGAAAATTCACAACCTGGCCTGATGCCCTTCCCGGCAAGCACCAAATACCCGTGGCAGTGATCAGACACCACAGGATCGGATAGGGGGATATGTCGTACGCGACAGTAGCAACCGCGATGCCTTGAACAAACAGAATGACACCCAGAATCAAAAGTAGTTTGAGCGATCGTGACAGATGAACCCCATTGCCGGATACCCCCTGTCCGAGAACCCCTAATAGAATAGTGACCAGAGCCAAAGCGTAGAGACCACGCCCCAGTAACAGACTGATCGCCAGCATCAGGACTGCATAAAAAGTAAGCTTGCTAGTCGCAGCAGAGAATGTTGAAACTGACTCCGTCATCGCGCATTAACCTTGAAAGCACTTTTGCCAGTGAGGCAGTGATTTACGCGGGCATCATACGCACGGCGGTGGGCCGACCCAAGCTTCATGACGGATGACCAACCCCAGGCAATGACCTTTTGGGCAAATCGGAAAACAGCACGTCGAGATAGCGCTGGGCGCTGTATTCGATGGTGAACTCGGTGACCGCCTGTCTCAGGAAGTCGCTGGGCAATGGATTGTTCATGGTCTGCAGCATAGCCCTGGCCAGCGCCTCATGGTCGCCAACAGGCACCAGCGGCCCGTATTTTCCATCTGCCAGCGTCTCCCGTGGGCCATAGGGGCAGTCTGTGGACACCGAGGGAATGCCCAGCGCCAGCGCCTCAACCAATACGTTGCCGGAGCCTTCCCAGGCCGAAGACATTACAAACAGGGACGCCCTTTTCATATAGGCAAAGGGATTGGCGCAAAAACCAGGGAGCGAAACAGACTCTGAAAGACCGAGCTCGGCGATCAGGCTCTCCAGTTCCGGCTGCAACGGCCCCTCACCGAGAATCATCAACCGACAAGTTCTCTCCTGTCGCACCCGACCGAACGCCCTGATCAGAGTAGGAAAATCCTTTTCCGGCGTCAGCCGACCCGCGCCAACAATGATCGGAATATCCTCGTTGAACCAGGGGTGATCAACCGGCTCCCTTGCCTGTTCGGCGAGTTCCGGGGTAATCACGGGGTTATGGATGGCCACCACGCGATCCGGCGGCATTCCCGTAATCGCCAGCGTATCCTCGACCACTCCTTCGGAGACGCAGATGATCCTGTCGAGATAGGGGAATAGCCAACGCATGGGCGCGGCTCTGAGCCATCGGTGCAACCGGGGTTTGCTCTTCAGAAAACCCGTCATGTTCATGTGAAGCTGCCCCACCAGCCGGGTGTTCACGCGGGCCAGCCAATGCGCAATGATCGCCGCCCTCACGGCGCGATCCTTGGCCACCATCAACACATCTGGCCGCTCGCTCCGCAGATAGCGGATCAAGGCGGGTATGGCCATCTGCGAGTGCTTGACCTTGAGGTCAATGACGCGAATGTTCGGCCAGGGAATGGAGGGCGGCTGCCCCCTTTTGGCAATGACCATCAACAGGTCCACCTTGACGTCCAGCCGGGAGAGGCCCTGCAGCAGGTTGAGGGTGACACGCTCCACACCTCCGTTACCCGAAAAGGACACAAAGATCGCAAGATGCCTGTTTTTAGAACTCATAGTGCCTCGAAAATAGGGAAGGATTCTTCGAACCGGAACCCTACCCCACTTTTCCCAACATCCAGTCCAGCGCTCTGCCCGGCAGAACCCGTTTGAGATAGCCAAACAGGTAGGTGGGAAAAGTCACGTAATAGCGGGCTCTGGGCCGCCTTGACTCCAGTGCATGAACAACTTTATCAACAACTGCTTCGGGCCCGAGAGTGAAGGGAACCGCTGGCCCCTCCTTTTGCAGTCGAGCCTCCATCAATCGATAGGTTTCCCGGTGCGGGCTATTCTCGACAAGGATGTTCTTGCGGAACATGGTGTAGGCATTTTCACGAAACCGACTGAGAATTGGGCCGGGCTCAATGATCGAAACATGGATACCCGTTCCCCGCAGTTCCAACCTCAGTGTGTCGGAAAGACCTTCCAGAGCAAACTTGCTGGCATTGTAGGCACCCCGGTAACGCATGGCGGCAAACCCCAGAACCGAGCTATTCTGAATAATCCGGCCATCGCCCTGGCGGCGCATGACGGGGATCACCAGGTTGGTCAGTTCGTGCGTGCCAAACAGATTGGTCTCGAACTGCTCACGCAGCACCTCCCGGCTGAGGTCTTCAACCGCTCCGGGTTGTCCGTAGGCTCCGTTATTGAAGAGACCATAAAGCACACCGCCAGTGGCCTCCAGGACCTGACGCAGCGCCGACCGGATCGAAGCGGAATCGGCCAGATCCAGGCAAAAGGCTTCGAACCCTTCTTCTTCAAGCCGCGCGACATCCAGCGGATTCCTGGCCGTCGCCATGACGCGATAACCCCGCTGGCGTAGTTGACGCGCAGCACATAGCCCGATACCCGAGGAGCAACCAGTAATCAGAACGGCTTTGTCCAATGGTGCCGACATGTTCAGAAGAGATCCTCAACCCGACGATCAGCAGAAGGCTTGCTTTTGCGGGTCGGCGCCGATTTGACGCTACCGCCGCCACCGCACCCTGAGACCCGATCCGGCGCGGACCCCTTGATGAAGGGCATGGGAATCGCGCCGGAGCAACCCGAATCGGAACGCCCGCCTCTTTGCGCATCGACCCAGATCAGATCAATGTTTTCCGGCTGATCCAGTTCCAGCGGTTCACGACTCACCTTCTTCATCGCCGTCGCCCAGATCCGCAGGGCGCCCTCCGCACCCGTCAGACCGGCCGGCTGATTATCATCCCGCCCGATCCAGGCAACGCCGAGATAATCTCCGGTAAAACCGGCAAACCAGCTATCCCGCATATCGTTGGTGGTACCGGTTTTACCGGCAGGTTCGAGACTGGCCGGCATCAGGCTCAATGCAGGCTTGCCGGTCCCGCTGCGCATGACCTCCTTCAGCAGCGTATTCAACATGAACACCACCGAGGCATCGACGGATTGCCGCACATCCAGACCGAACCGTTGCAGCATCTTGCCTTCGGGGGAAACGACAGCCTGAATGGCGCGTATCGGCGTGACAAAGCCATCGCTGGCGAGGGTTTGGTACATCTGGGCCACTTCCAGCGGCGAGAGCGTCGAGGTCCCCAATAACAGTGACGGCAACATCTCCACGGGCCGTTCCACACCGAGCCGCCGCAGGGTTTGCGCGGTATGTGCAATACCCACATCCATGCCCAACCTGACCGTCGCGAGATTGTAGGAATGCACCAGGGCATTGAACAAGGGAATGGACCCATGCTCGCGTCCATCAAAGTTCTTGGGAGCCCAGGTATATCCGGGGCTCTTGACCTGTATCGCGGTGTCCTGAAGCAAGGTCGACACCGTGTACTGATCGGAATTTTCCAGCGCGGTCAAATAAACCACGGGTTTGTAGAGCGAACCGATCTGCCGATAGGCATCCAGGGCACGATTGAATCCGGTAGATTCGGGGTCACGACCACCCACCAATGCCGCTATTTCCCCCGTACTTCGTCGGGTCAGAATGGCCGCGCCCTGGAGCGGAGATTTTTTTCTACGACCGTCCAGGCTGTCCAGCTGATTGGCCATCACCGTCTGCAATTGCTTTTGCACGTTGACATCCAGCGTAGTGAACACCTTCAGCCCTTCAGAGGTGAGATCCTCCGCTCGGTATTCCTTTTGCAACTGGCGACGTACAAGATCCATGAAGGCTGGATAGCGGGTGATCGACTGATGCGGATCGGCCACCACGTCCAGCGGATGTGACTTGGACTCGTCCGCCACGGGCGGCTCAATAAAGCCTTGCGCCACCATCTCATCGAGAATCAGATCCCGCCGTTTCAAAACCCGATCAGGCGTCTTGTAGGGATCGTAGTAGGAAGGACCGCGCACCAAAGAAACCAGCAAAGCAATGTGATGGAGCTGGAGTTCCTCGATGGATCGGCCAAAGTAATACTGGCTGGCCAACCCGAAACCATGCACGGCCCGGGAGCCATCCTGACCCAGGTAAATTTCGTTGAGATAGGCTTCCAGTATCTCTTCTTTCGAATAGCGGGCATCCAGGATGACCGCCATCACGATTTCGTTGATCTTGCGCCACCAGGTCCGCTCCGAGGAAAGGTAAAAGTTCTTGACCAGCTGCTGCGTTAGCGTGCTGCCGCCCTGGACGATGCCCCCAGCACGGACGTTGACAAACATGGCCCGCATAATGCCGCGCAGCGAGACGCCGTGATGACCATAAAAATCATGGTCCTCGCTGGCGAACAGGGCGTTCAGGAGATCATCGGGGGCTTGATCCAGCTTGATCAGCACGCGATCCTCCCGGCGGGCAGGATAGAAACTGCCTATTTGTGCAGGCTCCATCCGCAGGAGGGGCACGGCTTTACCGGAGGCCATGTCCTCCAGCAGGATGATCTGATCCTGAGCGAATTGTGCGCGCAACTCGCGGGCCGGTTCCGGCTTGTCGGGGAACTGAAAATCCCGGGTCTTGAATACCACTTCATCGCCCAGCCGGATGTAGCTCCCCTGGGTCGAAAGCTGGGCATCCTTTCGGTATTTGAGTTGATTCAGCAGCCACTCAAAGCTGCCTGCATCGTAAGACGCGCCAACGAAGATCTCGGCTGAACTGGCATAGACGCGGGCGGGCAATGCCCACCGCTTACCTTCGAACTGTTCTCGGACCAGACGATCCTGATAACCCACGTAGGCCACCAACGCGGCGAGAACGAATGGCGTCAGATAAAGAAAGAATCGACCGATAGCCGAAAAAAATGAGCGGGGCTTTTTTTGTAAGCGTCGATGAGTCCGCCGACTCCTTTCCGACTTATCAGCCCTCACCGCCCAAGTCTCCGGGGCCTACTGGGTTCCAAAGACATTTTCACCCAATGACCCATGCACAAGAAGCCGGGTATCGATGACCGGCGACCGGCCATCCCACGAGGGCGCTTTTCATCCGGCCTAGCGGTTGATCAGATTAAGGAATTCCGATCGGGTGCTGATCTGCTTGCGAAACAGTCCCAGCATCGAGGACGTCGTCATGACCGAGTTCTGCTTTTCGACACCCCGCATCATCATGCACAGATGCTTGGCCTCGATTACAACGGCTACCCCGACCGGGTCAATGGCCGTATGCAAGGCTGTCGCGATCTGATTGGTCAGCCGCTCCTGGATCTGCAGGCGACGGGCATACATGTCAACGATACGGGCCACCTTGGACAAACCAATGACCTTCCCCTTAGGCAGGTAGGCCACGTGGCATTTGCCGATAAAAGGGAGCAAGTGGTGCTCGCACAGCGAATACAGCTCGATATCCTTGACGATCACCATGTCTTCGGTATCGGCCTCAAAGATGGCGTTATTCAGCACATCATCCAGGCTGCGAGTGTAGCCATTGTTGATAAAGCGGAACGCCGCCGCTGCGCGCTTGGGGGTGTCAACCAAGCCCTCCCGCGTCACGTCTTCCCCGATTTCCTGAATGATTTGGGAAAACAGTTGTTCCATCTTGTCTTGCATGTCATGTCACCGAATTTCACGAGGCGCTAAGTATACCCCGGCCAGACCGCTTACTGTTCAGGCTGATCTGAGCCAGTCCCGCTCAAGAATGTCCCGAAGCTCCGCCACACCCGCCGTGCGCTGGGTGGCCGCTTCACCGAGATGCCGCCGCCAAAGTCGTCCGCCGGGCTGACCATGGTAGAGACCTAGCAGGTGGCGACTGATGGAGTGAAGACGAACACCGCGATCCAGTTCAGCTTGAATATAGGGCAACATGGACTCGATGATGGCCCGTCGGGGAAGAGGCGAATGAGCCTCGCCGAATAACAGACGATCGGCGTCAGCCAGCAGATAAGGATTATGGTAGGCCGCGCGCCCTATCATGACGCCATCGAAGGTCTCCAAATGGGCCTTCGCCTCATCAAGCGACTGGATTCCTCCATTCAGAATGATCTCCAACCTGGGGAAATCGCATTTGATCTGCGCTGCGATGTCATACCGCAACGGCGGGACCTCTCGGTTTTCCTTGGGCGAGAGCCCACTGAGCCAGGCCTTGCGCGCATGAATGATGAAGGTTTCGCAACCCGCCGCCTCCACTGTGGAGATAAAGTGGGCCAGCTCTTCGTAGGAATCCCGCTCGTCAATCCCGATGCGGGTTTTTACTGTCACCGGAATCCTGACGGCGCTGGCCATGGCCGCGATACATTCCGCGACCAGTTCCGGTTCAGCCATCAGGCAGGCACCAAAACGTCCGCGTTGCACGCGATCGCTCGGGCAACCGACATTCAGGTTGATCTCATCGTAACCCCATCCTTCCCCAATGCGAGCACACTCGGCAAGGTCGGCCGGATCGCTGCCACCCAACTGAAGCGCCAGCGGTTTTTCCGGCAAATTGAACCCCAGCAACCGTTCCCGATCGCCATACAAAACGGCCCCTGTCGTCACCATCTCGGTGTACAGCAGCACCCGACAGGAAATCAGCCGCAGAAAGAATCGGCAATGGCGGTCAGTCCAGTCGAGCATGGGCGCGACGGAGACAGTTCGTCTTAAGGGAGTCGCAGACAATGGCGCGGAGAGTGGTTGGCGAATTCGTGCAGCACGCTATGTCCCTGCCGAAACGGTTGATTGAGGCAACGGATCTAGCGGCGCCGCCCCAATAGAGCTGGCTTGGATACCTTTGGCGGCAAGAGGGCCGACTGCCGGCGGGATTCGACCCAGTAGCGACCCGCCAGAACGGCACCGCCGGCGATCAGACCGGTCAGACAGAGATAAAGCAATATCCGTAGCCGGGAAATTTCGTTCAGCATCTCGCCGTGGGCGATAGCTTTCCCGGATGCAAGGGCCAGCGACTGATAACGAGGATGCTCGCGCACCGCCTCATCGATCCCGATGGAGCCCGCCATGCTGGAGTAGTTCTCCAGCGCCTTGAGGTCGTTTTGAAGGGTATCAAACAGCTGCAGATCCTCGGTACTCACCTTGCCCAGCGAGATATCACGCTCCAGTGACTTGAGCCGAATCTCGACAGAATCAGCCAGCAATCCATGCAGCCGGTTGCGAAGAACCTCCATCTGTTGCCCCATGGCATCCAGTCGGCCGCCTCCCACAGCCTCGGTCGCCAAGCTGGATTCCATATCGGCCAACCGGGTGTGGAGCTGATGGAACAACAAGGCCAGGATGATAAAAAAGACCAGAAAGCCGAGTATGACCGGACGCTGATAAGCGGTCTGAACGGGCGGCAAGCTCCGTCCGGACAGCTGTCGCCGCCGGGATGGTGTGGCCAATTCCTGCTCGCCGTGTCGTGAAGCTGGCATACCAAATTAGGCGGATTACACCGAAATGCAACCCACAGCGCCCTCAAGTTAGGTGATTTAGCGGGGCGGGAACTATCGCAGAATGCCTAAGCGGGGTCAATTGAAGCGGCCACCCGAGCCGTTTCCATGATGGACTTCATGTCACGAACCGCCTTATCGAGGCCCGAGAAGAGTGCACGGGCGATGATGGAATGACCGATATTCAACTCCCGAAACTCCTGAATTCGGCAGACATCGGCAACATTATGGTAATTAAGGCCATGACCGGCATTAACGACAAGCCCTAGGCTGGCCGCCCGCCGTGCTGCAACCCGGAGACGCTCCAATTCCTGCAGCCGGTCCCCCGATGTGACCGCGTCTGCATAATGACCGGTGTGCAGCTCGACAACCGGCGCTCCGGCCCGGACGGCTGCCTCGATTTGAGGTGTGTCGGCATCGATAAAGAGAGAAACCTCGATTGCCGCCTCACCGAGCGCTGCGCAGGCTGCCTTTACCCGGTCGAAGTTACCCACCACATCCAGTCCGCCTTCGGTGGTGAGTTCCTCGCGCTTTTCGGGCACCAGACAACAGGCACCAGGGCGGACGGTGACGGCCATTTCCACCATTGCGTCGGTGACGGCCATTTCCAAATTCAGCCGGGTTTGCAAAATACGGCTCAGCAGTTCGATGTCCCTGTCCTGGATATGCCGCCTGTCCTCGCGCAGATGGGCGGTAATGCCGTCCGCTCCGGCCTGCTCTGCGATCAACGCGGCATGGATGACCTCGGGAAAGCGGGTCCCGCGCGCCTGACGGACGGTGGCAATATGGTCTATGTTGACCCCCAACAGGATGGGTGATGTCGCGCTCATGATCGCATTAACTCTTTGTTGGTTTGAACAGTTCACGGCTCTTGAGTGAGCGTCCGTTAAGGTAGTGCTTGAGAACACCCCGCATCAGTCGTTTGGCCTCGCGCAACTCTGAGTCATCGCTGAACTGACGCTGCTGCAATGCCAGGAGGGTCGCCCCCCGAACCCCATTCCGCCTCCCCGACCCGACCGGCACGGCACCCTCTTCGAGTCGATAAAGATAGACCTGATCGGCACTGATGGGTCGTCCTTCGGCATCTTCATCCAGACGCAGCCCATAGCCAATTTCCTCCAGCAAAGCGACCTCGTAGCCCCTGAGCGTCGGCTGCAGATCGGCACCCCGCTCAAGCGCCTGCAGCGTCTCAAGGCACAGCCTGAATATCCCTGCATGCGGATCCTGAAGGGCCAATAGCTTCAACAGAAGCTCTGAAATGTAGAACCCGCAGAACAGGGCCGTGCCTTCGAGGCAAACGGACGGCTCGGATGGCTCGGCAACCGTCAGCAACGGCAGTTCCCCTCGCCCGGCCCAGGAGAGTCGGACTCGCGAAAAAGGCCGCAGTATATGGGAAAGTGGATGCCGCCCCCGCCGGGCACCCTTGGACAGCAGCCGAAGCCGGCCATGACCTTCGGTCAGCACATCGACGAACAGGCTGGTCTCGCGGTAGGGCTGGCAATGCAGGATGATGGCTTCATCCATCAAATCGCAGGGATAGCGACTCTGCACCATGCCAGGGTCGCTTCAATCCGCGTAACCCAGACTCCTCAGGGCGCGCTCATCGTCGGACCAACCCTCCTTCACCTTGACCCACAACTGCAGGAATACCTTACCCTCGAGCATCCGCTCCAGGTCATGGCGGGCGCGTTCGCCGACTTTTTTCAGCACCTCGCCCTTCTTGCCGATGACGATGGCTTTCTGTCCGGCCCGTTCAACCAGGATCAAGGCACGGATGCGGGTCAATTCCCCCTCCTGCTTGTACTCCTCGATTTCAACGGTCAACGCATGGGGCACCTCTTGGCCCAGGGAACGGATCAACTTTTCCCGAATAATCTCCGCCGCCATGAAGCGCATGGAACGATCGGTAATCTGATCTTCCGGAAAAATTGGCTCCCCCTCGGGCAGAAGATCCATGATCGTTCGATCCAGCACATCGAGATTGGAACTCCTCAGCGCGGAAACCGGAATCATCGCGGCGAAGTCATGGTTTTCCGAAGCTGCCTGCAAAAATGGCAGTAACTCGTCCTTGTCCTCAATACGGTCGATCTTGTTGATGACCAGAATAACCGGCACCCCTGCCGTGCTGATGCGTTGCAGCACCAACTCGTCCTCCGGCAACCACGCTGGCCGATCGATGAGCCATACCACCACATCGACATCGCCAAGGGCCGAACCGGCGGCCTTGTTGAGATACCGGTTCATGGCGCGCTTTTCGCTGGCATGGATGCCGGGAGTATCGACAAAAATCGCCTGCCCAGCCTCAGTCGTCTTGATCCCATGTATGCGATGACGCGTCGTTTGCGGGCGGCGCGACGTAATACTGATCTTTTGTCCCACCAGATGATTGAGCAAGGTCGACTTACCTACATTCGGCCGACCGACGAGCGCAACAAAACCAGATTTCATGCTTTCAACCCAAATTCTTCGATGAGTTTAGCGAGCATTTTTTCCGCGGATTCCTGCTCGGCCCGTTTACGGGAAGACCCCCTCCCCTCGCAAGTTTCCTCGGTGAGAGAAACCCGGCACTCCACCACAAAACTTTGATCATGAGGTTGCCCCACCACTGACTTGAGCGTGTAAGCCGGGAGATCCAATCCTCTGGCCTGCATGGATTCCTGCAACCGGGTTTTGGGATCTTTTTTCCAGTCACGCATGGAAAGTCCGTCGATCTGATCTGCGAATAACCCCAGAATCCAGACACGGCAGGCATCAATGCCCTGATCGATGAGCAAGGCACCGATCAATGCCTCCATGGCATCGGAGAGAATGGAGTCCCGGCGATAGCCACCACTTTTCAGTTCACCCGAGCCAAGGATCAGGTAGTCGCCCAAGCTGAGCTTGCGGGCGATATTGGCCAGGGCCGTTTGATTGACCAGGGTGGCGCGCAGGCGGCTCAGCACCCCCTCGTCCGCTTCGGTGAACTTCTGGTAAAGCCGCTCGGCAATGACAAATCCAAGCACCGAATCCCCCAGAAATTCGAGTCGCTCGTTGTTGTCGGCATGGGCGCTTCGATGCGTCAATGCCCGCTTCACGAGCATCGGTTGCTTGAATTTGAGACCAAGTTTCCTGGCGAGTTTTTCGGGCTCCTGAATCAACGGTCAGCCGCCTCTATCGCCTCATCAAAATGGATCACCAGTTCGATATTGCGGAAAAAAGGCCGGGTCACATCGTAGGCGACACGTACATTGGTGTTCCGCCCCTCGCGGGTAATGGCAATGTCTCGCGGGGTGACGTCATCCACCGAATCAACCTCCCAATGTTTTTGCAGAGCGCTAATGATCTCTTCCCGAGACCGTGAAGCCCACTCCGGCTGGGATTGCAGGGCCGCGAGCGAAGCCTTCACCTTGTAATGATTGACGTAGGCCGGCAACAAACCCATCACCAGGGTGCCCAGCACAATGGCAATCGCAACAGTCACCAGAAATGACAGCAATGTCATGCCCCTCTGGAATGACCGGCATCGCCGGGATCTCCCCATGTTGGTCACGCATCGCGGATGGACGGTCATCACTCCAGCACCTGGCCAATTCGATTGAAGGAAATGCCGGGCTTGCCGGAATCCCAACTCATCCAGATAAAGAAGGCTCGACCGACCAGATTGCCCTCAGGCACCGCACCCCAGAAACGACTGTCGTTGCTGTTGTCACGGTTATCGCCCATCACGAAATACTGTCCCGCGGGCACAACAAATTCGCCTTCACGAGCCGAGGGATCCCCCTGCCTGACCAGGATGTCGTGGGTGACCTTGCCCAACTCCTCACTGAACAGCGACTCCCCTTCCATGCCGGCTCCTTGAGTCCCGCCCATGTATTCGCCCAGGGCTGTTTGCTTGATGGCAGCACCATTCACGAAAACCTGCTTGTTGTAGTACCCGATGCGATCGCCGGGCAAGCCCACCACTCGCTTGATGTAATCCACCGTTGGATCCTTGGGAAAACGAAAGACGATGATGTCGCCCCGCTCAGGTGAACCATTCTCGATAATTTTCGTATTGAGTACCGGCAAGCGTACGCCGTAGGTAAATTTGTTGACAAGAATGAAGTCACCCACCAGGAGGGTGGGCATCATGGAGCCCGAGGGGATCCGAAAAGGCTCAAACAGAAAGGAACGCAGCAGCAACACAACCAGCACTACCGGAAAGAAGGACCGGGCATACTCGACAATGATGGGCTCCTGAGCACCGGCATCTAAGATTCCCTTGCGCTGCAATAGGGCATAAACGCCCCAGACAATACCCGTGACGAAGGTCGCGAGCACCAAAAAAAACGAAAAATCGTAATCCATCGGTTAATCCTTATTGACGCGTAGAACAGCGAGGAAGGCTTCTTGCGGAATATCGATCTTACCTACCTGCTTCATACGCTTCTTACCCGCCTTCTGCTTTTCGAGCAGCTTTTTCTTTCGCGTGATATCACCGCCGTAACATTTGGCCAGAACATTCTTGCGCATGGCCTTTACCGAGGATCGGGCAATGATCTTGGAGCCGATCGCGGCCTGAATGGCTACTTCGTACATCTGCCGGGGAATCAGATCCTTCATTTTTTCAACCAGATCGCGCCCGCGGGATTGACTGATATCCCGGTGCACGATCAAGGAAAGGGCATCGACCCGCTCGCCATTGATGAGAATATCGAGCTTGATGAGCGGCGCCGCCTGGAATCGCAGGAACTCGTAATCAAATGAGGCAAAGCCCCGGCTGACGGATTTAAGTCGGTCAAAGAAATCCAGGACCACCTCGCTCAGCGGCAACTCGAAACTGATGGCTACCTGCCCGCCGGTGTACTGCATGCGACGCTGCACACCGCGCTTTTCGATGCACAGACTGATGACATTGCCCAAATAATCTTGAGGAACGAGGATGTTGGCCTCGATGATGGGCTCACGAATCTCGACAATCTCGTTCGGCGGAGGCAATTTGGATGGATTATCGATCTCGATGGTGGTTTCATCGGATTTGAGAATCTCGTAAACCACGGTGGGGGCCGTAGTAATGAGATCGAGATCATACTCACGCTCAAGACGTTCTTGGATGATCTCCATATGGAGCATTCCGAGAAACCCACAGCGAAAACCAAAGCCGAGCGCCTGGGAGGTTTCGGGCTCGAACTGCAGCGCGGCATCATTGAGGTTCAGCTTGTTTAGCGCTTCGCGCAGATCCTCGTAATCATCGGACTCAACCGGATAGAGACCCGCGAACACGCGCGGCTGAACCTGTTGAAAACCGGGCAATGCCTGCTCGCATGGCTCATCGGTCGCCGTGATCGTGTCCCCCACAGGCGCCCCAAATATATCCTTGATGCCGGCAATGACAAAACCCACCTCGCCGGTATCGAGGCTTTCCTTGTTGAGTGATTTGGGCGTAAACACACCGAGTTTATCGACGATGTGGCTCTTGCCCGTCGACATCATCACCATCTTCTGCTTGCGTTTGATCGAACCATTGACCACCCGCACCAGCGACACCACGCCCAGGTAATTGTCGAACCATGAATCGATGATCAGTGCCTGCAAGGGCGCAGCAGGATCACCCTCTGGCGCGGGTACCTTGGCAACCAGTTGCTCAAGCAGATCTTCGACACCTAGCCCGGTCTTGGCACTGATGCGCAGGGCTTCATCCGCCGGCACGCCAATTATTTCTTCGATTTCCGTACAGACGCGATCCGGTTCGGCAGAAGGCAGATCGATCTTGTTCAGGACAGGGATGACCTCCAGGCCCTGCTCGATCGCCGTATAACAGTTGGCCACGCTCTGGGCCTCTACACCCTGGGCCGCATCCACGACAAGCAGAGCGCCCTCACACGCCGCAAGTGATCGCGAAACCTCATAGGAAAAATCGACATGCCCGGGCGTGTCGATCAGGTTCAGCTGATATGTCTGTCCATCCCTAGCCTTGTAGCCGAGGGTAACGCTTTGCGCCTTTATGGTAATCCCACGTTCTCGCTCGATATCCATTGAATCGAGCACCTGAGCAGACATCTCCCGCTCGCTGAGCCCGCCACAGGTCTGGATAAAACGATCCGCCAGGGTGGATTTGCCATGATCGATGTGAGCGATGATAGAAAAGTTGCGTATGTGCTTTTGATCCGACACAGCCTCAATCCTTGAGTTTAATGGCGAGGAACTGTGATCCCCCCTGACGTTGCACCAGGACCGCGACACTCTTTCCTTTTGGCAACACCTGGATGATGTCACCGAAATGCTTGGCGTCCCGAACGGCTTGATCCCCTATGCGGAGAATGACATCTCCGCGACGAATACCTGCTTCGGCTGCCGGCCCCGGCTTGACGCCCATGATGACAACACCGCCTCTCTTCGGCAGCTCCATCTGTTCGCGTTGCTCGTCGGTCGGATTGGCGACAGCAACATTCAATCGGGCTACCTTGTCGCCGACGGAAGGCCCTTCCTTGCTCGCCATGGCAGGCTCCTCGTCGGGCAGCGCACCAATCTTGACGGGAATCTCCAGCGATTTGCCCTCCCGCAGCACCTTCAGCCTCGCTGTTTCCCCAATTTTGGTCGTGCCTACCATCGGCGGCAGTTCGGCTGAGGTATTGATTTCCCTGCCATTGAATTCCTCGATGATGTCACCGATCTGAATTCCCGATTCTCCTGCAGGGCTTTTGGGCATGATCTTCGACACCAGTGCACCCTGCGGCTTTTTCATACCGAAGGATTCGGCCAGTTCACGGGTAACATCCTGAATTTGCACGCCCAGCCAACCGCGGGAAACCTTCCCCTGCGACTTCAACTGCTCAACTACCTGCATGGCCACATCGACCGGGATGGCAAAGGAAAGTCCCATGAAGCCACCAGTCCGGCTGTAGATCTGCGAATTGACACCGATGACCTCACCCTCGAGGTTGAACAAAGGCCCCCCGGAGTTGCCCGGATTGATCGCCACATCCGTCTGGATGAAAGGTACATAGTTGTCGCTGGGCAAGCTTCGGCCCTTGGCGCTGACGATACCGGCCGTGACCGAGTGATCGAAACCAAACGGAGAACCGATGGCCAGCACCCATTCCCCGACCTTCAGCTCATCCGATGACCCCAACTTCACTACGGGAAGATCCTTGGCTTCGAGCTTCAGCAGAGCGATATCACTGCGCTTGTCAGAGCCCACAATTTTGGCAACCAGTTCACGCCGATCCTGCAAACGAACAACCACTTCCTCAGCGTCCTTGATGACGTGATGATTGGTAATGACATAGCCATCGGGCGAAATGATGAAACCGGAACCCAGCGACTTCGCATCATCCGGCTCACCGCCACCTGGACCTCCTGGTGCACCAGGTCCGCCCTCGCCAAAGTAGCGCTTCAACAACTCATCGAAAGGCGCACCTTCCGGAATCTCCAAACCCTCGGGCAGTTGAGGCTGCATTGGGTTGGCAGCCACTTTCTGTGTGGTGCTGATGTTCACTACAGCCGCATTATTTTGCTCGACCAGACCCGTAAAGTCAGGCAGTTGCCCGTAGCTGGGAGAAGCAATTAAAAAAACGGGCACTAGCAAATAAATGAGGCGCCATGTGGCTTTCAGCATCGGTGACTCCAGCGGAAGAAAATTCGAAAAAGCTTTGATGAATGATCAGCGCAACGGCCTGATCGTTGGCACAACTTGTAACAGACTCAAACCGACTCTCTGGCTCGACAGGCAACGAAATACCGAGGTTAAGCCCAGCAAACCACCGATCATCGCGCATGACTCGGAAATTTCGGGAACAAACCGTGCAGCAACCCAATTGCCTAACACCATGCCGAACAGAAACCCGAACAATGGAGCAAGGTAGAGGAGGAATGCGGCGCTTATCAGCCGCTCACGGGGTATATCAAGAAAAACAGGCTGACCAACGGATAAACCGGTCGATGATATCAGGCTAAGGTTTTTGAACTCGAAACATTTGGGGTCAAGCCCTTCAGATTTTGAGCAAGATATTTTGCAGCCATTGCAGGTCCGGGGAATCACTCTCAGCACAACAGCACCGCCCGAAACATCTGCAACGACCGCTTCAGCCTCGAGCATCAATTATCGCCCTTTATTCGGACACCATTTGCGATGAGCTCAACGGTCTTTTGGGGCACCTCACCCATGACGGTAACTTCAAAATCACCCAACTTAACCGAGTCGACACTCGCAGCACCGATTTTTCTGGCACCCGGATTGATGCGAGCGTCTCGCTTTTCGATGTAAACCGAAACCGATGAAAACCCATCACTCATCAGGACGTGCTCCACCGGCGAGTTCAGCGGGGGTCGCTTGAGGACAGAGTAAGAGAGGATCTGAAACCCCTCTGGCACAGACTTGAAAGTCCACTTCAAGCCGTCCACCGGAAGGGTTTCCCGATGACTGATCTGCGTGATGGCTGAAGTCGCCTGAACCGATGGCTGCAAGTCCTGTGGCGCTATCAGATCTTTGGTGTTGATGGTGGTAAAAACCATTTGCTCCACGGACATCCCGTCCTCATTCAGGACTTCCAGCTTGAGCGGAAGATGTGTCGAGGTATCAATCCATAGTAGCCGACTGTAACGGTAGGCATCCTTCGGCTCCAGCGCCACCACCTGAGTCAAGGCGCCAGCCACATACTCCTGGCCACGCAGGTTGATCCGGTAATACCGATCCAGCAGGGAGGTATCCTCAGGCAGGTTGATGAGTACGGATTGATTCGATGACCTTGTCTCAACCACCACCTGATGCGAGTCGGCGGTATATCTCGCCACGTTACCATCGGCGCGTAGAACCTCCCTGAAAGGGCTGTTCATTGCAACCAGTCGCTCGCGTTCCTTACCGTCGATGACTTGATGATAAAGCTTGAAACTATCGACCTGCTGATCCTTGATGTAAGCAACAACCCCTTGGTAATTCAGCGAACCGGCGGCCTGACGCATACCCTGCAGCCACTCAACACCGGTTGTGGGCTTCACCGAGGCTTGCCCTGACCACAACGGGAGTGGGCTTAGACTGAGGACAGCGAGGAATAAAGTGGACGTTCGAGAGCTTGAGAAAAATCGAGCCACCTGCAGCCTTGACCTGTCGTTAGCGCCCAACTGACCCGCTCACTAACCGGATCGAAGGCATCATGCCCTGGCTACCTGAGAGGTAGGTAGATTCATTGTGAAGCGCGAGATAATCACGCAATTCAGGCTCCATCGATGCCTGAGTGACCGGGCTGGTCATTTCCGCTTGGGCCAACAGTTGGCCGGCCCTGTCAGGTGAATAATCAGTTAAGGAGCGCCCCACGAGCAAAGCAATCACAGCCATGGAGGCTGCGATCGCATAAGTGGCGACTTTTTCCCCGACCGGCTTACGCATAGTGCGCGGTGCAAGGACCACAGGCTCCTCAGCAAGCGATGCATGGACCCGATCGACAAAATCCGCATCAGGAACCAACGGGCTCCCGGATTTCATACATTCCTTGACCACGGCATAGCGATGCAGCTTGGCACTCAACTCCCCGTCGCTCTCAAGCCGACTCATCAGGGAGAGAGAATCGTGATAACCCAATTCTTCGTCGAGCAGGGCGCTCAATTTTTGGCCATTGTCTTCAGTGTTCATCGTGTTCCTACCTAATCAGGGGTTCAAGTCGTTTATCTATCGCCTCTCGCGCACGGAAAATTCGGGACCTCACCGTTCCAACCGGACAGCCCATTACCTGGGCTATCTCCTCATAGCTTAATCCCTCAAACTCCCGCAAGGTGATCGCTGTTCTGAGTTCATCGGGAAGCTTCTTCAAAGCATCCTGAATCGCGACGGCGATCTCCTCGGTCAAAAGCAGACCTTCTGGAGTTTCGCAGTTCCTCAGACGTCCACCGGACTCGAATTGTTCCGCATCCTCGATTTCTATCTCATCGCCCGATGGTCGACGAGACCGCATTGACAGATGGTTCTTCGCGGTATTGATGGCGATGCGGTACAGCCAGGTGTAGAAAGCGCTGTCCCCGCGAAAGCCAGGCAGGGCACGGTAAGCCTTGATGAAGGTCTCTTGAGCAACATCCAGCGCTTCATGCTGGTCCTTGATGTAACGGTTGATCAGTTGGGCGATCTTGTACTGATATTTTCTGACCAGCACATCAAAGGCTTTCTTATCACCCCGTTGGACGCGCCTGACCAGTTCCTCGTCGAGTTCTTCCATGCGTCCTGTGGTGGGGTGCTCTTTGGTTGGTATAAAGCGCCGCGCATAATCCCACCCCTTTTGCAACTTAACTGATAGCCAAGTGACAATCGGGACAAGACTTGATTTGAGAACGACGACTTCCGAATTGCGGGCATTATCGTCGTTTAGGCTCCACCATTCAATCCGAGCAATATTGGCATATCGAGGCACCCGGCCAAGGCAAGACCCGCTTGAGGTCGCCCGATCTCAAGCCGGGGGTGATTCATGCAGAACGGCATCATTCGGACAGGGGCGGCTAGACTGACACTGGCTTCAGCTTCCAGATGTCGCGATTATACTCGGCGATAGTCCGGTCTGACGAAAACTTACCCGCAGCAGCCGTGTTGAGGATACTCATTCGGGTCCAGCTTTCTTCATCTCGATAAGCCGTCGCCGCGCTCTGTTGGGCCTCCATGTAGCCGGCAAAATCGGCGGCCGTCATCCACGGATCCCACGATCCCCTGATGGAATCGATGATCGGATCAAAGATTCCGGGCTCGCCTGCATTGAAGTGGCCTGACTCCAACAACGCCATGACCCGACTCAAATCCTCATCATCCTCAATGATCGCCTGGGGATTGTAGTGGGGACGAGCCTGCTCAACCTCTTCAGCGGTCAAGCCGAACAGGAAGAAATTCTTCGCGCCTACTTCCTCGCGGATTTCGATGTTCGCACCATCCAGCGTACCGATGGTTAGCGCGCCATTCAGCATGAACTTCATGTTCCCGGTTCCAGAAGCTTCCTTGCCTGCCGTTGAAATTTGCTCCGAGAGATCGGTACCGGGGCAGATGGTTTCCATCGCCGTAACCCGATAGTTGGGCAGAAATACGACCTTGAGCTTGTTGCCCACCGAAGGATCGGTATTGACGACATAGGCGATGGCATTGATCAGTTTGATGATGCGCTTGGCCATCTGGTAGCCCGGCGCGGCCTTGCCTCCAAAAATCACTACCCGTGGCGTCCATTCCTTCAAATCCCCCCGCCGAATCCGATCGTAAAGATGAATGACATGAAGGGCATTGAGCAATTGACGCTTGTACTCATGAATGCGCTTGACCTGAACATCAAACAACGCGTCTGGATCCAACGTCAGGCCCAGCTCATTGAAGGCGTAAGTCGCCAGACGTTCCTTGTTGGCACGTTTGATGGATCGCCAACGCTTGCGGAAGGCGGGATCGTCGGCATACGGGGCCAATTCAGCCAGTCTGGACAGATCGTGGGTCCACTCATCGCCAATGGTCTTGGTGATCAACGCCGCCAAGTCCGGATTGCACCCCGCAAGCCAGCGCCGCGGGGTAATACCATTGGTCTTGTTGTTGAATTTTTCAGGCCATAGCTCGTGAAAATCACTGAACATGCCCTGCACGAGGAGATCGGAATGAAGCTGGGCCACTCCGTTCACGGAAAAGCTGCCGACAATCGCCAAATAGGCCATCCGAACCTGTTGCTCCCACCCCTCCTCGATCAGGGACATTCGCGCCAAACGCTCATTGTCGCCGGGCCATCGCTCGTTTACCTCCTTAAGAAAACCTGCATTTATCTCGAAAATGATTTCCAGCAAACGAGGCAGCAACTGGCGGAATAGCCGCACAGGCCATTTCTCCAAAGCCTCAGGAAGCAGGGTGTGGTTGGTGTAGGCCATGGTCTGGCGGGTAATCTGCCAGGCCTTGTCCCAGGCCACGCCATGCTCGTCAACCAGCAAACGCATCAACTCGGCGACGGCGATGGTCGGATGGGTATCATTGAGCTGAAATACATTTTTCTTTGCGAACGGGCTGAAATTTTCGCCGTGCTTCTGAACCCAGTCCCGAATAATGTCCTGCAGGCTGGCCGACGCCAGGAAGTATTGCTGTCGTAGACGCAGTTCCTTGCCATTTTCGCTGGCGTCATTGGGATACAACACCATGGTGATGTTTTCCGCCATGTTCTTGGAGCGCACGGCCTCTGTGTAATCGCCGGCGTTGAACTCGCTAAGGCTAAACTCATCGGTTGCGGCCGCTTTCCACAGCCTCAAAGTATTGACTGTCCCATTCTGAAAACCGGGAATCGGGACATCAAAGGGCACCGCCAGTACGTCCTGTGTATTGATCCACTCCATGCGACCGTCTGCCATCGCCTTCGTGTTTCCACCAAAACAGATGCGGGTGGTTAACTCCGGCCGCTCAAGTTCCCAGACATGTCCATTTCGTAGCCAGTGATCGGGCTCTTCAAGCTGATAGCCATGATCAATCAACTGGCGAAACATCCCGTACTCATAGCGGATGCCGTAACCTGTTACCGGCAGTTGCAAGGTCGCACAGCTATCCACAAAACATGCCGCCAATCGCCCCAACCCGCCATTGCCCAAACCCGCATCCACCTCGATATCGGCCAGCTCCTCCAGATCAAGTCCCAGCGTGTGCAGCGCCTTTTCCGTGGCATGGGTGATACCAAGGTTGAGCATGGCATTGCTGAGCGCCCGCCCCATCAGGAACTCCAGCGACAGATAGTAAGCTCGGCGGCAGTTGCCCTCACCATAAGCCTGCTGCGTATTCTTCCAGCGCTCCATCAATCGGTCGCGCACAGCAAGCGCCAGAGAGGTGTAGGTGTAGTGAGCGGATTTACAGGACTTGCCGCGACCTAGCGTGTAATTGAAGTGCTGGGCAATATCCCTGGCCAGCTCCTTTGGCTTCATACCCAGCGGAGAGGTATCCGTCAGGTGAGCAGTGGGATGGCTTTTGGTTAGCTTACGGTGAGGCATGCGTATCTTCCGTTTTAGGCAACTGGATCTTTCGGCCAGAAACCGCTAGACAAGGGGTTGGGGGAGAGCAAACCAGCGAGGAACGTCATTGAATCGAATCCAAAGGCAATCCCGCCAGTAGTAATTTCACCCTGATTATCTCACTCATGACGGCAATGATTGAGCCACAAACAGGAATCGGCCCATTCACTGAACGCACTCAAACATCCAGATGGAGCTCGGCAATCTTTCGAGTCAATGTATTTCGACCATACCCCAAAAGCTTGGCTGCTTCCTGCCGCCGCCCCCGGGTTGCACCCAACGCCGTCGTGATCAAGATGCCTTCGGCTGATTCAATGGCCTCCTTGGCAATATTGACGTGACCACGCTTGAGCTCCTCATCCACCCAATTGCGCAGAGCCTCCTGCCAGCCCTCACCTACCTGCGCGTAAACGGATTCTCTCGGTGGCTGTAACAGCTCGGGCGGCAGGTCATCGAGATGAACATCCTTGCCAGCCGCCATCACCGTGATCCAGCGGCAGGTATTTTCCAGTTGACGTACATTACCGGGCCAATCCAGGCCACACAGGTAAGCCTCCACATCCGGACGCAGGAGTTTCGTTTCGGCCTTGATTTCCTTGCTGGCCTCCTTGAGAAAATGCCGCAGCAGCAAAGGAATGTCCTGTCGGCGTTCGCGTAATGGGGGCAAGTGAATCCGGATGACATTCAGACGATGGAAAAGATCTTCTCGAAAACGGCCCTCGGCAACCAATGAATCCAGATTCTGATGAGTCGCGGCAATAATGCGGACATCTACTCGGACGGGTGCGTGAGCCCCCACAGGAAAGAACTCACCATCGGCCAGAACCCGCAGCAACCGGGTCTGCAGCTCGGCAGGCATATCCCCAATTTCATCGAGAAACAGCGTTCCCCCATCGGCCTGCTCAAAACGGCCGGCCCTTCTGGCCTGCGCCCCAGTAAACGCCCCGCGCTCATGACCGAATAATTCTGACTCTAGAAGATCTCGCGGTATCGCTGCCATATTCAGCGCAATGAAGGGTTGAGCGGCGCGGGGGCTATGGCGGTGTAAGGCCTTGGCCACGAGTTCTTTGCCGGTCCCTGACTCGCCGTTGATCAACACGGTGATATGTGACCGCGCCAGCCGTGCGATAGCCCTGAAGACCTCCTGCATGGTTGGTGCGGCCCCGATGATCTCCGGCGTTGCCTCCGGCATGGGGCTGGGCTCCCGATCCAGCCGGAGATTTCGGGCTTGGGCACAGGCGCGCTGAACCCGATCCACCGCCTCGTCGACATCGAAGGGTTTGGGCAGATACTCGAATGCACCCCCATGAAAGGCGGAAACTGCGCTCTCCAGATCGGAATGAGCAGTCATGATGATGACCGGCAGATCGGGATAACGCTCTTGCAGCCGTTTCAGCAACGCCAAACCATCCATGCCGGGCATTCGGATGTCGGTAATGATGGCCTCGGGCAGCGCCTGACCCAGACTTTCCAACAACCCGTCCGCGCTGGAAAAGCTCCGGGTCTCGATGCCCGCTTTTTGCAAAGCCTTTTCAAGCACCCAGCGGATCGATCGGTCATCATCGACGATCCACACCTGATCAGCTTTAGTCATGACCCATCTCCAGAGGCAAAAAGATAGAAAAAACCGTGTGACCCGGCTCACTATTGCATTCGATCAATCCACCATGCTGATTGATCAGTGATTGGGCAATCGAAAGACCCAAGCCCGTTCCCTCGGCCCGCCCGGTGACCATTGGATAAAAAATCTGCCCCATGAGCGCATCGGGAATGCCTGGCCCGTCATCTTCCACATCGATCTTCACGACCAGACGGTTTCGTTTGTTGCCGATGGTGACCTGCCGATGAATACGAGTACGAATCAGAATCCGACCCCGAACCCCCACCGCCTGAGCGGCGTTCCTGACAATATTTAGGATTGCCTGAATCAACAAATCGCCGTCTCCGTTCACCAGAGGAATACTGGGATCGTAATCGCGCTCTATGGAGACCCCCGCCGGAGCCTCCACCTGAACCAGTTGCCGCACCCGCTCCAGCACCTTGTGAATGTTGATGGGCTCCAACAAAAGAGGCTTGTTCGGTCCCAGCATGCGATCGACCAATGACTGCAGGCGGTCCGACTCGTCCATGATGATCTGCGTGTATTCCCGAAACTCCTCGCTGGCCAGTTCGCGCTGAAGGAGTTGCGCTGACCCCCGAATGCCGCCCAGGGGATTCTTGATTTCATGTGCCAGCCCGCGCAGCAGCATGCGTGCGGCGTTTTGCTGCGCCAGAATCTGCTCTTCCATGGAAATACGGAGGTGCCGATCTACCTGCTCTATCTGCACCAGTACGGCTTCGGCTCTGTCCGTATCCTTTTCCTGAATCGGCACGATGGTCAGATTGACCGTGATGGGGTGCGCTGGCGTACCCAAAGCAAGGTTGCGCTTGGTCAGCGATTCGCCTTTCGTCAAGGCTCGCTTGAAATCCGACTCCATGGTGTGATCGCTGGGGCCAAACAGGTCTTTGGCCCTTGCGCCCATGGCCTGCCGCGCACTGACGGCAAACAGCATCTCCCCGGCAAGATTGATGTAGACCAGTCGACAGCCCTGGTCGAACAACAGGACCGCATCGGTGAGGTGGTCGAGTATTCTGGGGTTGATTGACGCGGGATCTTGGTAATTCATAACAAGTACCAAGCAATTTGGGGGCCAGAAGATTGCGATGATGAGGATGAGGATGCTTGGTCAGCCAGAGACCACACCACCCACAATTCGCACCATAATGGGGCATTTAATGGCACAAAAAAAGCCCCATCTCGGGGCAGCGAAAACCAAGAGCTGGTTTTTCTCAGCCAAGAAGCCTGATCAGGCCCTTTAGATGCAGGTTACGGATCAGATCCACACCGAACTCCAGCACCATATCCGGCTCCGGATGCTGAAGCTCATGAGCAATCATCAACAAATGCTCGCGAACCGTCTGCCCGGGCGAATCATCCAACGACTGAAGCAGACGATATGAAACCTGATTGAGCTCCATGAACCGGACCAGGTCTTCCTGATTCCGGTACACCACAAGAAAGGTCAGCGTTCCATCGGGAGCTGACGGCTTGAAATTCGGGCCTATGCGATGCACAGGAAATCGATACGCTACCGGCCAAGCCACGGGCGACAGGGAAATGCAGTCATCCAGAATCGACCTACCGGATGCATTACCGGCCTCCGGCAGCTCCTCTTCTGAGACGGCTAGGGCGAGTTCTACCCATTCGTAATGTGCCAATTCAAGGAGGAAAGGTGGGTCGACTAACTCCTCTGACCGTTCATTGGATAGATATTCAAGAAACTCCTCGGCAATTTCGATGAACAATGGTGTTTTGCAGTGGTGCCCCCGATAGAAATCTCTAATCAAGGATCGCCAGGCTTCTACACCCAGCACACTCTTCGATACCGGAAAGGCGGTCGCAATAAAGTTTTCAATGTTATTGAAGAACAGGTCACGGTAAGCGGCCATTCGCTGACAAGAAACATCGCTCGGCGGGATCACTCCCTCCGGATCGCGGATGTAGGCAGCAAAGGCGGCCTGGGTGCGCTGAAAATCGTACAGAAACTCAGGCATAGCGGAGCGCCAATGGAGCGTGAGCCAGCTGAAGCCGCTTGATTTCGTCGATCTCTATCAACAATTCGGGCAGTGGAGGCAGATTGAAATCCCGCTCCAGCAGGGTTGGAACCACACCGAAATTCGAATAAACCCGGTCCAGCAAACGCCACACAGGATCGATGACAGCCGCCCCATGGGTGTCGATCAAAAAATCTTCGGCCTCGACATAGTGACCCGCCACATGAAGACCTACAATCTTCTCCGCCGGCATCGAATCAATGAAGGACACAGCGTCATAATCGTGGTTGATACTGTTGACGTAGACATTGTTTACATCAAGCAAAAGGTCGCAGTCAGCCTCATCAAGCACAGCCAAGAGGAAATCGCATTCATCCAGGGCTTTTCCGGGCGCCGCATAGTAGGAAATATTCTCGAGGGCGATGCGACGATCGAGGATCGTCTGAGTACGACGAATACGTTCGGCGATGTAATGAACCGCTTCCTCGGTGAAAGGAATCGGCATGAGATCATAAAGATGACCCTCATCGGAGCAGTAACTTAGGTGTTCGCTGTAACTGCTAATGTGGTGAGTATCAAGAAACGTTTTGAGTTCCTTGAGAAACAGCTCGTCAAGCGGAGCAGGAGATCCCAGAGAGAGGGAAAGACCGTGACAGCAACAGGGGTGGGATTCAGTCAGCGCACGAAACTGCTTGCCGAACCGCCCCCCCACACGCATCCAATTTTCTGGGGCAACCTCGTAGAAGTCTACCTGAGCCGGTTTCAGCTCGGAGAGCGGGCCCAGCAAGGCCCGCCTCAAGCCTAAGCCAGCGCCATAAACCGGAAATCGGCTCGATGCCGGCATGACAACTGGGTTTAGACCGATTTAGTTGCTCGGGGTAGCCGGGGCGTTGGCGGGCTGGCCCATATTCATTCCGGCACACTTCCCTTCCATTGCCTTGCTTTCCTGGTCCGGCGTTTTCTTGGCCTGTTCCATCATGGCACCGCAGTTCATTTCGGGGCTCTGCATCTTTTGCCCACCGCATTTTCCTTCGCCGCAGACCATTTCCTTCGTTTCCTTGCCCGCTTCAGCCAATTGGACGTAACCGGACGTCAAGTCCTTCGCCGCAAATGGGTTCTCGCTCGCTCCAGCGACTCCCACCAAAGAACTTGCGACAGCCGCACCCAGGAAAGTGGAGAATTTATTCTTGCTCATTAAGTGGTGAACCTCGATAGTTGTTGAATGATGAGAGCTATCAGCGCCATGAAAGGCCATACATAAGGTCGGCTCGGTAGGCCGCACCTCGCAAATATCCCGCCTTGTTAACCGGAGCGATAGCGGCACATATTCTCACACAGCGGTCTCCGTTCTGCACATTTGCCACTTTTAGCAAGTCTTCATCCAGTCGCCGCTGCCAAGGCTTGCGCTGGGTCAACACAAACCATCATCCGTTCAAACTCAGCGGAAACCCGGTCAATCAATCGACGAATGGAAACCCCCAGCTGCTTGAGCTATGCTCTCGGCCATTGGAACCCGATCAACTGAACTTGAGGACCGCCCATGTTTTGCCGTCATTGTGGAAGCGAACTGAAGGACAAAGCCGTTGTTTGCAGCAACTGCGGTGCCGGTGTTGATGAAAGCGGTGAAACCCTCTCTGTGGCAACCCCGAAGTGGAGCTGGTTCACGATGTCCGTCACTGTCGGGATTCTCTTCATTCTGCTGCTGGTCGCTATCATCGCCGGTCTTTGAGAAAGCGACCACCTTTGCGGCAAAATAAGCGCTGCCGTCAAATATTGAGCACAGTTGCCCGGTAGTACTTGAGTTCGCCAATCGACTCATGAATGTCGTCCAGCGCCTGATGCTTGCTGACCTTCTTGACGCCTTCGGCCAATTGGGGCGCCCACCTCGCAACCAGTTCCTTGAGCGTAGAGACATCAAGATTGCGGTAGTGAAAGAACGCTTCCAGCCTGGGCATGCCACTAGCAATGAAACGACGATCCTGGCAAATGCTGTTGCCGCACATGGGTGACGCGCCCGCAGGCACCCATTGAGTCAGAAAGTCCAGCGTAAGCTGTTCTGCATCGACTTCCCTAAGGGAACTCTCTCTGACTCGGGTTATCAGACCAGATTCACCGTGATGCTTCTGATTCCATTCATCCATGGCCATGAGCGTGGACTCGGGCTGGAAAACTGCCAGCACGGGGCCTTCGGCGAGGACATTCAAGTCCTTGTCAGTCACCACGGTAGCGATCTCGATGATCTTGTCTTTGCTAGGGTCAAGACCGGTCATTTCCAGATCGATCCAAACGAGATTCTGCGGATTCTGTGACATATTTGAGCTTTATCAGGGTGTCATGAGAAAACCGGCCACCATTCCCAACAAACCTCCAACGCCTCACCCAAAAGACATCGATTGCCGAGGAAAATGACCATGAACGATTTTACTGTACTGTTTCTATTCGCCCTAGCGGCGTCCTTTGGCGTCGAATACTGGTTGTCCAGACGCCAGTCAGATCACGTGAAATCTCACCGTGAAGAGGTACCCGGGGCTTTCCACGACACCGTGAGTCCCGAAGCCCATCGCAAGGCAGCCGACTACACCATCGACAAAGGTCGTCTTGGCGACATCGACCGAGTGATTGGGATCGCTGTTCTGTTGCTGTTCACGCTGGGCGGCGGCATCAATGTGATCGAAACCTGTTGGGGTGGTCTTGGGCTATCCCCGCTGGCGACAGGTATTGGACTGATTCTGACCGCGCTCCTGCTGGTTCAACTCATCGAGCTGCCCCTGAGTCTTTACCAGACTTTCGTCATCGAGGAACTCTATGGTTTTAACCGAAACACTCCCGGGCAATTCGCCAAGGACCTTGGACTACAAACGCTGCTGAGCCTTGCCATTGGTGCACCATTATTAGCGCTCATTCTCTGGGTGATGGACTCAACGGGACAATTTTGGTGGCTGCTCGCCTGGGGTATCGTGATCGGTTTCTCGATCCTGATGAGTTGGGCCTACCCGACTTTCGTGGCCCCACTGTTCAACCAATTTACTCCTCTACCCGATGCAACATTGAAACAACGCATTGAGGCACTGCTGGAACGCTGCGGTTTTCATAGCAAGGGCATCTTCGTCATGGATGGCTCAAGGCGCTCCGGCCACGGCAACGCCTATTTCACCGGCATCGGTGACAGCAAGCGCATCGTTTTCTTCGACACACTGGTCGACTCGCTGGAACATGATGAACTTGAAGCTGTTCTCGCCCACGAACTAGGCCACTTCAAGCGACGTCATGTGGTCAAGATGCTCCTCACCAGCTCCGCCATTACCCTGGCCGGTTTCGCACTACTGGGCTGGATCAGCCGGCAAGACTGGTTTTACGAGGGACTGGGAGTTCACTCACACTCAAATGCGACCGCACTGCTCCTGTTCATGCTGGTGGCGCCGGTATTCACTGTCTTCCTGAAACCCCTCATGGCCTTTTTTCAGCGCCGATACGAGTTTGAAGCCGATGACTTCGCTGCCAGCCATACCGAGGCAAAACATCTCATCAGCGCTCTGGTAAAACTGTATCGCGAAAATGCCAGCACCCTGACGCCAGACCCCTTGTATGCGGCGTTCCATTACAGCCATCCGCCCGCCGCCATTCGTATCGATAATCTGAACGGGAAAACCCGAACGCAAGCTTCATGAGCCCATCCGCTCCGGGCAAGGAACCGGACCAGCCAGCCGCCACCCCGTCCTTTGGGCTCTTGGAAGGACTCATCCTCAGCCACCTAGGACAGGCCCTGGCGGTAGAGGGGCCAGACAAAAATATAGTGCTCTGTCACACCCGCCGACAACTCGGAACCCTAGCGGTTGGCGACCGGGTCCTCTGGTCCCCTCAGGATGGCGATTTGGGACGAGTGGAGAAGATTCTTCCGCGCAGAAGCCTGCTGACCCGGCCCGCCCATGGCGGGCGGATCCGACCGGTAGCAGCAAACCTCGATCAAATGGTGGTCGTGGTGGCACCGGAACCCGAACCTGACTGGCTATTGGTAGATCAGTATGCCGCCGCCAGCGAACACCGTTCACTGGATGTTTGCATCGTCATCAACAAGGCTGACCGCGTAACGCAACGCTCGGCCGTCGAGGACACGCTGGCCACCTATCAGGCGATCGGCTATGTGTGCCACCTTGTCAGCGCGAAAACGGGGGAAGGTCTTGGGGAACTCCGGGGAAGCCTCAAGAACCGTTGCAGCATGCTGGCCGGTCAGTCCGGCGTCGGCAAGTCATCACTCACCAATGCGCTGCTGCCCGGAAAAAATCTGCGCACACGAGAACTGTCGGAAAAGGCCGGCCTCGGCCGGCATACCACCACCGCGGCCATGCTATACCACCTCCCGGAGGGGGGCGATCTGATCGACAGCCCAGGCGTCGCGGTTTTTGGCCTGGCAGAAATGAACGCCGCCGACCTGTCCTCAGGGTATCGTGAGTTTCGGGAATTATTGACCCAGTGCCAGTTCAACGACTGCCGACACCTTCAGGACAAAGGTTGCGCCGTACGCGAGGCGGTTGAGGAGGGCCGGATCGATGCTTTCCGCTATGAACGGTTCGTCAAGCTCCTGGGCAAAATGCACCTCGCCTGAAATCGAAGAGTTCAGCTAACCGACAAACAAAAGGCGCCATAGCGGCGCCTTTTGTTTCCGGAAACACCCGATTTAGCCTTGCTGCAACAAGCTCCGAAGGTCGATCGTTGCCGCGTTGGCCCGTGCAATGTAATTGGCCAGTGTGAGCGAGTAGTTGGCAAAAAGACCGAAGCCACTGCCGTTCAGAATGACCGGACTCAAGTGGGATTCCTGACTGTTTTCAAGCTCCCTGACGATCTGCTGCAAAGAAACCAGCGCCGTCTTGTTGCCGAGAATATCCCTGAAGTCGAACTCGATGGCCTTCAGCACCAGCATCGCCGCCCACGCATAACCCCGCGCCTCAAAAAAGCGATCATCCAGCTTCAGCCAGGGCGTGCGCCCCAACTCCGTGTGCCGCTCCTCTGACCCCTCCGGCAATCGGTCGGCGGTACTAGCACTCAAGCGGTTGGAATAGTCTCCCAAGCGTTTCTCCAGAACCTCAAGGTACTGGCGAAGGTTATCGGCACGGGCATAGAAATTGGCATCTCGCTTCCTTAGGCGCTCGCGATAGGCCTCGAGGGACTCTATCCCCTTTTCGTATTCGGATTCCGAGGATGGCAGCTGCCAGGATCGGTAATCGAAGTAAAGAAAGGGTTCCCCCTTGGAAAGGTCGGGATCTTCCTGGGACTGGGTTTGCGAGCGGGCAATATTGTTACGCAGTGCGGTCGTGGCATCGCGCAGCGCAATCAGCGCGCCCAATTCCCAATTGGGAATATTGTCCAGCATGACACTCGGCGGGAATACGTCGTTCATCAAAAAGCCGCCCGGCTTGTGCAGCAAGGTATTGGCAATCTCGATCAGCGTCGTCGAATAGGTGTATCCCAGGGGCAATTCCTTGGGGTTCTGGACGTTGGCAGCCTCGGCTGCCTCCTCGACGACATCAAATGGTTTGGGTTCACGACTCCAGTACCAACCCAGGGCATACATGATCAGGCAGATACCCAGGAGACCCCCGAGAACCCGAGCAAAAATGCGGTTCTCAAGCCAAGACTGCAGATTAGACCCCTTCTTCTTGGGAGCGGGATTCTGCATCTCGTTTTCTGACGGGTCTGGTACTGACATACTGGAAATCCTGTTGCGTTAGCTCTAGCGCGAGGGAGTATACAACAACGCTTTCTCACCCCATCTGCAACACCAGGGTCAATGCAAACACAAATGGGAATGGATCTATCCCGACGGGATAAAGCTGTTTGGGGGACGTAGGAAGGGGAGGATACAGAAGCGGCCCAAGCTGGACTGGATGGGGGGGAGGTCGTCACTCGAACCGCCTCTGTGGGATCATCTTAGCCTAATTTTTGTGAATTTGCATTTTTTAATTCCGAGCCAACAAAAAAACGCCGTTTCCTGTCGGCTAAACGAAGATAAAGCGGCTACTCGGCACTGTTCTTTACCTTCTGCCTTGAGTCGCTGGCTCGGGCTCGTGGGTGGGTTCGGTCGTAAACACTGGCAAGATGCTGGAAATCGAGGTGGGTGTAGACCTGAGTTGTGCTGAGATTGGCGTGACCCAGCAACTCCTGCACTGCTCGCAAATCGCCGCTTGACTCGAGAAGATGACTGGCAAAGGAATGGCGCAGCATGTGGGGATGGATATGCTCCGGAATCCCCTGCTTTTTTTGCCAGCGATCCAATCGCGCCTGCACGGTTCGCTGAGCGATGCGAACACCGCGACGGCTCAGAAATAGCGCAGGCTCAGCAGCGGCAACGATCTGCTTACGTGCCAGAAGCCAGCGCTCAAGCGCACTTCTGGCGCACCTGCCGACTGGGACATGCCGCGATTTGCGACCCTTGCCCTGTCTCACAAGAAGCGAACCGGCCGGCAGATCAAGGTCTACCAGATCCAAAGACGTGAGTTCGGTCAGGCGCAGACCTGACGAGTAAAAGAGCTCCCACATGGCGACATCGCGCAACTCCAGCACATCATCAACGGGTGCCTCCAGGAGTCCGATCATCTGGTCAACATCGAGCAGCTTCGGCAAGGTCTTGGGGGCTTTTGGCGCCCGGAGTCCGGCGGCTGGATTGCGCTCGAGCTCACCTTCCCGGATCAGAAAATCGAAAAAGCCGCGAACGGAAGACAGTGCTCGCTGCAGGCTTCGGCTACCCAGACCATTGCGGTGACGTTGCGCCACATGATCACGCAGGTCAGCCGGATGCAACTCTGCCCAGGCAGAGATTTCTCGTTCACCGCAGAAAATTACCAACTGGCGGAGGTCACGAGCATAGGCATCCAGCGTGTGAGCAGACACCTGCTGCTGAAAGCGCAATCGATCCAGGTAGATGTCGATCTGGCAGCGGGCGAAACTATCCAAGCCAGTCAGAACAAATCATTGACGAGAGCAGACAGCTTAGCCGCCAGCACTTCACTCATCTGCCGCAGAAAAACCGACCCCATATCGGCATTAAACCGTTGTGCATCACGGCTACCGATCGCAAAGATCCCACGCAAGCCGGCGTGGCGCAGCGCGATGACGGCATAGGATTGAACCACCTCGGCGTCTTTGCCGAACAAAAAACCCACATGTTCGGCATCGGGTTTTCCACAAAGGGGTTTATCCCCATCGATGACACTTTCACACCACGCAACATCGGGGCTATCCGCGACCACGAACAGATTGGAAATTGCGCTTTCCCGGTGAGGCTCCAGGATACGAATGACAACGAAATCCGTCTGAAAGTATTGGTGCAAACCCCAATCCAGGCTGGCCAAAACGTCCTCGACGCTTTTCGCTTCCAAAAGAGTCAGGGTCAGTTGGTGGATACGCTGATACAGGGCATCGTTATCACGAGCGATTTGTACCAGTTCATCCAGCTGCTTGTGCAAGCGATGATTCTTTTCCCTCAGCAAATCCAGTTGCCGAGCAACCAGGGAAATAGCCTCCCCGCTTGGGTGCGGCACCGTCATCCCTTCCAGCAGCGACAGATGATCCTGAAAAAAAGCAGGATGGGCCCGGAGGTAAGCTTCAACCTCTTCTGGAGTCAAACTGGCGTTATCCAACTGAGGCGAAATGAGGGGGTTCATATTTCAATAGTTCCTTCAAAAACTGTTTTGGCCGGGCCCTTCATATAAACCGGATGACCCCGCCCCAGCCATTCGATGGTCAATGGGCCGCCAGGCAACTCCACGGACACCGGACTGGTAAGCAATCCCTGCTCAATACCGACCACGGAGGCCGCACAGGCCCCACTACCACAAGCCAGCGTCTCACCCGAGCCGCGCTCGAAAACGCGCAGCCAGACTTGATGCTCATCAAGAACCTGCATGAAGCCGACATTGACTCGCTCGGGAAACAAGGGATGACTTTCCAAACGGGGACCCAATGACTCCACCGGAGCGGAATCGACATCATTGACCACCAGCACAGCATGCGGATTACCCATGGAAACCGCGCCAAAGGAATGCGACTGTCCGTCGATCTCAACCGCATAAAGGAACTGCTCTGACTCAACCCTCAGCGGGATCTCCGCTGGAGCATGACGCGGAACCCCCATATTGACCACCACTTGCCCAGCATCGGTCTGCCGGAGCGCCAACCGACCCGCATCCGTATCCACCTGAATTTCGTCCTTGTCAGACAAGCCCTGCTCACGCACGAATCGGGCAAAACAGCGCGCCCCATTACCGCATTGCGCGACTTCACTGCCGTCGGCATTGAAGATTCGGTAACGAAAATCGGCATGAGCATGATGAGCCGACTCGACCAGCAAGACCTGATCACAGCCCACACCAAAATGCCGATCGGCAATAAACCGGATTTTCTCGGGCGATAGCTGGACTTTTTGCCGAACCGCATCGATAACGACAAAGTCGTTGCCCAAGCCCTGCATCTTGACGAATTTCAGCAACATGAACTAATCCG
Source organism: Methylococcaceae bacterium (assembly GCA_044237765.1). Lineage (GTDB taxonomy): Bacteria > Pseudomonadota > Gammaproteobacteria > Methylococcales > Methylococcaceae > UBA6136. The sequence goes on along the minus strand of JBIIEQ010000010.1, from coordinate 28,246 downwards.
GCAATATCCGTTCGCTTAGAAACAGTTCGGCCACCGTTTCACGGGGTCTTGCCAGATGGGTCTTGAACCCATCCACCAGAATTTCAGCCACACGAGGACGGGAGTTATAGTTGGAGCTCATGCAGAAACCATAGGCTCCCGCAGAACGCACCGCCAGCAAATCCCCTTCCGCAATGGCAAGCTCACGATCCTTACCGAGAAAATCACCGGTTTCGCAGACCGGCCCCACCACATCGTAACAGTGAGGCTCCGCCTGCTCATTGCGCTGAGCCGGAAGAATGGCCTGCCATGCCTGATAAAGCGAAGGCCGGATCAGGTCGTTCATGGCGGCATCAACAATGGCAAAACGCTTGGTCCCGTTCGTCTTCAGATATTGCACCCGCGTCAGCAGGATGCCCGCATTGCCGACTATGGCCCGGCCCGGCTCGATGAAGATCTCGTAATCCAGACCTTGAAGTCGGCGTGACAGCACCTCTGCATAGGCGGCCGGTTCGGGCGGAGTTTCATCGTTGTAACGAATTCCCAGGCCGCCACCCAGATCGAGATGACGGATAACAATCCCCTCCTCCCTGAGCCGCTCAGCAATGAGCAAGACTCGATCCAGAGCATCGACAAAAGGCTCCAGCGAGGTCAGCTGAGATCCGATATGACAATCGATTCCTACCACCTCGAGATGAGGCATCGCCGCAGCTCGTCGATAGTGAGCCATTGCCTCATCCACGTCGATGCCGAATTTGTTTTCTTTCAGCCCGGTGGAAATATAGGGGTGTGTCTGCGCGTCGACGTCTGGGTTGACACGCAAGGAAACGGCCGCCGCGCGACCCAATTCACCCGCGATACGATTCAACCGATCCAGTTCGCCGGGCACCTCGACGTTGAAGCAACGGATCCCGACTTCCAGTGCACGGCGTAATTCGTCCTCACGCTTGCCCACCCCGGAAAAGACAATTTTCGCGGGCTCGCCCCCGGCCGCGAGCACCCGCTCCAATTCACCAACGGAGACGATGTCAAAACCCGAACCGAGACGCGCCAGCACATTCAATACAGCCAGATTGGAATTCGCCTTGACGGCGTAGCACACCAAGTGGGGATGCGCTGCAAAGGCATTGTCGAAGGCATGCCAGTGCCGTTCCAGCGTGGCACGAGAATACACGTAACAGGGGGTGCCGAATTTCGCCGAAATGTCAGTCAGGGGGACGTCCTCGGCGTACAAAGACGTCCCGCGATAGTTGAAGTGATCCATTAATTGGGCGCGGAAGGTTCGACTTCAGGGGCCTTTTGGGCGGGTGCCTGCCTCGGCGCTTGGGCTTTGCCCGACGAAAGCGGCTCACGTCCCTCCATGTACAGCGGTCCTTTCTGACCACACCCAAACAGCAGAAAGGCGGATACAAAAAGCCACGCCGTTCGCTCGATTCTTATCATGACATTCGTGAATTGATCAAAAACATAGCCCCGCATTCTAATCGAAAACACCCCAGCCAGACGGTCTCGAGCTCAGTGGTTCGGCTATTTGCGGGCGTCCAGGGCATTCTGGTAGTACTTGTGAACGAGCTTTTCCTGGTTTTCCAGAAGGAAATCAACGCTGGGCTCACACTTCATCGCTTTCTCCAAGGCCCTGCGGGTAGCCTCGCGATGGATGGTGAATAGCGCTTCATGATCAAGATCCGCAACAGTGGTAATTCCGGGATTAAGCCAGACCGAGACGATTATCCCCAGATCGTTGGCCTTTTCCTTGGGGATAGTGCCGTTACGCACCGCATCCAGCACACCATTGGCAATCGCACCCTGGACAGTCCCCATGAGAATATTGGTATACGCAGTCGCCTTGACCGTCACCTTGCTGACCATCAGCGTGGCGGGGCGCACCATCATGTCCGTATTCATGAGCGCCAGGACCCGCGTATGACCCTTGACCTGATCACCCAGGAGATTGGCGAAGGCCGTGCCAAAGGGCCCGTCCAGTTCACCGATGACCACCTCAGGCTCGGCCGCCGTGAAAGGCGGACCACCTGCAACCAGGGCCTCGCCAGTCCGCATGATAATTCTCTCGCTCATCTTTTTGACTCCTGTGTTCAATAGCTGAATAACCTCCCGGATTATCCGGAGCCCACCCGGACGCCGCAACCTGATCCCGCTTCCCCAAAAACCTCGAGGCGATGTTGCGGATGTTAGAATCAATGAGGTAATGGCGATCCAGGCCCCAAACCAAACCGCCTGTCACACACCACCAAGCGAGTGCATTGATCGTGCTAGAAATCATCAAACTGGGCGGCTGGATGATGGCCCCCATCTTTGCCTGCTCCGTCGTCGCGATGGCCATCATTGGAGAGCGGCTCTGGGCGCTGAGAACCGCGCGGATCATGCCCGCCGAACTCATCCCCCAAGTGTGGGACCTGCACCGTAATCAGAAGCTGGATGCCGTGGCCCTGCGCAATCTCAAAACCGGTTCTCCCTTGGGCACCATTGTTGCCGCAGCCCTCTCCAGCCAAAAAGAAGGGCGCGAGGTCATGAAGGAAAACGTCGAGCAAGCCGGTCGCCAGGTGGTACATGATCTGGAGCGCTACCTGAATACGCTGGGCACCATTGCCTCCATCTCACCCTATCTTGGCCTGCTTGGCAGCGTACTAGGCATGATGAAGGTCTTTGCGACCTTCTCTTCAGCGGGAAGCGATATCGCCAACCCCGCACAACTCGCCGGCGGCATTTCCGAAATCCTCATTGCCACGGCGGCGGGTCTTGCAGTGGCCATTCCCACACTGATCTTCTACCGTTATTTTCAAGGCAGGGTGGCCGAGCTGACGGTGCGCATGGAGGAGGAAGCTGTGGAGCTGATCGGCGCACTCAATCGCCCTTCCTGATCGGACCGTCAACATGAACTTCCGTCCCCGACACCGCGACGAACCCGAACTCAACCTGATCCCCATGATCGACGTGCTCATCGTGCTGTTGATCTTTCTCCTGCTGACCACCACCTTTAGCCGGGAGGCGCAGCTGCGCATCAGCCTCCCGGAAGCTCCGGGCGCGGGGACGGCGCAGACGCCTACCCAAAACACCGGCCTTGAGATCGTCATCAACCCGGCAGGCCAATACCGAATCAATCAGCGCGAGCTTACAGACAACCAGCTAGAGACTGTGAAGCAAGCCCTGAAGGAAGCAGCCGGCGACAACCCCGACCCGCTGATCACCATCGACGCCGATCGCAACACGACCCATCAATCGGTCATCACGGTCCTGGATGCCGCCGGACAGCTGGGCTATCAGCACATCAGCTTCGCCGCACAAAGCAGCCCCGGGCATTGATCCCCGTGAGCCTGAACCAATCCCTCCATTCATGGTTGCAACGTCAGTGGTATGAAACCCCCGCTCCCAGTCCTTTCCTGACGGGAGCGGAAAAACTCTTCATACAGGCCGTCAGGGCGCGACAAAACGCCTATCGACGGGACCGCAAAAAGGTCGACCGGCTCCCCGTGCCGGTGATCGTCGTCGGCAACCTCACCGTGGGCGGCACCGGCAAAACGCCATTGACGCTATGGCTCGCCGACTTGTTGAAGCATCATGGATATCGTCCCGGTATCATCAGTCGGGGTTATGGCGGAAAGAAGCAGTCCCGCCCGCTGATCGTCGGCCTAGAGACGACACCCGAGGAAGCTGGCGACGAACCCGTCCTCATCGCACGCCGCAGTGGCTGCCCGGTATGCATCCATCCGCGAAGAGCCGAAGCCGGAAGCACCCTGCTGGCCGCCGGTAACTGCGACATTCTCATTGCCGACGATGGCCTGCAACACTATGCGCTGGCCCGCGACATCGAGATTGCCGTGGTGGATGGCGTCCGCGGCTTCGGCAACGGTCACTGCCTCCCTGCCGGCCCGCTGCGCGAACCGCCTGCGCGCCTTGAAACCGTCGACTGGGTCATTTATTCCGGCACCGGCCCCGAGGACAGCATCGTCATGTCACTGGCCAGTAACGCTGCCGTCAACCTGGCCAACCCCGAGCAGCACCGTCCCCTCGACCATTTCGCGGGAGAGAAGACCTATGCGATGGCGGGCATTGGCCACCCGCAACGGTTTTTTGACGATTTGCGACGGCGGGGACTTACCGTGGAGAGCCGCGCCTTTCCGGACCATCATGCCTACCGGCGCGAAGACCTCGCTTTCGCCGGTTCCAGCCCCCTGTTCATGACAGAGAAGGACGCCGTCAAATGCCGGCAATTCGCGAACCCGAATCATTGGTACATCCCGTTACAGGCTCAACTCCCCGACGCCTTTGGCGAGCAACTACTCACACAACTGAAGATAAAGACTCATGGACAAAAAACTGCTTGAAATTCTCGTCTGCCCGGTTTGCAAGAGCGATCTGATCTACAAAAAGGAAGAGCAGGAACTCATCTGTAAGGCCGACCGGCTGGCCTATCCAATTCGCGATGGCATTCCCGTCATGCTGGAAGGCGAAGCTCGGCGAATCAGTCTGGAAGAATACGATGCACTACCTAGGAAAACCCCATTGGTTGAGTAAGTCCTTGTAAGCCCCCGAATCCGGGATGATGGAACTTCAGACAGACTGGAAGCTCCATAGAGGGAGCCCCAAGCGGCATGAAGCATTCTCGAGGCTCATGGCCCTGGCCACATGAACCAACCCTCGACACCCGGCTGACAAGACAGCATATGAGCACTTTTGATAAACAGGATTACCTGACACTGCGTCGCTGGTTTTTCGATGAGCTTCGTAGCCGGGGCATTGATCACCGGAAGGAGACACTCAGCTATGACGCCAATACGGCCTACGATTACGCCTACTATCGGCTGCAAGCTGAAGCAAAGGAGGCATGGCTAAAACGATACGGCTACTCCCCCTCCGATGAAATGCTGGCTCGAGCTTTCTTCGACGCGGAAATTGAGCGATTCACCCGCCATCGTGATTGGCGGAAGCCTCTGCATTGGCTCCGTAGGCGACTATTGCAACTAAACCGCTAAAGGGGACACCAAAGGTTACTAATCGGAAGATTCGAGCAACGACAACCGGGAGGAAGAAGGGATGAATTTGCTACCTGCTTTTGCCTTACTCATGGCCATGGGACCCTCCCTGACCATCGCGGACTCCAGTGAGTGCCCTCCCCTACTCCAATATTCCGGCGCCCCCTTGCTGGGTGGAGGACCTGTTAATTTCTGTGAAGCCTACCGGGGAAAAGTGATCCTTGCCGTTAATACGGCGAGTCAGTGCGGCTACACCCCCCAGTTCAAGGGACTTGAATCTCTGTACCAAGAGTTCAAGAACAAAAGATTCGTGATCCTCGGTTTTCCCTCGAACGACTTTAAACAGGAACACGAAGACCCGGGCCAAACGGCTAAGGTTTCCTTCAACGATTACGGCGTAACCTTTCCCATGTTCAGCAAGAGCGCCGTATCGGGTGACCATGCTAATGCATTCTTCACGGAACTGACAAAACAGTCAGGCACCCCTCCACAATGGAATTTCCAGAAATACCTGATTGACCGAAAAGGCAAGGTACTCAAGGTTTTTCCCTCGAATGTCGAGCCTGACGATCTCCTGCTCAGACTGGCTATCGAGGCCGCATTGGCTGAAAAGCCCTGACCGGCAAATAACCTACCAGCGTGTCGCCTTGACTATCCACCAGCAACCGATCTCCTTCAGCCACAAGCAGTCACCACCCATCCACTAAAGCCGGGGTCAACATGTTCATGCCCTTTTATCTGCCTTCCGACAAGGCACCTAAAGTCATCATTGTCGGGGGAGGCTATGCTGGATTATCGGCTTTGGTCGCGCTACGTGAACACAGCCCCGAAGCTGAAATCGTGCTGATCGACCCGCGGGACCAGCATCTCAAGGTCACGCATTTGCATGAAAGCTTTCGCCGCCCCTTGAGTGAATTCTGGGTTCCGTTCGATTTGCTTACCAAGCGTTTTGACGCTCGCCACATCCAGGCCTGTCTTGCCTATGAAGAGGATTCATTACAACAATGGGCCAGTGATGGCTTTCTGGAAATCAACGGCGACTTCATCGAATTCGACTACCTGATCTGGGCGACCGGCACAGGCTCCAAACATCACAAAGCCATCGATCATTGTTTCGGGCTGGAGGATTTTGCCCGCACTTCGGGTCCGGAAATCCTCAACCGGGCGGTCGAGGGCAATAGCGCTGAAGGTGTCTGGCTCACCCTGGTGGGCTCCGGCGCCACCGGCATTCAGTTTTTATTTGAAATTTCACACTACATCAAACAACAAGGCTTGGATTGGCATTTGCGGCTGGTGGATGGCGCGGATGCACCCCTTTCGCAGTTCAACCCAAAATTGGGGAAATACGTTGTCTCTCGCCTTGAAGACACAGGAACCGATTTTTTCCCTAATCACTACTTCAAGGCGCAAACGTCAGACAGCATCGAAATCGAAAACAAGGAGACGGGGGAAATCAGCCAACTACCGTCAAAGGCCGCGTTTTTGTTCATGGGAATGCGTCCCGAGCCTGTGATTGATACAAATGTTTTTGGGCAGGTTCGACTAGAAGGCAAAACTCTTCCCAAAATTTTTGCGGCCGGCGACTGCTCGCGTTTCAACAAACCCGGATCAAACTCACTCAGCGCCCAGACAGCGCTCCGCAAGGGACGACTGGTCGCACACAATGTACTGAGGCATTCCAGCAAAGTGAAATTGCTGGAACCTTACATTCATCGCGATCTCGGTTATGTGATCAGCATGGGTCCAAACGATGCGGTCGGCTGGCTTGGATTACCTCAAAACATTGTGGCCGGACAACCCGCCACGCTCATCAAGGAAATCGTCGAAGCACAATACGATCTCCTGTTAGCGGGGCTGGATACATTTGTCATTTGAACTGTATGTTTCCTCGGTGCTGTCCCTACAAAATTCCAACGTGGAGTTAGATCATGTTTTTTGGCTCGCCCAAGCCGGTCATAGGCAAAGCCTCCGGGCTCGTCCGACTTCGCCTGGAAGACGTGTACCAGTTCGTTGCCGAAGATTTCTTTGAAAATTACCCAAGGTGGTCCAGCGAGGTCATCGACCTGAAAAAACTATCCGATGGGCCGCTGAAAGTAGGCAGCCTGATGCGCCAAATTCGGGTCGATCACGGGCGTAAGTCAGACTCGACCTTCAGGATCACTGATTTGCTGCCGGACAGCAAAATAGCCTTTGAGGGTGTTTCGAACAAATATCGATGTATCTATGATTTCGAGGAGCCAAACGGTGCGTCCGCATTGACGCGGGTCACGTTTACGTTCGAGTTCCCGGAACTGGAACCCATACTTCGTCCCTTTGAAAAACTGGTTCGCGTGGCTGTCCAGGATGGTGCGGACAGAACCGTGAAAAACCTTAAAGGTCTGATCGAGCGCGAAGCCCCAAGCGCTTGACGAGTTTAGTTAAAGCCGATTGCCATTATTTCGTCACAAGAGGTCAGGTCGATGTTTTTTATTCCTGAAAAAGACCCTGGGATCATTCCCAACATGCTGTCCAAAATCCTTGATTCCTGCGTGAATGGCGTGACCCTGGCCGACCCAGACTTACCCGACATGCCGATTGTTTATGCCAACAAAGCCTTTGCGACCATGTCCGGGTACAGTCAGGAGGAGGTCGTGGGAAAGAACTGCCGATTCCTGCAGGGCGATGACCGTGATCAGGAGGCTCGAGCAGCGCTGCGGGAGGCCATTGATGCCTGCCAGCCCGTTGAGGTTACGTTGAGAAACTACCGTCAAAATGGCGAGCTGTTCTACAACCATCTGGCGATTACCCCACTATTCGACCATGAAGGCAATCTGATTTATTACCTCGGCGTTCAATATGACGTAACTCAGCAAGTCCAGGCGGAAGAAGAGATTAATCGCTTGAGCCAAGCATTGGAAGGCATGCCAAAGTTGGCCTGACACATCCGCTTCGACCATCGAGATACTCAAATATCCAGGAGCCGACAGCCCATGCCCAATGTATCGACCAGTGTTTGTGTAACGCATTCGCCCATGGAAATGTTCAACTTGGTGAACGATGTGCAAGCCTACCCGAGCTACATCCCCATGTGCAGCGAAGTCAAACTTCTCGAGGAATCGCCGGGCAAGCTCAAGGCCACCATCACCATTGCGAAATCCAAAGTGAAATTGTCCTTTACGACAGAGAACACCATGGAACCCGGCAAATCCATTCGAATGCGACTCGTCGATGGCCCATTCAAGAAATTGAACGGGATCTGGCGATTCGAGCCGAGTGGGGACGGCGGTTGCACCGCCACATTCAGCCTGGATTTCGAGTTTGCAAACGCCCTTCTGAGCATGGCTTTTGGCGGCTTATTCAAGGAGGTCACCGGTTCCATGGTGGAAGCCTTTTGCCGGCAAGCCGCCCGCAAATATAGATCTCCCGCATGAGCCGCTTAGTCTTTTCGGATATGAATTTCCTGCAAAACCAGGATTCAATCGAGGTTATCAACACCCCAAGGCTGGGCCACCATCTCCCGCTAATACATCCCGAACTTTCCTCACAAAGGGTGGGTCTGAAAAGACACCGTGACATGACCGTTACCGTTAAGCTTGGTGAAATCGAACACATGGGTAATGGTCAAGGAAGTGAGATTTCAGGGGGCATCCATGGTCACCGATAGACTCGCGGAAGTCGTAAGCAACACTTTCATTTTTATTTCGTTAGTTGCCTTCTTCTTTCTTCTTTACGCCGAAAAAAAACATCCTTACCGGAAATTCGACAAGTCGACGACCAAGGAGTCTGTACTTACCAACCTCTCGGCGTTTTTTTTCAACAACGTTGTTCTGACCCTGATTCGGGCCACATCGCTCTTCTTTGTGGCTCAACAGTTTGCAGGCTACGGGTTGCTCAACGGAATGGCGGAAGGGCCGTTTCGCTGGCTGGTCACCTTCCTGCTTTATGATCTGGCCATCTACGCCTGGCATGTACTGAACCATCACAACGAATTTTTTTGGCGCTTCCACAAGGTTCATCACAGCGACAAATCCTATAACGTGACGACCGGATTCCGGTTTCATGTGTTTGATCTTCTGATCGAAATACCCTTCAAATGTCTTTTCGTCATTCTGATTGGCGTCGATGCCCACATTGTCCTGGCCATGGAGGCCATACAGTTGGTGTTTATCCTGTTTCATCACGCCAATGTGAAAATTCCCAACGAGGACACCTTGTCCAACTGGATCATCACCCCCTCGCTACACCGAACCCATCATTCGGCATTGCGCAAGGAGCACGACAGCAACTACGGCATCGTTCTGGCGTTTTGGGATAGGCTTTTTGGGACCCGACTTGAGACAGTGCCGGTCAATCTGGGACTGGAAGTCATCATCGCGGAGAATTTCCTGCAACTGTTCTGTCTGGCCTTGCTCACAGAAAATCACTTCCGGAGGATACTCAGGATAATCCCCAGAAAGGGGTCGAATTAGGCGCCAGCTGTGGTCACAAGAGACAACCGCCTTGCAATTACCTAACCGTCCGGGGCACAAGATCATGGAATTGAAATTGAACGTGAATCGAAGCGACCCTGTCACGGCTGAAGCGTCGGCCATGATCGACCGGGAACAGGCACAGGTCTTCGACTTCATAGCAGGCCACTTCCATGAAAATTACCCACGCTGGATGACGGATGTCATCGAACTTGAATGTCTCGATCCAGTTCCAGTCAAAAAAGGGACCCGAATCCGTCAGGTCCGTCTGGAAAACGATGAGCAGATCACATCCACCTTTGAGATCAAGGAACTTGAGGCTTTCGATACCTTCTCTTTTGAGGGAATCGATATGCCCTATCGACAAATTTATAGAATCGATCCGGTCAGCCATGGCAAAAGCCACCTGACATTCCGATTCGAATTACTTGAGGTCGACCTCTTCATGCGGCCCTTCGTGAAGCTGATTCGCAGCGCCATGATCGAGGGCGTCGAAAGCACGCTAGCGACACTCTCGACCCTGCTCAGCCACCCAAAAACATCAAGCACCTGACAGAACCTCCCCCGGAGAATTTTCATGCCACTCATTCTAAGAAAGGACACCGGACTCATCCCGCAGGTTCTGACTACGATTCTTAACCACTGTGTCAATGGCGTGACACTGAGCGATCCGGATCAGGATGACTGTCCGATCATCTATGCGAATGAGGCATTTGAGCGGCTGACTGGCTATTCGCAGGACGAGATCATTGGCCGAAATTGCCGTTTTCTACAGGGATCCGACAAGGACCAACCGCAACTCGATATCCTGCGGCAAGCCCTCGCCAAAAAGGAGGGATGTTCCGTGACCCTGAAAAACTACCGGAAGGACGGAACCCTCTTTCACAATCGCCTGGAAATCACACCTCTCTATGACAACAAGGGTTCGCTCCTGTATTACCTAGGCGTTCAGTACGACATCACCTACAAGGTGGACGCCGAAGAGGAAATCCGCAAGCTGAACGAGATGATTAAGGCCTAAAGACATGATTGATATGAGGAGGGTGCTCCGGATGACGGGATCAATTTCATCCGCAGGGCGCCCAAAATCAACAAGAGTTCCAGCGGGATGTTGATAAGGACGCGACCACTGATCCGACCAAGCGAGATCACGGACGAAAAGGTCTGGCACGAGAGACGTCGATGGGTCCAAACGATGGGATCCCTGATCGGAGTCTCCGCGACATTGCCGGCCCTTGGGATGCGCTCAGCCTTCGCTCAGACGGTCGCAAAGGCCAATTCTTCGCCCGACGCTGAGAGCCTGACACCGAGCCCTTTCGATGCCGTGACGCAATACAACAACTACTATGAGTTTGGCTGGGACAAGACATCACCCTCGCGACTCGCAGGAAAACTCAAGACCGACCCATGGATTGTCAGCATCGAAGGCCTTTGCGAAAAGCCTGCTCAATGGGGCCTGGAAGACCTGCTAAAGCGATTTAATCAACAAGAATTCATCTATCGCTTTCGCTGCGTGGAAGGCTGGTCCGCCGTGGTTCCCTGGAAAGGGTTTCATCTGGGTGAGCTCTTGAAGACAGTCCAGCCCCTGTCAAGTGCAAAATTCGTCCGGTTCAGTTCGGTCACCCAGCCCGAGGCCATGCCGATGCAGCGGGAGAACAAGCTCCTACCCTGGCCGTATACCGAGGGTCTTCAACTGGACGAGGCGATGCATTCCCTGACTATCCTCGCTACCGGGATGTACGGTCGCGATCTACCCCTACAGAACGGCGCCCCACTCCGATTGGTTGTTCCCTGGAAATATGGGTTCAAGAGCATCAAGGCCATCGTCAAGATCGAACTTCTTGACAGCCCACCAAGCTCCAGCTGGATGCTGGCGGCCCCGGATGATTATGGTTTCAACGCCAACGTGAACCCGACAGTGCCCCATCCGCGCTGGAGTCAGGCAACAGAGAGGCCTCTCGGCGACCCCTTCTTTACCCCCAGAAGGAAAACTGAAATCTTCAATGGATATGGCAACGAGGTCGCTTCTCTCTACCAGGGGATCGACCTGAAGCGACAATTCTGATGAGCCAAATCGACCTTTGGGGATTATCGAGAGACTTCATCCAGGTCCTCCGAAAGCAGAAAAAATCACTGGACCCTCTGGCTTACGGCGTCACATCGCCTCGGGTCATACGAGTGTGTGTCTGGTTGTCTGACCCCTGGAATGCCTGCCTGACGCTTTGTGTCCTTCCGCTTGGCGAACTTCTGCTTCTCATTGCATCGGGCGGACTGGGTCCCAACGCCATCGAGGGTTTTCATCTTTTCACCGGAATCTGGTCCCTGCGTTTCCTGCTCGTCACGCTGTTCGTGACCCCCGTCCAGACCATGACCCGATGGAAAGGCATGGCCACCTTTCGGCAACTATTCGGACTCACCAGTTTTTTTTATACGGCACTCCACGTTTATGGCTATCTGTGGATCGATCAAGGCCTCATCTGGTCATCCATCACAATAGATATCCTTGAAACCCGATACATCTGGTTTGGGCTCTTCGCGTTCATCGTTCTGCTGCTTCTGGCCCTGACTTCGTCCACTGCCGCCATGAAAATCATGGGGCGTCGCTGGAAAAAACTGCATCGCTGGATCTATCCGGCCTCGGTGGCCGTTATCGTTCACTACGCGATGCAGTTGAAAGGCAACCTCGCAGACCCGCTCTTTTATGGACTTGGCATTGTTTTCCTGCTTCTGTTCAGACTGGGCGTGTGGATCAAGAACCGGCAACTGGCGAAGTTGATGATTCCGAAAACCAAGGTCATCAACGAAAATGACGGAGTCGAAACCCGCCCCGGCATCCGCTAGTCTGAAGCGGCTGGTTGTCAGCCCCATATCAACACGAACAAGAATCCATGACCCATTTCAAGATTGTCATCCCTGCCCGGCATGGCTCGAGCCGGTTGCCCGGCAAGCCCCTGCTGGATATCGCCGGGAAGCCTATGATCGTTCACGTCTGCGAGCGAGCCCTGGAGGCTGGCCCTGAAGTTTTTGTGGCAACCGATGACGGACGTATTGCCGAGGCGGTTGCCAGCCTGCCCGTGACGGCCGTCATGACCCGCGAGGACCACACTAGCGGCACAGAACGCATCACCGAAGTGGCCAATCAACTGAACTGGCCGGATGACACGCTCGTGGTCAACCTGCAGGGCGACGAACCACTGATGCAACCCGACTTGATTCGCCAACTGGCCGACGCCCTGGCCGGACAACAGACAGCCAGTATCGCCACCTTGGCCGCCCCCATCGATGACCCCTCGGATGTTTTCGACCCGCATGCTGTCAAGGTGGTGCTGGATCGCCACGGCCACGCCCTCTATTTCAGTCGGGCCCCGATTCCCTGGCATCGTGAAAGTTTCGGCCAGACCGACCGCCAGGCGGCCAGCGATTACCCGTGGCTACGGCACATCGGCATTTACGCCTACTCCGCCGGCTTCCTGCGGCGCTATGTCCGTTGGCCTGCCTCGCAACTGGAGTCGGTCGAAGCACTCGAACAGTTGCGCATCCTCTGGCAAGGCGAGCGTGTCCTCGTCGTCCCGGTAGAATCCGCCCCGCATGCCGGTGTGGATACCGAGGCCGACCTGCGGCGGGTGCAAGGCTTGTTATCCGGTGGAAAAGCCTAAACATGCTGCTCTTGCCCACCCTGCAGCGCATTACCTGCCCAATTCACTTTGGCCCTCACGAATCTACGGGTAAGGATCACTCATCATGACGATCGTCTCGATTTACGCATCTCTGCTCGCTTTTCTCTTCGTATATCTCAGCATACGAACCATTCGCCTTCGCCGTAGCCTGGGCATATCCCTTGGGCACGAAGAAAATCCCGACATGCTGAGAGCAATGAGGGTACAGGCGAACTGTGCCGAATACGTGCCAATCGCTCTGTTGCTCATTTTCCTTGTTGAGTCTTCGGCAGCACACCCTCTGCTCGTTCACGCGCTGGGTACCACTCTGGTCATAGGGCGGGTTTCGCATGCCATCGGTGTCAGCCGAACCCCTGAGAACTTTAATTTCAGGGTCTTCGGGATGACTTTGACTTTCGCCGTGTTGCTGGTATGCGCCGCTTATCTTCTGGTCATTGCGATGATCTGATGTGGTTGTACGACCAATCGGCCCGCCGCTGAACGCACATGCTGTCGGGACACCGAATCCTAAATAGATGCTTGATGACCCGCCCCCCATTGCTGGGCCTGCTGTCGATGACGCTGATCGGCCTGCTCATGTGGTCCGGCCTCCATGCCCATGACCTGCCGACCTGGTTACTGGAAACACTCCCGGTCATGCTGGTCCTGCCTGTTCTGTGGCTGACCTGCCGACGCTTCCCGCTGACGGTGCTGCTCTATAGCCTGATCTTTTTGCATGCCATCGTGCTGATCATCGGCGGAACACACACCTACGCACGAGTGCCCCTAGGCTTCGCGCTGCAAGAATGGCTGGGGCTCGACCGGAATCCATACGACAAGATCGGCCACTTTTTTCAGGGCCTGGTACCGGCTATTGCGGCACGCGAAATCCTGATCCGGGGTCAATTTGTGAATGGCAACCGCATGCGGGTTTTTCTGATTACCTGCATCGTGCTGGCGATCAGTGCAACTTATGAACTATTGGAGTGGCTGGTAGCAGAAGTCTTTGGGGACGGCGCCGTTGATTTCCTCGGCACCCAGGGCGATGTGTGGGATGCGCAAAGCGATATGCTGTTTGCACTCATCGGGGCGGCCGTGGCCTTATTGATGCTTTCGCGATGGCATGACCGGCAGATCAGATGTCTTCCCAAAAAGCCCTCATAAGGACTTCCCGCTAGCAGCCATGGAAACAGTGGCCTCGCCGCAGTTCTTCAACACAGAGGGGATTCACTCGTCACACAACACGCTGAATCGATCGAACTCCCCGGTCGGCGTTTGGTAGGTGATATGGCAAGTGTCGACCCGGGCCAATGTGGGCCCGGTATGGCACCAGGCCAGCAATCGGGCAATCGCCCCGGCTTCCCCTTCGGCAAGCAATTCAACATCACCATTCGAACGATTACGAACCCACCCGCCAAGCCCCAGACTTTGCGCCTTGTCCCGGGTCGAGGCGCGAAAGAAGACACCCTGCACCCGTCCCGCCACCTGAATGAGAACCCGCCTTTTTGGTTCGGTCGTCATCGGCCAATCAACCAGCCGTAATGGATTCTGGGGTTACGCTCAAAATCCTTCGGCAAAGTCTGGCGGGTGATGTCTTCCACCTTGCAATCTGCCAGCGCAGCGTTGTCCAACCGGAACTTTCGATGATTGGTGGAAAAGACCAGCACACCGTCCGAGGTGAGCAGTTCCAAGCAATCACGAATGAGATCGACATGGTCCCGCTGAATGTCGAGCGTGTACTTCATCCGCTTGGAGGTGGAGAAAGTGGGCGGATCAAGGAAAATGAGGTCGTATCGCCAATTGCTTTCCATGGCATCTTGCAGCCATTCGATACAATCGGCCTGTATTAGCTCATGACGGTCGCCCCGAAAACCATTCAGGGCCAGGTTGCGCGCCGCCCAGTCGAGATAGGTCCGCGACATATCCACCGTGGTCGTAGACGACGCTCCTCCACTGGCGGCGTAGACCGTAGCGGTGCCGGTGTAGGCAAACAGATTGAGGAAGCTCCTGCCCTTGGCCCGCTCACGGATCAGTGCGCGGGTCAGGCGATGATCGAGAAACAGCCCGGTATCGAGGTAATCCTCAAAATTGACCTGAAAGCTCAGTCCGCCCTCCTCGACCGTATGAAAGTGACCGGTTTCCGACTGCTTCTCATACTGCGCTGACCCTTTCTGGCGGCGGCGCACTTTCAGAAAAACCTGCTCGGGAGGAATTTCCAGCACCGCCGGAATGCCCGCGAGCGTCTCGATCAGCCGGGTCTCCGCCTTGACCGGATCAACGGTCATCGGCGCCTCGTATTCCTGCACATGAACCCAGAGCTTTTCGCCCTGATAGAGATCCACCGCAACGGCATATTCCGGCAGGTCGGCATCGTAAAGCCGATAACAGGAAGTTTCGCTCTGCCGGGCCCAGCGCCCAAGATTCTTGAGATTCTTGCGCAGCCGGTTGGCGAACATCTCGGCCCCGCCCGAGGCCAGATCGACCGACCTGGCCTTGCGGAACAATTGCCGCCGATGACGCTCTGCCTCGGTCGGCGGCTCGCCCTCATGGGGAGTGAAGAATCGTCCGTCAGCCACCTCAAAATTGAACAGCTTGCACTCCAGTGCACCGTTGTAGAGGGCATACTGCTTGCTGGCACGAATACCCACCTTGAAGGCCAGTTCCGGATTGCCGGTAAACACACTGGCCCGCCAACCCTTAAAATGCTCGCGCATAGTTTCGCCCAGCGCCATGTAGAGCGGCACCAGTGTCTGCTCGTCACCCAGCCGCTCGCCATAAGGTGGATTGACGACCAGCAGACCGCTCTCCTGGCGAGGGCGCACCTCCTCGACCGACTTGCGTTCGATATGCACCAGACCGCGCAGCCCGGCCCGATCCACATTTCCCAACGCCGTGTGCACGGCTCGCCGATCCACGTCGTAGCCGACAATCAACGGCAATCGCTTCAAACCGACTTCCGAGCGTCGGTCCGCCTCGGCCAGCCGCTCCAGCCAAAGGTTCGCATCATGGCCGCGCCAGCCGAGAAATCCGAACCAGGAACGCAGCAAACCCGGGGCAAAATCCGCCGCCATCAGGGCGGCTTCAATGGGGAGAGTCCCCGACCCACACATCGGATCAATCAGCTGACCTCCTGCCGCAGCTACCGCCGGCCAACCGGCACGCAACAAAATGGCGGCCGCCAGATTCTCCTTCAGTGGCGCCTTGCCACCTTCAAGCCGGTAGCCGCGTTTGTGCAGACTGTCCCCGGACAGATCAATGCTCAGCGTGGCCTGATCGCGATCCAGATAAACATTGACCCGCAGATCCGGTCGCGCCAGATCCACCGAAGGGCGTGTTCCACTCTCATTGCGGAAATGATCGACGATGGCATCCTTGACCTTCTGCGCCCCAAACAGCGTATGGGTGATGGCGGAACGGCTGGCGGCGAAGTCGACAGCCAACGTCGATTCCGGCTCCATGTGCAATCCCCAGTCGACCAACCGCACTCCGCCATACAGCTCTTCTCCGGTCGCGGCTGGAAACTGGGCGATGGGCATCAGTACACGATTGGCGAGACGCGACCACAGGCAGGCGGTATACGCGGCAGACAATCCGCCGCCGAAAGAGACACCCGCCCGCGCCTCTGCCACCTCGGGAATACCCAGCTCGCGTAACTCCTGGGCCAATAGTAATTCGATCCCTAATGGGGCCGTGGCAAAAAATCGGGTAGTGATGGTCATGATGTAGTAATGCAAAGACCCGCCTGCGGGTGGGCTTAATTGGAGGCCAGCTCCTCGTCGAGATCCGGCTTGCAACCGTCCAGCTGTCGGTGATACCGATCCGCCGTGCTGGCTACTTTCCTCGCCACGTCCTGCAGCCATGGTTTTTTCAGATAACTACCCCGGGCATAGCCGCCCTGCCCCTCGTGATACGCCAGATACTGACGATAAGCGTCCAAGGTCGAAATGCCGAGTTCGGTCTGGCTCAGCCGGGCATACCAGCCAATAAAATCGACCGAATCGGCAAAATCGTCGCGCTCGGCCCCCGTGTGACCGGTGCTCTCCCTATACCGATCCCAGGTACCGTCCAGCGCCTGCGAGTAACCATAAGCCGATGAAGGCCGAGACAGCGGAATAAAGCCCAAAAACCATTTGCGCGGCGGACGGGCATCCGCCACAAAAGCCGACTCCTGCTTCATGATGGCCATCTGCACGGGCACCGGAATGCCCCATGTTTTTTGAGCGGCGATACTCGCCTCATACCAGCCATCCTTCTCCTCGAACAGGGCACAGAGATTGGACGGCTGACTGGGGGGCACGCTAGCGCAACCACCCAACCACAAGAGCATCAGCAAGACCCAAAAAAAGCCGGGCCGCCGGTCTGACCTGTGATTCGGCAGGGAATAGGATTTCATCCGAATAACATCAATCCGAAACATCCGGCTCAAAGAAGAGCCAGCGGACATCAGGAAAAGTCTGCTTAAAGGCTCTCTCACAGCGATTGATATCATCGATCATGTCCCGAGCCGATTTCTGTTCTCGCATTCTCGCCTTCACCGCGACCATCACATCATTACCCATCTGCAGGGTCAGCATATTGAACACCTGATCCACCTCGGACCGATCTTCGAGAAAACGCTGCATGGCTTGCCGCATCCGCGGTTCAACACTTTCGCCAATCAGCAGGTTCTTGATTTCAGCACCCACACCGATAGCCACGCCCACCAGCAACACCCCGATCGCAATGCTGCCGAGCGCATCGAATACCGGATTGCCGGTGACCATGGTCAACAGAATGGCGGCCAGCGCAATGGCCAGACCGGCCAGCGCGGCAATATCTTCACCGAGGACAACCATCAGGGCGCTCTGGCGGGTCTGGCGAAACCAGGCCCACAACCCTTGTGACCCTCGCTCGCGGTTCACTTCCTGCAAACAAGCGCGCAACGAGACCAGCTCCATCAGAATGCTGAACACCAGAATGCCGACGGCGAGCCACGGCAGGGTGAGCGGGGCATCCTGATCCAGCTTGTGAATACCCTCATAAATCGAGAACACGCCACCCATGCTGAACAGGATCAGCGCAACGATGAATGACCAGAAATAAATCGCCTTACCAAAACCCAGCGGGTGATCCGGGCTGGGGGGGCGCTTGGCCCGCTTCAGTCCCCACAACAGCAAACCCTGGTTACCGCAATCGGCGAACGAATGAATCGCCTCCGCCAGCATGGAATGGGAACCGGTGAACACAGCAGCCGTGAGTTTCGCCACGGCAATGGCGGCATTGGCTCCCAGGGCAAACAGAATGGACTTCAGAGAACCGGATTCATGCGACATAGAGACGAGAACAGCAGCGGCAGAAGGGATCGCGAAAGCGCGTAAGGATAACATTCCGACCCCTTCCCTGACCCGAACTGACGGCAGCTGACGTTGATCAGAAACCATATCGCTGTTCGCCCTTCAAGTACCGCACTTTCAAGTCGATCTCACCGTCACCTCTTGGCTTAGGGGGGCTTCTCAAATGATCCATTCATGCCCTTCGATAAGGCTCCCTTAAATCATTTGGCGAAGCCTGCTACCCTGAGTTATTGTCAATTATCTTGAAGGACGCTTCTGTATTGTCGTGGCACAGATGCCTGAAACCGCTCGGTCTTCATCCAGACAACCGTCCATCCCTTCCGCTAGTAGCAGCATCAAACATCCATGACTGACCGCAACACCTTTCCACCCGACTTCCTCTGGGGCGCCGCGACCTCGGCCTATCAGATTGAAGGTTCACCGCTGGCCGATGGAGCCGGCCCCAGCAACTGGCACCGGTTCAGTCATACCCCCGACACCATCACTCAGGGCGATCACGGCGACCTCGCCTGCGATCATTACCACCGCTATGCCGATGACGTTGAACTGATGCGGGAGATGAGCCTCAAGGCTTACCGCTTCAGCATTGCCTGGAACCGGATTTTCCCCGAAGGACGCGGCACGCTGAACGAGAAAGGGCTGGATTTTTACCGCCGGCTACTGGATCGACTCCATGACGCAGGTATTCAACCCAACGTGACCCTGCATCACTGGGATATGCCGCTGGCCTTGGCCGATCTGGGCGGCTGGACGAACCGGGATTCGGCGTACTGGTTCGCCGACTATGCCAACGCTGTTTTCAGGGCACTGGGCGGAAGAGTCAGGCAATGGGCAACGCTGAATGAACCCTGGGTCATTGTTCATGAAGGGTATGTCCAAGGCTCTCATCCACCGGGGTTACGTGAACTACCCAAGGCACGGCTGGCCACCCACAATCTGCTGCGGGGCCATGGCCTGGCTGTTCAGGCCTTCCGTGCCGATGGGGGCGAGGGAGCGATCGGGCTGGTAGTGAATCTGGAGCCGAAATATGCCGCATCGGAACAGCCCGAGGACCATGCCGCCATGGCCCGGATGCACGCCTGGATGAACCGCCAGTATCTCGATCCGGTGTTCATGGGCCGCTATCCCGAGGAGTTGGCCGACATTCATGGCCGGGACTTCACCGATTTTCCGGAGGAGGATTTCCGCGTCATTCAGACGCCAATCGACTTTCTCGGCATCAACTACTACAGCCGCTCGGTCGTGAAAAGCGCTCCAGGACGGCTGCCTTTCCATGCCGACCGGGTCCGCCAGGATCAATCGCCTCATACCGCGATGGACTGGGAGATCTTCCCGAAGGGCCTCAAGAGCTGCCTGCTCTGGGTCAAGCGCCGCTACGGCGACATACCGCTGTACATCACCGAGAATGGGGGCGCCTTCGATGACCCTAGCCCCGTCAAGGGGCGGGTGCCCGATGCCGCTCGCGTGGCTTATTTCCGCGACCATCTCCGCGCCGCGCACGAGGCTATCGCCGAAGGCGTCAACCTGAAGGGCTATTTTGCCTGGTCGTTACTGGATAACTTTGAATGGGCCTTCGGCTACTCGAAGCGTTTTGGACTGGTTCACGTCGACTACGCGACGCAGACACGGACCCTGAAGGACAGCGCGCTGTTCTACCGCCGGGTGATCGAAAGCCACGGCGCGGCGCTTTGACGCTTACAGGACGATGCCGTCATGACCAGCCAGATACACTTTGAGGATCGTTGATAATGCTAGGATGACACGGTTGGATTTCATTTCAGCCTGCGAGGCACGTCACATGTCGAAAACACTCGAATTCCTGCAGGGCAGGATCACGGTCGACCCTGACATTTGTAACGGTCACCCCACCATTCGCGGTCAACGCATCACGGCTCAATCCATTCTGGAGTACCTGAGTGCAGGCGATAGCGAGGCCGACATTCTTCATGAATTTCCAGAACTGGAAGCCGCCGATATCCGTGCATGCCTGCAATTTGCCAGTCATTTGATGGACCATCGATATGAGCTTCTGCGAGTCGCCTGATGGCTCGTTTTCTCATTGATGCCAACCTTCCCCGAAAGTTGTCTCTTTGGGAAGGCGCAAATTTTGAATGGGTGGTAGATCATGATGCGGCCTGGACCGATTCCACGGTATGGCAATACGCCCGACAGCAGGATTTGATCATCGTCAGCAAGGATGCCGATTTCTCGGACCGCGCCATGGTGTCGACCCCGCCACCAAGGGTAGTTCAGATCAAAGTCGGCAATTTGCGCCTTGCCGAATTAAGACAGATTCTGATTGAGGTCTGGCCAGCCATCGATGAGGCCGCACCCTCTCACCGACTTCTCGTGGTTTCACACGAGGCGGTGATGGCTATTCGTTAGTCTTCCGCAGCCTATTTCTCCATTTCGTCGGGTCGCTCTCCGAGCCAAGCTTAGATTCCTAATTGTGGAACGGCTCACGGCCGGCTTTCACGCGGCGGGTCAAACTTGAGGATACCCCCGCAACTCAGGATGAGTCGACAGGGATCAGGCTTCGATTGAAAGCTGTCTGAAACAGGGGGCAAAAATCAGGTCACCCTCAATGGCACAAGGCACCCCATCGGCCATGGCGCGACGGACCCCCGGATAACGTAGCGTGATCCGCTCAGGCACCGGCCCCGACAGGGACAGCGTGACCGTCGCCCCAGCAGTGCTCCGCTCGGCTCTCAGATTGGCCCAGCCAAAAGCAGTCGGCAGCATGTTCAGCCGGATGCCCTCGCCGGCCCACCAGGTATCGGGAACAGCCCTGAACAGTTCCAGGGTGTTGCCGTTCTCCCGCAACAACATCCGCCGAACCGCCGTCGCATATTCGGCACCGATCCAGGTGTGCGGCATATCGCCGATGTACTCGGCAGCCCGAGGGTCACCCCAGAGCACTTCCGCCCAGTGACGCCAGCCAGCGGGCCGGCGCCATGTCAGGGCATCATTCAGCAAGCCAAAGGCATCTTCATAGCGGCCCAGCGCCACAAAAGCATTGAGATTGCGAATCTCATAGGGAGTAAATCCGCCGGCAAAGCCCGGCGCACGAATCACGGCCAGATGATGAGCATAATGATCGTAGGTGGGCTGGATCAGATCAGCGGGAATGACATCGCCCACGCGGCATGGCTCGAAGGCGATCGATGTCGAGGTCGGATCGACATCCTCGCGATCCGCCGAAGCGGGAATCATGCCGTTCCCCTGGGCCTCTGCGGTCAGCCGCAAGGATCGTGTCAGCCCTTCGGCAAACGCCCGACCCTTCGTATCGGCATCGCTCGCCGTGGCCTCGTCACCGATCTCCCTGGCCAAATACGTGCAGTTGCGCCAGGCACTCAGGGCAAAGAAATCATCCCAATAACTGAAGCTCGGCTTGTTGTATCCCTCATGGCTGATAGAGGGCGCGACGAGGCCATGGAACCGGCTCTCCGGCCCATATTGGGCATGGGTCTCTGCACACAGCACTTCGATGAATCGGGTGGCACGGACAACGGGTTCGTAGATGGCCCTCAGGAAATCGGCATCTCGGCTGATCCGATAAATATCCGCCGCAATCGTGACAAACTCGCCCTGGGCATCGTATTCGATATCGCTGCCATACCCCCGATTGACGGTGCCATCCGGGTTCAGAATCGGCGGCACCATGCCATGGTCGTAGACGCGTTCCGCATACCAGAGGACATAGCGTTTGGCCTCATCAACCAGCCCCGCCCAAAGCAACGCCAGCGCCTGCGAAGAACCATCCCGAATCCAGATGCGGTCGTAATTGCGCGGGCCGGGCTTGAAGGCAAACTGGGTGGCATTCACCAGAATCAGGGCCGTCTGGGCCTCTACCGTATCGCTGACTTCGGGATCACCGACCATAATCCGCCGCGGACCGAGTTTCTCGCGCCAGCGGTGAATGACCTGATGCCGTAAATCTTCGAACGAAACGGGGGTGTTGGGATTGATGCCATCCCGCATGGGGGCAGAAACGACAATACTTCTGGCTTCGCCGGGTGCCAGCGCAAAGCTGAACTCCAGGGCCGCGCTCAAAAGACCGGAAATCGATTGAAGACTGGGCAGCGACTTTCTGGCCCCGTCGGCAATTAAATTGACGATGTCACCCTGGTCAAAATCAGCGATGCAGACACTCTCCGGTTGTTCGGACAGGCTAGCGTAAGGCCGATCATTCACCCAAACCTGCCGGTCATCCACCCTGATGGAGTCGATAATGGCGTGCCCACCATGCTGCCAATAGGGATTGATCTGGGCCGGGCGAATGGCAAGTACCAGTGAACCATCCAGTCGGTTTGAACCGGCATTAATCAGCCGGTACTCCACCACAGCCTGACTCGCATGAGCCAAGGCCGTGACCTCGACATCCAGGCCGGCAAGACGCCATTTCACTGAAGGGATCGGCAACGAGCCGTCGACCAACGAGTGAGCAATCGCCGGGGCGCCGGGAGCGCCATGCAGAACGCCACTCAGCCGGATCAGGGGCATCAGCTGCCCGATACCCGCCTGGGCCTCCAGATTGCCGAACTCATCAAACAGGGCCTGTTCCGGATGATCGAACTCGCCCAGCGCGGTCCAGTACACCTGGCGACCCAGCAACGATTGCGGATAAAGCTCGCCGGGGCCGTCCTGCGCCGCCCGCTCCAGCCGACCAATCGGCATGCGGTCCTTGTTGAGGATGCGGAGTTTCAGCTCATTGATGACAGCGCCTTGCGGCGAGCTGGTCTCGTGGATAGTCAGCCGAAAATAGCGACTGGTGGTCGACCGCCAGTAGAAGTTGTCATAACTGCCGCTGCTGGTGGTAATCCGGCCCACTTCACGGAAGTCCTGTCCGTCATCAGAAAGGTGAACCGAAAAAACCGTCCCATAGGTCTCTCCCCACTCGATCAGGGCGCCGATCGGTGGCCGGATATAACCAAAATCCACCGTGATGCTCTCACCCGGCAACAGCGTCACCGGTGCCTGACCCAGGGCGACGATCCGCCCGGGCTCCAGTACCCGGATGGCATCTTCAGGACCATAGACGTTGATCTCGACAATATCGAGCACCCGCTCCGGTCCCAGATCCTGATCAGTCAGGCGCACATAGCGAGCCTCGACCGGCGGAAAGCCAAACACATTCTGCCCGCCCTCCCCATGGCGGGTGTTGCAGAGCGGCGCCCAATCCTGGCCACTCAGAGAGGCTTCAAACCCATAGACGTCCGCCACCGACCGGCCCCAATACACCTCAATGCCCGCCAGGGTGGCCACCCGGCCCAGATCGATTTGCAGCCATGCCCTGACCGAGGGCTCGCTCACCCAGCTCGTGGCATAGCGATCATCGATCGCCAGGGACGCTTCACCCGAACTGGCAATGACCTTCCATTGCGCTTTGGCTGGAACATTCATTATCGATATCCTGATGATGGGACCCAAGTCGGCCGCTACTGACGACGCCCACCGTCATCGGGCACCAAGGCCGCAGACCGTGGCCGATATCCCGCTCCTGTCGGGATATCGGCCGATAACAGCCAGTCCCGATCAGCGGCCGGGACGAAACTGATAGAGCCAGGTCTCGGTCATGGCGTCGCCGTTGCCCTGGATGAACAAACGCAACTCCACCGGATCATTGGTTTTGGGCGTCAGATCAAATATTGCCCGCCACCGACGGGTTCCGGGAATCGGCTCCATAAAGGCATCGCTGATCGTGCCTTGCGAGGCCGAAATGACCGGCTTGGCCTTGACGCTATCGCCCCACAACGGGTCCAGCGCTTCACCGGCAAATTCGACAGCGAACTTGTAAACCCCCTGAGGCCGCGGCTTGCCGGGCTGGCCACCGCGGCCAATCCGGGTCGCGACGCACTTGGCAACTTTGGCGGGATAAGGTTCGTCTGCCAACCAGTGCAGACGATAACGCAAGCGATAGGAGTCGCCCGCTTTTACCGGTTCCGCCGGGCGCCAGTAGGCACCGATATTGTCGTGAATCTCGTCATCCGTCGGCAGCTCGATCAACTGCACAGCGCCCGGACCCCACTCACCCATAGGCTCCACCCACAGGCTGGGGCGCCGCTCGTAATTGACGCCATCCAGATAATTTTCAAAATTGCGATCGCGCTGCAATAGTCCAAATCCCTTGGGGTTCTGGTCGACAAAGCTGGAGGTGACGGCATAAGGCTGATTGATCAACGGCCGCCACAGACGCTCCCCGGCGCCGGTCCAGATCGCCAGACCATCCGAGTCATGCACCTCGGGACGCCAGTCCTCCAGACGACGCTTTTCCGTCTCGCTGAACCAGTACATGGAGGTCAGCGGGGCCAGCCCTATCCGAGCGACAGCCTTGCGCATGAACAGGGCGGCATCGATATCCTGCACGACTCCTTCGGTCCGGCGCACCGAGAACTTATAGGCGCCGGTGATACTCGGGCCATTGAGCAGCGCGTAAATCACCTCCGGCTCGCCCTCTGTCTTGGCGCCTTCGATGTAGAACTCGGTGAAATCGGGAAACTCTTCCGGCGTCGGTTCGGCAGAATCAATGGTAACGCCGCGCGCCGACAACCCGAACTGGTTGAGCGCGCCGATGGCCCGGAAATAGGAGGCTCCCAGATAAGCAAGCCAGTCCTGGGTGCGCCAGTCCTCGCGGTGACGCGACTCCTGCAGTCGAAATCCGGCAAAGCCGGTATCAGCGGGCAACTTGCGCGCGACGCTGTTCTTCGGCATCGAAAAGTAATCGCTGCTGTAAAGAATCTCCCTGGCCTGGCCATTCTCCACCACGTGCATCTTCACCGATTTCTGGAAGAACTGACCCACATGGAAAAAGGTCGCCGGAAAGATGCCGGGGCCCGCGGCAAATAGCGAGGACTCCGGTCGATAACGAATGTTGCCCCAGGCTTCGTAGTCGATTTTCTCGACCACCGACGGCATCGGCCGGGGCGGCGCCAGATAGGGTTTCTTGGCCAAATCAGCCGCCCGCTCCACCAACGACTCATAACTGAAGGAACGCCCCGGCCCAAAATCGAGCCCCGCCCCGGCCATGGCCGTCATGAACGGATTGATCAGGGCAAACCCCAGCAACAAAAAACTGATCTTGCGACCGTTGATACGAAAGTTGGTTTTATTGATCATCAGCTTATCCAATGCCGTCGGAATGATTGATTGCAACCATGGCGAAATTGCACATGACAGCCTCGAATTTTAGACTGAGCACGCCAGCAAGTAACGGAATTTGTGTGGATTGATCACGGCGCTGTCAGCGAAGCCGAGGATCAGCCACGATGGATTGCATCAACCAAGTGGTCGCCCATCGTAGGCTTTGGTGAACGTCAGCGAACCGCAACCTGCAACCTCGATTTCGTGTGGGTGAGGTAACGCAGGCTTTGATCCAGGATTCGAACCCAAGACCACTACATTAGCGGTACCGACGTCCTGCCAGGTCTAAAGGCCAGGAAGTCCTGGCCTTTCCCTTGCCGGGTAGGTCGGGGACTTTTACCTCCAAGTAATTGCGCTCTGCCGGACACACATACAAGAACGGACACCCGAGTGCCCGTTCCCATCATCCATCAATTGCAGCCGATCACCGCTGCTTCATTCTCCAGCCATAAAACCCAGCCGTTGCAATCATAGCCAGCATCATCATCAGTTGTGCCCATTCGCTCAGCGTGGGAATGGGGTTGGGTAACGGAGTTGCTGTCACGGTGACATTGCCAACTGCAGAATCTGCAGCGTAATTTCCACTCGCCGCTTTGGTTGCCGTGACCACACAAACACCCGCTCCGCCAGTTGGGGTCAAGACAGTGCCACTGATGTTGCATTGCAGACCGGAGGTGGCTGCGCCGACGTTGCCAGCAAACTCGGTGGTTTGTGGTGACTGCGGAACCGCCATGTAAGTAACATCGCCGTCACCTTCCCCACCTGTTGAGCTCAGGTTTACAGATGAACCCGAACTGACTGATGTCGCACTTAAAATGAGGGCAAATCCGGTTTGTGGCGCCGGACCAATCACAAAGCTACCTGCAGATGCTGCGGTAAGGGCCAAATAGTTGCCCGTTGCCTCACAATCGGCGGTGACCGCATAGGTACCTGCATTCGTGGGTATGGTGGCGCTGCTATCGTATTTGACGTTGGTCACTGCCCCACCACTTGAGCAGTTCACTATGGCAGCTATCGGATTTCCCGTATAAGTGACCGTGCTGTTGGTTACCGACAAAACTGGTGTAGCGAGATAGGTATAAGCGCCTCTCAGATAATCAGTCGCAATCGATGAGGCGACTGAAACGTCAACAGAACCTGCCGACATGGGAGGACTGATGGCCGTTATGGTTTGCGGGACATTACCCGCATTAATAGTAAATGATGCTGCGTTTGTCTGACCAAATTTAACCTGCGTAACGTCGGTCAAATTTGCCCCGGTGATTGTCACAGTGGTACCACCCTCAACCCCACCATTGACAGGACTAATTTCAATAATATCCGGCACAGGGCCAAACGTCTGATCCTGATCCATGAACACCTCACCCGTTTCCAATTGGCTTGTAGGTATGGCTCCATTAGTTACATCAATATTTGTCCCTGCAGAAAAGTTATAGCCTTTGACTTGCACGCCAGACACAGGATTTTGTACCACATCTAGTGTAAAGGCAGACTGAATAGCGCTTGGATCCCCTGCAATCAAGTCAATCACCCCGGTTACCGGGATACCAGCAGCATCATAGACTTGAACCATAAACTTTGGCACCTCCCCGCCAGTATTTAGGCTTGGGACAAGTGTAAATAGGTTACCGTCCAATGCCGCCTGAAAGGGTGCAGGCACTTGTCCAGCGCCCGAATTCAACATTGCAGGCAACACCTGTATGCTGTATGCACCTATAGAAAAGGCATAAACAGGCGCCGGTGTATTACTCGGAAGCATGGAAGCAGTTGAGGCAAATAATGCTAATGAGTTTAATGAGGCCGTCGGGGGGTCAAAACTTATTGATTTGTAGTTGTCGGCCCATCTTGCATAGCTCAGATAGCGGTCGACACGCGCCCATGCTGCGGCTCCATCTATGGGACTAGGGGAAACGTAATTAAATTCCTGATTATTGCTTACATACCAGAACGCATAAGGTACAATATAATCATCTGAATAACTACTAATATAATCAGTTGAAATTGGATCAATGTAAAATGAGGGCACGACGGCAAATTCCCTCCAAACAAGCCCCTTAACTTTTGCGGCCCAGGTCATGTTCGTTTCATCTGTCGCTGTTGGCTGCGAAATTAAATCCCCGCCCTCCACAAAAATTGTAAACGGTTTTACAGGCACGTTAAACGTCCATGTTAGGGTGGCTTCTTCACCTGGACGCATGGTTACATCTTTTATATTTGTCTGCTTGCCAATAAAGCTATATTTTGTTACTTGTGCATAGTCAGCATTCGCATTATTACACCCAGTAACAATAAATAATATTATTAATACTCTGTTAATTATTTTCAATAACATGGTTTTTTAAGGTCGGATTTACAAATAAAAGGGGTCAGGTCTTGCTTTTTGACATTTTTCATACCAAGGCCTCACATGGGTGAAGCGGACAATCCCAAAGATACAAGCGGCCCCGCCGTTCCAGCGGTCACATCCACAGGGGTCAGATTCGATGAATTATCGTTCGGTATGAATGCAGACAGGGCCAAAGCCTGTGTGGTCCACAATAGAGGAACCAACGCGAACAAACTAAGAAGAAATGAACCGGCGCGCTCAAAAACCAAGTGCAACACCCCGACCGTGTATGGTGTTGCGATGGGAAAACATTACGAACAATTGAAACCTGAAGAACGGGCGACCGTGATGCTGATGGATCGAGAGGGCTCCA
>JBIIEQ010000133.1:0-4380 GCA_044237765.1 Methylococcaceae bacterium | reverse complement strand
CGCGGATCACGTCGCGCACGGCCTGCTCGATTTTTTTGGCCGCTACGCTTTCACCCAGGTGCTCGAGCATCATGGCGCCGGCCAGGATCATGGCGGTGGGGTTGGCGATGCCCTTGTCGGCAATATCAGGAGCACTGCCGTGCACTGCTTCGAAGATGGCGGCATCGGTGCCGATATTGGCGCCCGCGGTCAGCCCCAGCCCGCCGATCAGTCCGGCGGCAAGGTCGGACAGAATGTCGCCAAACAGATTGGTGGTGACGATGACGTCGAAGGTCTCCGGCTTCATCACCAGCTGCATGCAGCAGGCGTCGATGATGCGGTCGTCGAACTCGATTTCCGGATACTCCTTGGCAATCTCCCGGCCGATTTCAAGGAATAGGCCTGAGGTGCATTTGAGGATGTTGGCCTTGTGCACCAATGTCACCTTGCGGCGTTGGGCCTTGCGGGCATATTCAAACGCATAGCGGATGATGCGCTCCGAGCCTTTGCGGGTCACGATGGCCATGCTCTCGGCGGCGATCTTTTCGCCATCCACCTGAATGAAATGCTCGATACCGGCATAGAGGCCCTCGGTATTTTCTCGCACCGTCATCAGGTTGACGTTCTTGAACAGGGTATCGGTACCTTCAAACGAAACCGCCGGGCGGACATTCGCGTAAAGATTGAAGGCCTGGCGCAGGGTGACGTTGACGCTGCGATAACCCCCGCCTACGGGCGTGGTCAGCGGCCCCTTGAAGCACAGGCGATTGGCGCGAATGGAATTCAGCGTCTCGTCGGGCAGCGGATTGCCGCAGTGATCTACGGCAGCCATGCCGGCCAGTTGCCGATCCCAGGTGATCTTGACGCCGGTCGCCTCGATGACCTGAACGGCCGCGTCAACGATGGAAGGTCCGATACCGTCGCCGGGGATGAGGGTTATTCGATACATGCAGAGCTCCTGGGTTGCTTCTAATGGGAGGGTTCTCGAGATTATCCATCAGCGCGGCAACGCAGTTAAAGCGCTCCGGTGAAGATGGAGTGTTTGCTGAATGCCTTACCTTGGCGAGCCGATCCGATGCCCGTACCGGATTTCCCGGCCTGGTAAATTCTGATAAATTTACTAGGTTTTTACTCGAACTTCACAAACAGAGACACGCTATGGACGTCATCAATCGCATCGAATCCCAGCTGACCGAAAATCCTGTGATCCTTTACATGAAAGGCACTCCAGCCTTCCCGCAATGCGGCTTTTCCGGCCGTGCCGTTCAGATTCTTCAGCACTGCGGCACGTCCTTCGCTCACGTCAATATCTTCGAGGATCCTGAGCTGAGGGAGAATCTGAAAACCTATTCCAACTGGCCCACCTTTCCGCAGCTCTACATCAAGGGCGAGCTGGTCGGTGGCTGCGACATCATGATCGATCTGTTCCAGAGTGGCGAACTGCAGAAGATGCTGGACAGCGCCAACGCCGGTAATGCTTGAACTGCGGCTAACTTTCATGATGCCTTTGCACAGCCTCGATAATGAAAGACACCAGAGGTGCTTGCTGCTCAAGGGATGAGGTCGTGAAACCGTATGATGGTTTTCAACCGCGATCGCTCACTGGATCTGCTGCCCCGCACTCGTACCCCGGATTGCCTGGCGTCCCTGCGTGAGCAGGGGCGGACAGCGATCGCAAAAAAGAGCCGCCATTTGATCGACAGGCCGTTGCCCGGCGGTGCCCTTGAGCGCAGCACGTCATCATTGCCGTGCTTTGCCCGAGGAGGCCGCCATGGACATGACCCCCCTCTATTTCCGTGGCGTCGGTCTGGATGTTCACCTGGCCAAGATCAGTGCCTGCACGCTCATTGAAGAGCCCGATGGCTCGGTGACGGGCGAATACCGTGTGCTCGGTGTCTTCAAGCGCGATCTGCGTGCCCTAGCAGAGTGGGCCTCTGCCTTTGGGCCGGAGGTGGTGGTCATGTAGAGTACCGGTGTGTACTGGAAGAGTCCCTACGCGGCGTTGGAACGGGCGGGTATTCGGGTCTGGGTGGTCAATGGCCGGCATGCTGGCCTCGGAGAAAAATCGTCTGCACAAGATCTTGAGTGATGCCGGCATACGACTGACCGCCTGATCTCCGGTCTGCATGGTCAAGGCGATCATTGCCGGGCAACCCACGGCGGAGATACTCAAGCACACAGGTCACCTCAAGGCCAGCCGCGAGGATCTGTACGAAGCCCTGCCAACTGAGGACCTCAGCGAGACTCACCGCTTTGTTCTATCCGAAATCCTCAGTCATATCAAAACCCTCGAGGCGCAGATACAGCGTTTTGAAGTCCAACTTCTCCAGGGCTTGGCGCCATGGCAATCGCTGCTGGTCTTGTTGCAGACCGTCCCGGGGATCGATCAGGTGGGCGCCGCCATGCTTCAGCCAAGGGCAATGGAAAGTCATTGGGACCACGTTCAGCCGAAACGGAAAACACCTACGAGAAATTCACCGCTGGCAAGGCCCGGGCCGAAGCTCGGCTCAAGGCAACAACAGCCCGACTGACTGACCAGGCCCAACTCAACAATAAGCCCGATCAATCGAATTAGGCTAAAGTGTAAATCGTCGGCCATGAAAAGTACACAATTCGTTACAAATAAGTTACATGAGGGTATAATATTGACCTATAATCCTGCGATTCTCCTCGAATTTAATTCATAACTCACGGATTGAAGCTGGCGTGACCCCTGATTTCTTCCGCGCCCGCCTGGGTGAAATGGTCAACCATGAGGACCTTTGGTCATCCTGTCCCGGGAGATGCCTTGGGACGAGATAGAGACATACCTCTCGCAATTCTTTGTCCGTCAACCCAAGCCTGGCCCGGTCGCCGAGGTGGACGATCTGTTCGGAACCCATACCCAATGCTTGAGGAGCGAGGTCAGCCCGGCGGGGCGCAAACGCTTGCCGATTCGGCTGATGGCCAGCCTGCTGTATCTGGCCTACCGGGACAATCACAGTGACGAGGCGGTGGTGCAGCGTTGGTCGGAGAGCGTTCCCTACCAACACTTCAGCGGCGGAGATGAGGCCTACTACGAGCACCGCAAGCCCTGTGATGCCTCTCAGATCAGCCGCTTCCGCCGGGCCATCGGCGAGGATGGTGTCGAATATCTGCTCAAGGTCACCCTTCAAATCGCTATGCGCATGAACCTGATTGCCGTCGAGGCCTTTCAGACCATCACCGTCGACTCGACCGTGATGGAGAAAGCCATTGCCCACCCCACCGACAGCCGTTTGCTGGAGGTGGCCCGGTCTCGAGTCATTCAGGTGGCCAAGGCCGCCGGCTTCCGACTGAAGCAGACCTTCGCCCGCGAAGCTCAGCATTTACGCTGGAAGGCAGGCGGCTATGCCCATGCCCGGCAGTACAAACGGCTACGCAAGGTGATCCAACGTCAACGCACACTCCTGGGTGTGGTGCTGCGCGACATTCAGCGGCAACGCGCTGCCTGCCCGGACAGTCCGGCACTGGCTGAACTCGACACTCTGCTGGTCCGGGCCGAGCGCATCCGCACCCAGCAACCCAAGGACAAGAACAAGCTGTCCGCCCTGCACGCTCCCGAAGTGGAATGCATCGGCAAGGGCAAAGCACGCAAACCCTACGAGTTTGGCGTCAAGACCGGCCTGGCCATCACCCATGAACAGGGTCTCATCGTCGGTGCCCGCACCTTTCCCGGCAATCCCTAAGATGGCCACACGCTCAATGAGCAACTGGAGCAAACCAGCATCCTACTGGAAGGCATCGCCCCGCCGCCTCGGACCGTCTACGTCGATCTCGGCTATCGCGGGGTTGACCGGGATAACCCGGGCATTGAGATCATCCATCGCGGCAAGAGCAGATCACTGTCCGAAGACCAGCGCCGCGCCCTCAAGCGACGCCAAGCCGTTGAACCGGTGTTCGGCCACCTCAAGGCTGATCATCGGCTCAACCGCTGCTGGCTACAGGGTGAAATCGGCGATGCCCTGCACGCGGTGCTCTGCGCCGTGGGCTACAACCTGCGCTGGCTGTTGCGGGCCATCGCCCGTGGGCCGCTCGATCCGGCTTTTTTGCGCCGATTGTTCAGCGTCTTCTGCAGACAGATGGAGGCAGCCTACCCATTGAATCAACTACCCACCCCAGATTTCAAAGGCCATTACGCGGGAATTTGAATTTTGCATGGGCGACTACATGAGGTGATTATGGCATTTTCGTCCCAAGGGATGCCTTGCGAAATGTGTGGTTTCAGCAAGTCGGCCTGAGTCCTTCGGCTACAACTCATATATGGACTCCTCCGTTTTGCAAGCTTTTTCGTTTCGATGTCAGCCGGTCGAGTTACGCAGTTGCGCCCATATATTCGGCCTTTGGTGAGATCCTTGGTGATCTCTGGCCCAGATGGATTTC
>JBIIEQ010000009.1:0-65100 GCA_044237765.1 Methylococcaceae bacterium | reverse complement strand
CGGCGACATACAGAATGGCATTGAGGACCTGAAGGTTGGAGAGTCGCACATTACCGCGCTGAACCGGGAGGCAGTGGGCGATTTGTTGGTATTGGGTTTCGCTGATTTCCATGGGCGAATTATACCCGAATAAGTGTTAACAGGCCCTAGGCAATTTAGTCGCAATGCCCGGTAATGCATAAGACAAACAATGAAACCCACTGGTAACGGTATTCGCCGATGGATTTACGGCGACAAACTGAAAAACTTTCTTCGGCAGGAAAATATATCGATACTCGGGGAGTTGCTTAAGCAATCAGTAGGGAGTGTTGAAACAACTCAGCGTAATGCTTGGGAAGAGCAAATTCGGATACTTAAATCTCTCACCATGCTGGATGAGGAAGTTGCTCGTGATGCCGGCATCTACTTTGAGTTGACAGTGCCAAGGCTAGGGCGCCGCGCTGATGTGGTGCTAATAGTTAGTCATGTGATGTTCATCCTGGAATTCAAGGTCGGTGAGTCAAACTTTAGCCGTAGCTCACTCGAGCAAGTATGGGATTACGCCCTTGATCTCAAGTACTTTCATCAAAGCAGTCATGAAACCTGCATTATTCCTATCCTTATTGCTACCGAGGGCACAGAGCAGATTGTTGAAATAAAAAACACAGTACATAAAGATCGATTAGTCCGTCCAATAAGTGCGTCGCCTACCCAGTTAGTCAATGTTATTAACCAGGGATTGGCACATTTCGTTTCTTTTCCGATCGATATCGAGACTTGGGAGAAGGGGCGCTATATGCCGACTCCTACTATTGTTGAGGCTGCTCGCGCACTGTATGCAGGGCATGCAGTTGAAAATATTTCCCGAAGCGATGCGGGTGCCCGAAATCTGACGGTTACGGCAAATGCAATAGATAAAATTATCGATAAGTCTCGAGAATTTAAAAGAAAATCTATCTGTTTTGTCACTGGCGTACCTGGGGCAGGTAAAACGTTGGTGGGTTTGGATGTGGCAAATCGGCATCTTAGTCAAGACGCCAAAACTTACAGTGTTTTCTTATCTGGTAATGGGCCATTAGTTGCGGTGCTGAGAGAGGCACTGACTCGTGATCGAGTTGAGAGGGCTTCGCTCGATGGAAAAATAATGCGCAAGGGTGATGCCAAAAAGGAGGTCGAGACATTCATTCAGAACGTGCACCACTTTCGGGACGAATACCTCCGGGATACAGGAGCGCCACCTGAACACGTGGTGCTGTTCGATGAAGCTCAGCGTGCCTGGGATCTGGCGCAGACCAGTAGCTTCATGCGACAGAAGAAGGGGCATGCTGGCTTCAGTCAGTCAGGGCCGGAATTCTTGATATCTTGTATGGATCGCCATGAGGATTGGTGCGTTGTCGTTTGTCTCATCGGCAGTGGCCAGGAAATCAATATCGGCGAGGGTGGGATAAGCGAATGGTTCGATGCGGTACTTGGCCGGTTCCAGTCTTGGGATGTTTATTTGCCCCCCAACTTAAATGCTGCTGAGTATCAAGGTGGTAATTCCTTCAACCTCATACTGAAACGCACCAGTACCTTTCTGAACAAAGATTTACACCTGGCAACATCGATTCGTTCATTTAGAGCTGAAACATTGAGTGACTTTGTGCGCGCTGTGCTCGCTACTGAAGTTGAATCAGCGAGGAATACGTTAAGTACCCTTGCAGATCGTTATCCAATTGTTCTTACTAGAGAGATATCCCGCGCCTAGGCTTGGCTGCAAGAGCAAGCACGTGGTTCCGAACGTTACGGAATCGTCGTTTCCTCACAGGCTGAGCGCCTTAAGCCCCATGCTATTGATGTTCGCGTGAAAACCGATCCGGTCAAGTGGTTTCTTGAAGGGAAGGAGGACACACGTTCGTCGTATTATCTCGAAGATGTCGCGACAGAGTTTCAGGTTCAGGGGCTGGAACTGGATTGGGCGTGTGTTGTTTGGGATGGAGATTTGCGCTTCAACTTGAGTCAGGGTTGTTGGGCTCACCATCAGTTTAGGGGTTCTCGCTGGAATCGGATCAATAAAGTTCAGCGCCAGCGGTATCTAGAAAACGCTTATCGCGTGCTCATGACCCGTGCGAGGCAGGGAATGGTTCTGGTCGTACCTGAGGGAGATGACAGTGATCCTACCCGCGCCCGTGATTTCTATGACCCAACCTACTCATATTTGAGGTCGTTAGGGATAAATGAAATGTGAGTATATAGGCCCTGGATCATGAGGCGATATAAATATGCTATGAACTCCGATAACCATCGAACGAAAAGGCTCAATTTGCTGCGCTTTTTGCCATGGCTACCTTTTCGCCGATCTGTATCAAAGGGCTTTCTGCCTGTTCGTCAGCCGGTGGCAGCGGCTTCTACCGCCACCGTATCTGCCTGACCCATCAGGTCAATTTCCATCCGTACCTTTTGTGCTAGCAGTAATGGCTTTCGGGTTTTGCCGGGGCCAGGCGCTGCGCGGATCATACCTGTCTTTTCAAAGGATTGAGGGTTCGGGATAAGTTTGAGGGTTTGCGCCCGGACAATTCGGCCAGTTCGTTGGCAGAACCGGGTAGTCCCGACCAGTGGTCTGCAGAAGCGTCAGATTGTCCGGTGACAACAGCTTGACCATCTCTCGTTTTCCCGGCAGATTGAGGCGCATTGCCCAAATCTTGGCAGCCAGCATCCATTCGTGACACGATTCGCACCCCAGTAGCCCGTGGATATCCAGCGGCACGCGATCAGACAGGAGCACCCGCATCATGCAAGTCAACCGACGGCAGTTTTTCAAGCTGAGTGCGACCTCGCTCGGAGCGTCGTCGCTGGCCGCGCTGGGGTTCTCGCCGGAGGCGGCGGTGGCGGATGTCCGCGCTTTCAAGCTGACCCGTACTACCGAGACGCGCAATACCTGCCCTTACTGTTCCGTGGCCTGCGGCCTGATTATGTACAGCCTGGGCGACAAGGCCAAGAATGCCAAGGCCGAGATCATCCATATCGAGGGCGATCCCGACCATCCGGTCAGCCGCGGCAGCCTGTGTCCCAAGGGCTCGGGGCTGCTGTCGTTCGTGCACAGCAAGACGCGCCTGCGTTACCCGGAATACCGGGCGCCGGGCAGCCGCGAGTGGCAGCGCGTGTCCTGGGACTGGGCGCTGGAGCAGATCGCGCGGCGAGTGAAGGACGATCGTGACGCAAATTTCATCACCAAGAACGACCAGGGCCAGACCGTCAACCGCTGGGTGTCGACAGGTTTCCTGGCGGCTTCGGCGGCCTCCAATGAGACCGGGTATCTAACCAACAAGGTCGCCCGGGCGCTGGGCATGATCATGATCGACAGTCAGGCGCGGATCTGCCACGCGCCGTCGGTAACAGCGCTGGCGTCCAGTTTCGGGCGCGGGGCCATGACCAACACCTGGATGAACATCCAGCATGCCGACGTCATCATCGCCATGGGCGGCAACCCGGCGGAGGCGCATCCGGTCGGCTTCAAGTGGGCGGTGGAGGCCAAGGCGCGCAACAAGGCCAAGCTGATCGTGGTCGATCCGCGCTTCACCCGCACGGCGGCGGTGGCGGACTTGTACGTGCCAATTCGTGCCGGCTCTGACATTGCCTTCCTGAATGGCATCATCCGCTATCTGCTGGAAAAGGGCACCATCAACCGGGCTTACGTGAAGGCTTACACCAATGCCGCGTTCCTCGTGCGCGAGGATTTCCGTTTCGACGAGGGTCTGTTCAGCGGCTATGACGCCAACAATCCGGAAGTCCGCTACGACAGGACGACCTGGACCTACGAACTGGACGATCAGGGCTATGCGAAGGTGGATCAGACTCTCCAGCATCCACGCTGCGTGCTCAATCTGCTCAAGAACCACGTCGACCGCTACACGCCGGAACAGATGCATGAACTGTGCGGCACGCCGGTTGAAGCCTTTCTCAAGGTCTGTGAGCTGATCGCCTCGACCGCCACGCCGGAGCGGGTGCTGACCAGTCTCTACGCGCTGGGCTGGACGCATCACTCGGTCGGCGTGCAGAACATTCGCGTCATGGCCATGATCCAGCTATTGTTGGGCAATATCGGCCTCAGCGGCGGCGGGGTGAATGCCTTGCGCGGTCACTCGAACATTCAGGGACTGAGCGATCTGGGCCTCCTGACCGAGATGCTGCCGGGTTACATGACCTTGCCCCGCGATCACGAAGGAGACCGCGCCGGCTACCTGGCCAAGCGCACCCTCAAGCCTTTGCGCCCAGGGCAGTTCAGCTACTGGTCAAACTTCCCCAAATTCCACACCAGCCTGATGAAGGCCTGGTACGGCGAGGCGGCGACGGCCGACAACGATTTCGCCTACGACTGGCTACCGAAACTGGACAAGCCTTACGACAGCCTACGGCTGTTCGATCTCATGGCCGAAGGCAAGGTCAATGGCTTTATCTGTCAGGGCTTCAATCCGCTGGCCTCCTACCCGGACAAGAACAAGGTCCGTGGCGGCATGACGAAACTCAAGTTCATGGTGGTCATGGACCCGCTGGCCACCGAAACCTCCGAGTTCTGGCAGAACCATGGCGAGCACAACGACGTGAACCCGGCCGAAATCCAGACCGAAGTCTTCCGCCTGCCGACCACCTGTTTCGCCGAGGAAGATGGTTCGCTGGTCAACAGTTCGCGCTGGCTCCAATGGCACTGGAAGGGCGCGGAACCGCCCGGCGAGGCCAAGACCGACATCGAGATCATGTCCGATCTGTTTCTGCGGCTGCGCGAACTCTACGAGAGGGAAGGCGGCGCCTTCCATGAGCCGATCCAGAATCTGCACTGGCCGTATCACGATCCGCATGATCCCAAGCCCGATGAACTGGCCCGCGAGTACAACGGTCGGGCGCTGGCTGATCTGCCCGATCCCGACGACGCCGGCAAAGTGCTGTTGAAAAAGGGTCAGCAACTACCAGGATTCGCTCTGCTGCGCGACGATGGCAGCACTGCTTGCGGCAACTGGATCTTCAGCGGCGCATGGACCGAAGCCGGCAACCAGATGGCGCGACGCGACCCGTCCGACCCCAGCGGTCAGGGCATCTCGCCGGGCTGGGCTTGGTCATGGCCGGCCAACCGCCGGATTCTTTACAACCGCGCCTCTTGCGATCCGGCCGGCCAGCCATGGGACCCGAAGCGGCGGATTCTGGATTGGGACGGCCAGCGCTGGACCGGCTGCGATGTGCCCGACTTCAAGATCGATCAAGCCCCCGGCAGTGACATGCTGCCGTTCATCATGAATGCCGAGGGCGTGGGCCGGCTGTTCGGCGCGGACAAGCTGGCGGATGGCCCCTTCCCCGAGCATTACGAACCCTTCGAGACGCCGCTGGGCGGCAATCCGTTGCACCCGAAGGTGATCAGCAATCCGGCGGCGCGGGTGTTCGACAAGGATCGTGCGATGCTGGGCGATAGCAGCGAATTCCCCATCGTGGCGACTACCTACCGCATCACCGAACTGTTCAACACCTGGACCAACCATGTCCGCATCAATGCCTCGCTGCAGCCGGAGCAGTTCGTCGAGATCGGCGAGGCGCTGGCGAAAAAGCTGGGCATTGCCAATGGCGAGATCGTGTTGGTGCGTTCGAGGCGCGGCCAGATTCGCGCCGTGGCCGTGGTGACCAAGCGCCTGCCGGTGCTCACCGTGGCCGGCAAGCCGCTGCATCAGATCGGCATTCCCGTGCACTGGGGTTTCATGGGCGAGACGCGCAAGGGCTTCTTCTGCAACAACCTGACGCCCTATCTCGGCGACGCCAATACGCAGACGCCCGAATTCAAGGCGTTTCTGGTCAAGGTGGAGAAGGTCACAGGGCTGGCGGCACGGCATGCCGAGCTGCCCAACCCGCCGGCGCCGAGTCGACGTTGGGATGGCAAGACGGGCGCCACCCCTAAGTTGTCGTTGCTGGAACGGTTGCTCAAAGGCCGGACGGAGGTGTAAGCCATGTCACTACAATCCCTGGATATCACCCGGCGCTCGGCCACCACGACGCCCCCGCCGCAGCAACGGCAACAGCAGGAAGTGGCCAAGCTCATCGACGTCACCAAGTGCATCGGCTGCAAGGCCTGCCAGTCGGCTTGCCAGGAGTGGAACGATTTACGCGAGGAGGTTGGCATCAACGAGGGCTCCTACCAGAACCCGCATGACCTGACCGAGAACAGCTGGACGCTGATGCGCTTTGCCGAG
Source organism: Methylococcaceae bacterium (assembly GCA_044237765.1). GTDB lineage: Bacteria > Pseudomonadota > Gammaproteobacteria > Methylococcales > Methylococcaceae > UBA6136. The sequence goes on along the minus strand of JBIIEQ010000009.1, from coordinate 58,912 downwards.
CATGAACAGAACGGCACGCTGGAATGGCTTATCCGCAAGGATGGCTGCATGCACTGCGCCGACCCCGGCTGCCTCAAGGCCTGCCCGTCACCGGGGGCCATCATTCAGTACAGCAACGGCATTGTCGATTTCCAGGAAGAGCACTGCATCGGCTGCGGCTACTGTGTGGCCGGCTGCCCGTTCGATGTTCCGCGCATCTCGAAAAAGGACAGCAAGGCTTACAAATGCACGCTCTGCTCCGACCGGGTGTCGGTCGGGTTGGAGCCGGCCTGTATCAAGGCCTGCCCGACCCAGGCGCTGGTATTTGGGAGCAAGGAAGACATGATCGACCACGCCAACGACCGCATCGCCGACCTCAAGGAGCGCGGCTTCGATCAGGCCGGGCTTTACGACCCGGCTGGCGTCGGCGGGACGCATGTGATGTATGTGCTGCACCATGCCGACCAGCCGCAGCTTTACAACGACCTGCCGAAAGAGCCGACCATCAGCCCGACGGTGGGCCTGTGGAAAGGTGTCCTGAAACCGCTGGCGACGGCGGCGATGCTGTTCACGGCGCTGGCCGGTTTCTTCCATTACGTGACCATCGGCCCGAACGACGCTGAAGACGATGAGGAGGACCACCCGACATGAAGACGGAAACTCACTCCCGCCTCATCCGGCGTTACACGCCCGCCGAGCGGGCCAATCACTGGCTGACCGCCATCACCTTCATCCTGCTGGCCTTCTCCGGGCTGGCGCTGTTTCACCCGTCGATGTTCTGGTTCACTCAGTTCTTCGGCGGGCCGGTGTGGACGCGCATCCTGCATCCCTTCATCGGCGTAGTGATGTTTCTGTCGTTTGCCGGGCTGGCCCTGAAGTTCTGGCATCACAACCTGATCAGCCGCAATGATGTCGAATGGCTGAAGCGCATCGGCGACGTGATCCGCAATCGGGAAGACCGGCTGCCGGAAGTCGACCGCTACAACGCCGGCCAGAAACTGCTGTTCTGGACCATGATCGCGACCATCCCGACGTTGCTGATCACCGGCATCATCATTTGGCGGCCCTGGTTCGCCGGGTATTTCCCCATCGACCTCATCCGCCTCGCCGTGTTGCTGCACGCCGTCTGCGCCTTCGTCATGATCTCCGGCATCATCGTTCACATCTACGCAGCCATCTGGATACGCGGCACGGTCGGCGCCATGGTGCGCGGCACCGTCAGCCGCGCCTGGGCCAGCAAGCATCATCCCGGCTGGTACAAGCGCATCCTGCAGGGCGGGGACAAGTCTTGAATCCCGTCGCCGGCCCGGACGCCGGCCCGCCCGCTGGGATTCTTCTGCCCAAGCCCGAGCGACTCTTTCGCCAGCGTGCCCGGCGCCTGCGTGATCTGGCGGCGACCGTGCCCGGTCTGTCCGGTTATCTGTTGCTGATGGCCGAGCTGGCTGAGAGGCAGGCTGAATTCATGGATGCGCCCGCTTCAAGTCGCTCGATTTCAGCCGGCTGGCAAGTGGGGGCTGAGGACGATCCCGCCGATGCACTCCGAAGTAGCCCCGCGCTGACGGCGATACTGAAGGCGTTGGTTCAGGATTTCGAAGCGCCCTCCGCCGCCGTGAAGCAGGCGCTGGCTCGTATCGCCATCGCAAGCGATGCGGATGTGGAGACTTGGGTGAGCGAGTTGCGGATGGGGCAGCCGATCCCGGAAGATAGTGCCGTCCTGCCTTTCGTGGCGGCTGCCTTGCAGATCGAGCTGGTTTTTTGGGCGGCTGAGCGGAGTGCCGAAAACCCGGGTGACTCGACCGAGCCGGGTCTCTGTCCGGTCTGTCGTGGCGGGCCGGTCGCGAGCATCCTCCGCACCGTTGGCGAAACCCCGGGCCTGCGGTACCTCCATTGCGGGTTCTGCGCCTCGGAATGGCCCTATCCGCGCATCCAGTGCATCCAGTGTGGCAGCGGCGAGCACATTGCCTACCAAGGCATCGAAGGCGCCGACCCGGCCATCCAGGCCGAAACCTGCGACGCCTGCCACGTCTACCTCAAGCGCATCGACCGTGACAAGTCACCGGGCGCTGATCCTCTGGCCGACGACCTCGCCACCCTCTCCCTGGATGTGTTGCTCAACGAGCAGGGCTATCAGCGGTTCGGATTCAATCCCTTGATGATCATCCCTGTCGGCGCCTGAGTCCGTCTTCCTTAAAGCTGGGCCAGAACGGCTTCGACGTTGGAGACCTCGAACTTGCCTGAGCCTTCAACGCCAAGGTACTTGACCACGCCGTCGTCGACGATCATTGCGAAGCGTTGTGAGCGGATGCCCATACCGTTGGGCGTGAGGTCACGGTCGAGGCCGAGTTTTTTGACATAGTCCGCGCTGCCATCGGCCATCATCCGTACCTTGTCGCCGACCTTCTGTTCACGGCCCCAGGCCGCCATGACGAAGTGATCGTTCACGGACACGCACCAGACTTCATCGACGCCTTTCGCCTTGAGGGCGGCATGCTGTTCGACATAGCCCGGCAGATGTTTAAGGGAGCAGGTAGGAGTGAAGGCGCCCGGCAGGCCAAAAATCACCACTTTCTTGCCCTTGGTCAACTCAAGGACGTTGAGGGTTTGCGGGTTGATCGGACAGCCATTGGCCGGGTCGAATTCGATACATTCGATCAGAGTCCCTTCCGGGAGGGTTTCACCAATTTGGATGGTCATGGATTTCTCCTTTTTACGGGTTGCGGATTGGAGTTCAGAGCATGTTCCAACCCAGCGGCCAAGTCAAAGCGAAGGATAGGCTCTGGTCGGTAACCCAGCGTTCAGCAGGGTGGGAGGCATCAGTCCTCCCGACGAAATTCACCTTCAATCACCGAGTCCCGGGTTGGGCGAGGCTGGGTGGCCGGTACGGTAAATCGACTGTTGATGAGGTGTTCGGCAAGACGGCTGCGTATCGGCGGGATCAGACAGGGCAAGGCCAGCAGATCGCTGAGGAAGCCGGGAATCACTAGCAGGACGCCCCCCAGCACGGCAATGCCGCTGTTGACCACTTCACGGGCCGGCAACTCGCCCCGCGCCAGTGCCTGCTGCGAGCGAATCAGTGCCGACATGCCTTGGGAGCGGATGATCGTCATGCCGGTGGCGGCGGCCAGCAACAACAGGCCCAGTGTGGCGATAAAGCCCACCATCCCGATCACGCGGATCAGCAGCAGGATTTCGATGAAGGGTAGGGCCCCGAGCAGCAACAAAAAGGGTCGGCTAATGTTCATGTAACGCTCACAGGTTTAGAATCCCGGGACTTTGTAATTGGGCTTTGTGCCATGTCAGTCGACTACTGTCTAGTTTTGTGTACCTGTCCGGATGCGGATACAGCGAATGAGCTTGCAGTCGCGCTGGTGGAACAAAGGCTTGCGGCCTGCGTCAATCTGCTGCCGGGAGTGACCTCGGTGTATGGCTGGGAAGGTCGAGTCGAAAAAGCCAGCGAACAGCTTTTGCTGATAAAGACCGAGGCGGCTGGATTGGCCAAGCTTAAGGCATTCATCAAGCAGAGACACCCTTACGAGGTGCCGGAAATCATCGCCATCCCGATTGAAGGGGGGAGTCAGGACTATTTTGACTGGATCAGCGCATGGGTAGGTCAACGTTCATGAGTCGAATGGTTTTCGTCCTGGCTCTGATGCTCAGGCATGCGGGAGTGGCCGTGAGTCTGTGGCTGGGATTGGCCATGAACCCGGCTTTTGCCATCACTACGGCGGAACTCCTGCCAAACGATGAGGCTTTCCGCTTCTCGTATCGGATGGACAAGGACGCAGCGGTCTTCAACTGGGACATTGCAGACGGCTATCACCTTTACCAGAAGCGACTGAAGTTCGTCTCCCGGTCACCGGATTTGGCCCTGGGCAAGCCGATCTTTCCGCCGACCGAAACCAAGCACGATGAATCGATGGGCGTGATGGAGGTGTATCGCGGTCATCTGGAAATCAAGGTCCCACTGATTCGCCAGGGGGCAACTACCGACAAGGTCCTGATTGATGTGTCATCGCAGGGTTGTGCTGACGCCGGCGTCTGTTACTCACCGCATAAGCAGGCGGTTGCGCTGTCCTGGCCCACCGATCCGGTGCGAGTCGCCGCCAACGACGGCGGGTCCAATTCAACGCTGAAGGACATTTTCAAATCGCTGGGTATCAAGCCGGGCGGGCAGGGCGATCTTCTGCCGCCGGATGAGGCTTTCCATTTTTATTCCGAAATCAAGGATGCCAACACTCTCTGGGTCAGTTGGCGGATTGCCGATGGTTATTACCTGTATCGGGAGAAATTCAACCTGGTCCTGGGCGATGCCCCGGGGGCTCGCTTGGGACCATACGAGATTCCCCATGGCGAACCCAAGCAGGATCCGGAATTCGGCTCCGTGGAGATCTTCCACAAGGATGTCGGTTTTGCCGTGCCCCTGGAGCGAAGCAGTCTGGATGCGGGCCGGATCGAATTGCGCGTGGCCTTTCAGGGCTGCGCCGAACGGGGCGTCTGCTATCCGCCCATGGAAAAGAGGGTCGATCTGGAGTTGCCGGAAGGCGGAGTGCTCGGTGCCGCGCCTGCGGTCGCGGGGTCGGCTGCGCCGGTCATGGGCGAATGCCAGATCGGGTCACCGACCGGTTTTGTGGAAACCGAAGGCCTGTCTGAACAATGCGCCATTGTCGATCACCTGAGGAAGGATTCCATCTGGCTGACCGCCCTGAGCTTTCTGGGAATGGGTCTGCTGCTGGCTTTCACGCCCTGCATCTTCCCGATGATCCCGATCCTGTCCGGCATCATCGTCGGGCATGGCCACAAGATCACCACGGGCCGCGCCTTCATGTTGTCGCTGAGTTATGTGCTGGCCTCTGCGCTCGCCTACACGGTGTTTGGTGTGCTGGCGGGATTGTTCGGCAGCAATCTTCAGGCGCTGTTTCAGGAGCCTCGGGTCATCATCGCCTTTAGCGCCGTCTTTGTGCTGCTGGCACTCTCGATGTTCGGGCTGTTCTCGCTGCAATTGCCCGGGTTTCTGCAATCCACCCTCTCCAGAGTCAGCAATCAGCAGCACGGGGGCACGTTGGCGGGGGCAGCGGTGATGGGGGCCTTGTCGGCCCTGATCGTCGGCCCTTGCGTCGCCGCGCCGCTGGCGGGAGCGCTGATCTATATCGGCCAGACCGGCGATGCCCTGCTGGGAGGGTTGGCCCTGTTTTCGCTGGGCCTCGGGATGGGGCTTCCCCTGCTGGTGATCGGCGCATCGGCTGGAAAGCTGCTGCCACGCGCCGGAACCTGGATGAATGCCGTCAAAGCGGTCTTTGGCGTCGGGCTACTGGCGATTGCCGTCTGGTTGCTGGACCGTGTCCTTCCTTCGGCCGTCACCCTGCTGCTGTGGGCGTTGCTGCTGATTGTGCCAGCCATCTACATGGGCGCGCTGGATGCGTTGCCCGCGAATGTTTCCGGCTGGCGAAGACTCTGGAAGGGGGTCGGCATTGCGATGCTGGCTTATGGCATTCTGCTGCTGATTGGCGTCGCCTCGAACAGCACCAATCCCTTGCAGCCACTCAAGGGAATTACCGGAGCGAACACGCTGGCGGGTGGCCAGGTACCGTTAGTGGACGAATTGAAATTCCGTCCGGTGAGCTCCGTCCTCGAACTGGAGAAGGCGATTGCCGATGCCTCCGCCCACGGGGAACCGGTCATGCTCGATTTCTATGCCGACTGGTGCGTGTCCTGCAAGGAGATGGAGCATTACACCTTCAAGGATCCACGGGTCATCAAGGCGCTGGGGTCGATGGTTCTGCTCAAAGCGGATGTGACGGATAATACGGAACAGCATGCCGCGCTCATGAAACATTTTGGTCTTATCGGACCCCCCGCGACGCTTTTCTTTGGCACGGATGGTCAGGAGCGCAAGGCCTTGCGGGTGATCGGCTTCATGGAGGCCAATGAGTTTCTGGCGCACGTCAGGCAGGTATTGCCATGATCCGAGGCTTGGTCTATGCCAGCATCGCCCTGGCGGCGATGCTGGCGGGCTTCATCACCTACCGTTGGACCTCGCCGCCTCCCGCCGTCGTATTGCCCGAACCGACGCTGGTCGATCTGAAAGGGGGCTCCCATGCCCTGGCCGATTGGCAGGGCAAGGTACTGGTCCTCAACTTCTGGGCCACCTGGTGTCCTCCCTGTCGGGAAGAGATGCCGGAGTTCGATGCCTTGCAGAAGGAACTGGGCGACAAGGGTCTTCAGTTTGTCGGGGTTGCCATTGATGATCCATCCGTCGTGCGCGACTTTCTTGCCAAACACCCTGTGAGCTACCCCGTTCTGGTGGGAAACGCCAGTGTGCCAGACTGGGCGGATAGTCTTGGGAATGAACTGTCCGCCTTGCCGTTTTCCGTGGTGTTCGACCGCGAGGGCCACAAGGTTTACGCCCACACCGGGGTGTTCCGGCGACAAGAGTTATTGGAAAAAGTGAATCCGCTCCTGCTTGCGCACTGACCCACTGAGCAGCTTCTGCTGAAAAGCAGGCATTTCATGGACAATATCGCGACGTTTGGGCAAAATGCCCGCGCATTTCTGCATTTCGGAGCGTTCCCCCTTTCATGGCCAGCATTCTCGTCCTCAATGGTCCGAATCTGAACATGCTGGGCGTGCGCGAACCCGGGGTTTATGGCCATCAGACCCTGGCTGAAATCGACGCGCATCTGATGGGCCTGGCCCAACAGTCCGGTCACGAGATGGCCACCTTTCAAAGCAATACGGAAGGTGCGCTGATCGACCGCATTCATGCCGCTTATCGCGAGGGTGTGGACTTCATCCTCATCAACCCCGGCGCCTATACCCATACCAGTATCGCGCTGCGGGATGCCTTGCTGGCGACCCGAATCCCGTTTATCGAGGTCCATCTTTCCAACGTCCATGCGCGGGAGCCATTCCGCAAGCATTCCTATCTTTCCGATATCGCCAAAGGCGTCATCTGCGGTTTGGGCCCTCTGGGTTATGAGCTCGCGCTGAAGGCCGCCATTGAGGCAACCACTTCAAACCAAGGTCAATAAAACGATGGATATCCGCAAAATAAAAAAATTGATCGACATGATCGGCGAGTCCGATGTCACCGAAATCGAAATCCATGAGGGCGAGGAATCGGTTCGCATCAGCCGCCAAAGCAACGTCATCCAGACAACGCAGATGGTTGCGGCACCCATTGCCGCGGCGCCTCAGCCGGTAATTGCAGCTGGCGGTGATTCTTCGCCGAAAAAGGGCGAGGCCGATCCCCTGACAGGGCACATCGTGCGTTCACCCATGGTCGGCACCTTCTATCGTTCACCCACCCCGGGTGCCAAGCTGTTCGTGGAGCTGGGCCAGCGCGTCGAAGCGGGCGATACGCTTTGCATCATCGAGGCGATGAAAATTCTTAATCAGATCGAAGCGGACAAGGCAGGCAAGGTCACCAAGGTGCTGGTGGAAAACGCGCAGCCGGTCGAATACAACCAGCCGCTATTCGTCATCGAATAAGCCTTCTGGATCCCGCGCCATATCACGACCGGACACCTGAGTTCACACACCATGATCGGTAAAATTCTGATTGCCAACCGGGGCGAAATTGCCCTGCGTATCCTAAGGGCCTGCCGGGAGCTCGGCATCAAGGCCGTCGCCGTGCATTCCGAGGCGGACCGCGACCTCAAGCACGTTCGTCTTGCCGACGAGTCGGTCTGTATCGGTCCGGCCTCCTCCCGGGACAGTTACCTGAATGTGCCCGCGATCATCAGCGCGGCGGAAGTCACCGATGCGGAAGCCATCCATCCCGGCTACGGCTTCCTGTCGGAAAACGCCGATTTTGCCGAGAAGGTTATCCAGAGTGGCTTTGTTTTCATTGGTCCGAAGCCTGAAACCATCCGTGTGATGGGTGACAAGGTGGCGGCCATCGAGGCGATGAAAAAGGCCGGGATTCCCTGCTTGCCGGGCTCGGATGGTCCGCTGGGCGATGATCCCGAAGAGACGCTGAAGATAGCCCGCCGCATTGGTTTCCCGATCATCATCAAGGCGGCTGGTGGCGGTGGTGGGCGTGGCATGCGCGTCGTTCATACCGAAGCCAACCTCCATAGCGCCATCACCCTGACCAAGGGCGAGGCCGGCGCGGCCTTCGGCAATGATATGGTCTACATGGAAAAATTCCTGGAAAACCCTCGTCATATCGAGTTCCAGGTCATCGCCGACACCCACGGCAATTGTGTGCACCTGGGGGAACGTGACTGTTCCACTCAGCGCCGCCATCAGAAGGTGGTCGAGGAGGCCCCGGCACCTGGCATCAGCGAAGAGCAGCGCAATGAAATGGGCGCTCGCTGCGTCAAGGCGTGCAAGGAAATCGGCTATGTCGGCGCGGGGACGTTCGAGTTCCTCTACCAGGACGGCGAATTCTATTTCATCGAGATGAACACCCGTGTCCAGGTCGAGCATCCCGTCACCGAAATGGTGACCGGCTTCGATATCGTCAAGGAACAGTTGCTGGTGGCTTCCGGAAAGGAACTCTCCTTCAAGCAATCCGACGTCACGCTGCGAGGGCATGCGATCGAATGCCGCATCAATGCCGAGGATTCCAAGACCTTCATGCCGAGTCCCGGTTTGATCGAGCAGTTCCACATGCCCGGTGGTCCCGGTATACGGGTGGAAACGCATATCTACAATGGCTATGTGGTCCCGCCGTATTACGATTCGATGATCGGCAAACTCATCGCGCATGGCGAAGATCGCGCCAGCGCTATCGCCCGCATGCGCACCGCACTCAACGAGCTCGTGATTGGCGGCATCAACTGCAATATCTCGCTTCTGCTGGACATCATCAACGATCCGGGCTTTGACGCCGGTAGTCAGAATATCCACTACCTCGAAAAGAAACTGGGCATGAAGCACTGATGTGGCGCCAGCTGGCCGCCACAGTCGAGGAGTCGCAGGCTGAGTCGGTTTCCGACTGGTTCACGGCGCAGGGCGCCTTGTCGGTGGGGTTTGACGATGCGGGCGATCAGCCACTGTTCGAGCCACCCCCGGGGGAAACGCCGCTGTGGCAACGGACCAAAGTCACGGCCCTGTTCGAGGGCGATATTGATGGCGATGCCATTCGCCTTTCTGCCCTGAATGATTTCGGCGATCGGCTTCTGGATTGGAACAGCGAGATCATCGAGGATCAGGTCTGGGAACGGGCGTGGATGGAGCACTTCAAGCCCATGCGGTTTGGGAACCGCCTGTGGATTTGCCCGACCGGCTATGAGCCGCCGGAACCCACTGCTGTCAATGTGATCCTGGACCCGGGGCTGGCTTTCGGGACAGGCACCCACCCCACCACGGCGCTTTGTCTGGAATGGCTGGAGGGTCTCGATCTGGCGAGCCGAACCGTGCTGGATTACGGCTGCGGTTCGGGGATACTCGCGGTGGCCGCGCTGAAGCTGGGGGCATCATCGGCGCACGGCATTGATATCGATCCTCAGGCGTTGACGGCTAGCCAGGACAATGCTCAAAAGAATGGCGTCGAGGGGAGGCTGACGCTGGGTTTTCCGTGCGATCCGGGTTTACCGTTGGCGGATGTGGTGGTGGCAAACATTCTCGCCGGGCCGCTGGTGGAGCTGGCTGGGGATATTCTGTCTCGGCTCAAGCCCGGCAGACATCTGGCCCTCTCGGGTATTCTCGCTGAGCAGGCCGAGTTGGTGCGGGTGGCCTATGCGGCCGAGGTGGTATTCGAGCCGGTCCGGCAGAGCGAGGATTGGGCCATCCTGTCCGGGGTAAAAAGGTCCGGCTAGCCGACTTCAGTGCTCGCCCAGTTGCGCCAGCAGCCAGCGGCGAATATCCATGATCTCCTGCTGACAAACGGAGTGGGGCATGCGATAGGCATGCCATTCCACCGCATATCCTTGTTTTTCCAGCGCATCGCGTGCCGCCAGCCCCAGCCCGTGCGGCACGATGGTGTCCTCGATGCCGTGGGCAAGGAAAACGGGTATGGGTCGCGTGGCGGCGGGTAGATCGACGTTGCGAGCCAGGTAGCAGGAAAGGGCGATGGCGCCCCCCAGCTTGTCCTGGTGATGAGTCACGGTTTCAATCGCGATGACGCCACCCTGCGAGAAACCGGCGAGGATGATGCGTTCGGGTGCAATGCCGGCCGCCACTTCGCGGTCGATCAGGTCTGCCACGGCCTGTCGGGATGCCTCGATGCCGCCCAGGTCGGGAGTGCGACCGATATCGGTATGAGCAATGTCGTACCAGGCCCGCATGACATAGCCGCCATTGATGGTTACCGGTCGATGGGGAGCATGCGGCAGGATGAAGCGCACGCCGAGCGCATCGGGCAGCTGCAGTTCGGTGGTGATGGGGGCAAAGTCATGACCATCCGCCCCCAACCCGTGCAGCCAGATGATGCTTGCCCGATGCGGTCCTTGCGGTTCGATGATGATGGCGGGAGTGTCGTCGCGGTTCATGTGGGGCTGCTTCGGTCGTGCGGTGTGTGAAGGACGATCGGAGGGATGCGCAGTAGCCTTGCTTATGGCTCGCCGGTCGGTTCCTTGAAGTCCAGTTTGTTTGGAATCTTCATGGCGTCGGTGGTCGATTTCAGATCGTCGGGGATGTCCCCCTCGGTTCCGGGTTCCCTGGGTTTCTGTTTCCTGCCGCTCTTTTTACGACGCCCCTCGCTCAGCGACTTGGAGCGATCGTCTCGCCATTGCCTGAGCTGATCCTTTTTCTGGGAAACCGTTTCTGGATCAGGTTCGTAGGCATTGACCTCAATCGGCTCGCAACTCGGGTCTGACGCATTCTGGGTGTAAGCCACGCTGCCATTCTGGAAGCAGCGATATACCGGGCCCGCATGAGCGGGAGTGGCCAAAACGCCAAGCAGGAAGACCACGCAAGGCAGAATCCCCCGAAAGAGCCTCGAGCGGTTCGTTCGAATCGGCATGGTAGCGGGTGGGTTCAGGCCGTCTTGAGCGACCGGACTTTCTCGAGGACTTCGGCCGCATGCCCCTTGACGCTGACCTTGCGCCACTCGGCGGCGAGCTTCCCCTCCGGATCGATCAGAAAGGTGCTGCGCTCGATGCCCTGCACCTGCTTCCCGTACATGTTCTTCAGCTTGATGACGTCGAACTGACGGCAAAGGGCTTCATCCGCATCCGACAGGAGTTCAAACGGGAATTCCTGCTTGCACTTGAAGTTCTCATGGGACTTGAGGCTGTCGCGGGAGACGCCAAGAATTTCGGCGCCCAGTGCCTGAAAGTCCGGGTAAAGATCACGAAAATCCTGGCCTTCCTGAGTGCAGCCCGGTGTGCTGTCCTTCGGGTAGAAGTAGAGAACCACGTAAAGGCCGCTCAACCCTGAGAGTTGCACGGTCTTGCCCGAGGTGGCGGGGAGGGTAAAGTCAGCAATCGGCTGTCCGATGGTCGGTGTGCTCATGGTCGATTCCTCGTTGAGTTGGATTAGCGTTTCACCGGTTCCAGGATGGCGTCGAGGTTCATCTGGTCGCAGAAATCCAGGAACTCGTCCCGCAGGGAAACAATGCGCATGCCGGAGGGGATTCGCACGATCATGTGAGCCAGGAACAGCGGCGAACCCGTGAAGGGGGCCGGGTAGCGGCTGGTAGAGAGATCCATGATGCTGACGCCGCGACTGATCAGGAAGTCGCTGAGATCGTGAATGTTGTTGATCTGGTCGGTCGCAAAGATATCAATGGCATAGGGCAGTCCCATATCCTCCTCTGCAGCGGGGGTTTCCTGCTCCTTGGCGCGCAGCAAGTGGCACTTCAGCTGGAAGCGGTTGCCCAGAGTCTCCATTGCGTTTTCGAGTCGGGCAATGTGGTTCCAGTTGCCCTCAACCAGCAGGTGCCCGGCAAACTCCAATCCCAGTTCTGTCATGCGGCTTTCGAGGATTGTGCATTTGGCCTCCTTGATGGCCTTGGTCAGTTCGATAATGAGGTCAGGGTGATTTTCACCAAGAACGGTAATCGCGAGTTGCATGGGGATTCGCCAAACCAAACACAGAGGGCCAAAAGTTTACCATTTTCACCCCGAGCCATTATGTGTCCGCGCCGTGTTATTGGCAGAACGCCGCAACCAACGCGGTTGTCACGCCTATCGGCGCCACGTTACCATTCTTTCCTTTTTTGCAGCCGGAAAATGGGCATGATTCAAGGTAGTCTCGTCGCATTGGTGACGCCGATGGAGCCGGATGGCGCGCTGGACCGTGAAGGCTTGAGGCGGCTGATCGAATTTCATATCGAGCAGGGCACCGATGGCATTGTGGCGGTGGGCACGACCGGGGAATCCGCCACACTGGACGAGGACGAACACTGCGAGGTGATCCGGTTGACCGTGGAGCAGGTGGCAGGCCGGGTCCCCGTCATTGCAGGAACCGGAGCCAACTCCACCACCGAGGCCATCAGCCTGACCCGGCAGGCCAGTCAGCACGGGGCGGATGCCTGTCTGCTGGTTACCCCCTACTACAACAAGCCCACCCAGGAAGGGCTATATCGGCATCACAAGGCCATTGCCGAGGCAGTGGATATTCCGCAGATCTTGTACAACGTGCCTGGCCGGACCGCCTGCGACATGCTCCCGGAAACCATCGCCCGTCTATCCGCGGTGCCCGGAATCATCGGGGTCAAGGAAGCCACCGGCAATCTGGATCGGGCCCGTGAAATACTCCGCCTGTGTGGGCCGGATTTTCTTCTCTATTCGGGTGATGATGCTACCGCGCGGGAGTTCTGCCTGCTGGGCGGTCACGGCGTTATTTCAGTCACCGCCAATGTGGCGCCGCGCCTGATGCATGAGCTGTGTGTTGCTGCACGCGAGGGCGATGTTGAAGCATCGGCCGCCATTGATGCCAAGTTGACCGGCCTGCATCGGGATCTCTTCATCGAATCCAATCCCATCCCGGTCAAGTGGGCGCTGGCCGAACTGGGGCTCATCAAGCCGGGTATCCGTTTGCCGCTGACCTGGCTGTCCGAAGGGTGCCATGAGGCGGTCCGTGCTGCCATGCGTCAGGCGGAAGTGCTGAAGGAGTCATCTCATGTTTAAGACTCATGGCCAGCGTCCGTTGCTGGCGGCTTCCTTCGCGCTGGCCTTGCTGACAGGCTGCAGCACCATTGAAGGCTGGTTCCCGGACAAGCACAAGCAATACCAGTACAGCACTGAAATAGCGGCACTGGAAATACCGCCGGATTTGAGCTCATCCACCATCGATGGCGCCTCGGGGGGAAACCGACCTTCGTGGGAATCACCCGCCTCTGCGGATGAGTCTGCCTCGGCAGCGCCTTCCGACCGGGAGGCAACGCCGGCACCCGGCGCCGAAATGTCGCCGGAAGATGCCAAGTCCATGCGGGCCGGCAAGGATCATCCCAAGCCGGTTCTGGCCGAAAGCTCATCGGATGTCCCGCTCATCGAGGTGCAGGCGCCGTTTGACATTACCTGGGCCGAAGTCAACAAGGCCCTGGGACGGCAAAAGCTGGAGATCGTCGATCAGAATCGCGCGGATGGGCTGTACTTCGTCCACTTTGCCAAGGATCAGAAGCCCTATGAGGACAAAGGCTTCTTCGGCGATGTGGCCGAGATGTTCAATGGCGGTCCTGGCGGCACCAAGGAATATCGAGTCAAGCTGGAGGAAAAATCCGGCGTGACCTCGATTTACGTTCAGGATTCGGAGGGCAAGCCGCAACGCGACGGGCCGGGTCTTGATCTGCTGAAACAGCTGAACGACACGCTGCAAAATACGGCGTTGGGCGGCAAGGGCGAGAAGCCGGCATCCTGATTCGGTTCTGCGATCATTCCCATCCCTGCGGGCATTCATGGTGAAAACGATGGATGCCCTTGGCCGACGTTCGGGCCTGTTCAATGCGGCTGCCCGGTCTCTTAATCACCACCCCATAAAGGTCGGAGCATGATCCTTAAACTTCAGGGCCCCTCTGCGCTGTCACCCTCTCGCCGCGGTCGGTTGCTGGCCGAATTGCAAGCCGTCGAACCGACCGTAACCGGGCTTGATGCCCGCTATGTGCACCTGGTCGAAACTTCCGGCGAACTCGATGAGGCGGCGCTGGAACGACTGAAGTCGATTCTGGATTATGGTCAGGCGCCCGAGACTTCGGTCGTCGGGTCTCTCGAATATCTGGTCGTGCCCCGCCTCGGCACGCTTTCGCCCTGGTCCAGCAAGGCCACCGATATTGCCCACCATTGTCGCCTGGAGTCCGTGCTGCGAATCGAGCGGGGCGTGCATTTCACGCTACAGGTCGGCGCGTCCCTCACATCTGAATCGAGTGTCGCGATTCAGGCGCTGCTGCATGACCGCATGACCCAGACCGTGCTGGTTCCGGGGCAGGAGGATGGCGTCTTTCAGCATCATGCGCCATCTCAGGTTGACACCGTGCCAGTGCTGGCCGAAGGGCGTCCGGCTCTGGTGGCCGCAAATCAGACGCTGGGTCTGGCACTCTCGGAGGACGAGCTGGATTACCTGGCCGAGAGCTTTGCCGCGCTGGGTCGCGATCCGACCGATGTCGAGCTGATGATGTTCGCCCAGGCCAACTCCGAGCATTGCCGGCACAAGATTTTCAATGCGAGCTGGGTGGTCGATGGCGATGAGCAGGATCAGTCCCTGTTCGCCATGATTCGCAACACCAGCAGGGTTTCTCCGGCTGGGATTCTGTCGGCCTACAGTGACAATGCGGCAGTGGTGGAAGGGCCGGTAACTCCGGTTTTTCTGCGCGATCCGGGCAGTCTTGAATATGGCTACCGGGAAGAGCCCGCGCATCTGCTGATGAAGGTGGAGACCCACAATCATCCGACGGCCATATCTCCTTTCCCGGGCGCGGCGACCGGGTCTGGCGGTGAAATTCGCGACGAGGCGGCGACCGGACGCGGCTCGCATACCAAGGCCGGTTTGACCGGATTCTCGGTCTCCAATTTGCGTATTCCGGGCTTCGAGCAACCCTGGGAGCAGGATCATGGCAAACCCGGTCGCATCGCCTCGGCCCTGGATATCATGATCGCCGGTCCGCTGGGAGGCGCTGCGTTCAACAACGAATTCGGCCGGCCCAATATCTGCGGGTATTTCCGTACCTTCGAGCAGCCGGAAGCGCTGGGCGAGGGACTGCGGGGTTATCACAAGCCCATCATGCTGGCGGGCGGCATGGGCAACATCCGCGGTCAGCAACTCGGCAAGAACCCGATTCCGCCCGGGGCGCCCATCGTCGTTCTGGGCGGGCCGGCCATGCTGATTGGTCTGGGGGGTGGCGCGGCTTCGTCCGTGGCATCCGGTGAAAGTGCCGAAGCCCTCGATTTCGCTTCGGTGCAGCGCGAGAACCCGGAAATGCAGCGCCGCTGCCAGGAAGTGATCAATCGTTGCAATGCCCTCGGTGATGACACGCCCATCCTGTCCATCCATGACGTCGGGGCTGGCGGGCTGTCCAACGGCGTTCCCGAAATCATCCATGATGCGGGTCGCGGTGGTCGCTTCGAATTGCGCGAGGTGCTGAGCGACGAGCCCGGCATGTCGCCGATGCAGATCTGGTGCAATGAGTCCCAGGAGCGCTATGTGCTGGCGCTGAAGCCGGAGACATTGCCGCTGTTCCGTGCCTTTTGTGAACGCGAGCGCTGTCCTTATGCGGTGATCGGACAGGCCACCGCGGAAGAGCAGCTGGTCTTGGCCGATCGGCTGCTGGGCGATGATGCGGTCAATATTCCGATGTCGTTACTGTTCGGGAAACCGCCCAGGATGCAGCGTGAGGCCCGGCGCGAGTCGCCCACGTTGCCCCCACTGAATCTCGCTGAAGTCGATCTGGCCGAGGCGGCTCGTCGGGTGCTTCGCTGTCCTTCCGTCGCCGACAAGAGTTTCCTGATACATATCGGGGATCGTTCCGTGGGCGGTCTGGTGGCGCGCGATCAGATGGTCGGCCCCTGGCAGGTGCCGGTGGCCGATGTCGGCGTGACCGCGACGGGTTTCCGTGCCACGACCGGCGAGGCCATGGCCATGGGAGAACGTGCGCCAATCGCACTGATCGATGCGCCGGCCTCGGGACGCATGGCCGTGGGTGAAGCCCTGACCAATCTGGCCGCCGCCCGTGTCGCGTCGATGGGTGATATCAAACTCTCGGCCAACTGGATGGCGGCCGCCGGCAGTCCGGATGAGGACGCCCGATTATTCGATACCGTCAAAACCGTTGGCATGGAGCTGTGTCCGGCGCTCGGAATCGCGATTCCGGTTGGTAAGGATTCACTGTCCATGAAGACCGTGTGGAGGCAGTCGGGTCAGGACGTGGTCATGCGCTCGCCACTGTCGTTGATCATTACCGCCTTCGCGCCGGTATCAGACATTCGTCTGACGCTGACGCCCGAACTCCGGCTGAACAAGGGCGATACCTACTTGTTGCTAATCGATCTGGGGCTAGGTCGCAATCGCTTGGGCGGTTCCGTGCTGGCTCAGGTACATGGTCAGCTCGGCGACGACTGTCCCGATCTCGAAGATCCCCGCCTGTTCAAGGCCTTTTTTGACGCGATACAGTCACTCAATCAGGCGGGTCTGCTGTTGGCTTACCATGACCGCTCTGATGGTGGTCTTTTCGCGACGCTGGTGGAAATGGCTTTCGCCGCTCGATGCGGTCTGGACATCGATCTTTCTTCGCTGGGCAAGGACAGTCTTGCCGCGTTGTTTGCCGAGGAACTGGGTGCCGTGATCCAGGTAGGCAGTCGTGACCTTGATAGCGTATTGAGCGTGCTCAATCAGGCGGGGCTGGGACATCACGTTCATATACTGGGCGCTCCCCGCAAAACCGGTCAGATCACGCTGCGTCATGGTGCGTCAACGTTGTTCTCGACAACACGATCGGAGCTCCAGTCGATCTGGTCCGAAACCAGTTGCCGCATCCAGTCCCTGCGGGACAATCCCGATTGTGCTCGCCAGGAATTCGCGGCTATCGCCGATGATGCCGACCCCGGACTTTCTTCGCACCTCAGTTTTGATCCGCAGAAGGACATTGCCGCGCCGTTCCTGCTGAAATCCCGCCCCCGTGTCGCCATCCTGCGTGAACAGGGTGTAAATGGACATGTCGAGATGGCTGCCGCGTTCGATCGTGCCGGATTCACGGCAGTCGATGTCCACATGAGTGATGTCCTCGAAAACCGCGTGGCACTGGAAGGATTCACCGGCCTGGTGGCTTGTGGCGGATTTTCCTATGGCGACGTGCTCGGGGCGGGCGGCGGCTGGGCCAAGTCGATATTGCTCAATCCCCGGGCGCGTGAAACCTTCCAGGCCTTCTTCCATCGCGAGGACACTTTCGGATTGGGTGTCTGTAATGGTTGTCAGATGATGTCGCACCTTTCTGAACTGATCCAGGGAGCCACGGCGTGGCCCTCATTCCAGCGAAATCTGTCGGAGCAGTTCGAGGCGCGTGTGGCGATGGTGCAGATCGAGGCCTCGCCCTCGATTCTGTTGACCGACATGGCTGGCTCGCGCCTGCCGGTCGTCATTGCGCACGGGGAGGGCAGGGCGGAGTTTCGTCATGGTCACGCCACCGAAGCGCGGGTGGCCTTGCGCTATGTTGACCATTACGGCCGCGTCACCGAAGCATTTCCCGCCAACCCGAACGGTTCGCCCGATGGGGTGACCGGACTGACGACGCAGGATGGTCGCTTCACCATCATGATGCCGCATCCGGAGCGGGGTTTCCGGGCCATTCAGAACTCCTGGCGTTCCAGTGACTGGGGCGAGTATGGCCCGTGGATGCGAATGTTCCGCAATGCCCGCCGCTGGGTGGGTTAAAAATGGCTTATCCGAAAGTCAGTCGAGCCTTTCTGGGATACCTGCCGGGCTCGGGGCTGTATGTTTAGGTCGGGCTTGTTGTTTGGGCTGTTGTTGCTGGGGGCCTGTGAGGGGCCACAGCGCGTGCGTATATCCCCGCCCTTCAATCCGGCCGCGGCCCGAAAAATGCTGGAGCCGGGGACCAACCAGATCGTGGGAACGGCCTTGATGTGGTTATCGAGCGGTGGGGTACTCTCCTGTGCCGGCGATAGCGCGACGCTCTACCCGGCAACCCCTTATGCCCGCGAATGGGCGCGGCTGACTTACGAGACAGTTGAACCCAATAACGCTAGGCCCCAGGGGTTCTATTACCGCTCCAAAGAGGACGGGCCATCGAACCTGGCGGTGGATTCACATTTCCTGGAAACCGGTCGAACCGTTGCCTGTGATGGGGATGGGCATTTCATTTTCGACCGGGTCGCGGATGGCGAATTTTATCTTGTGGCCCACATTGTCTGGCAGCATCACATCTGGGACGAATACGGTTTCTTCTACGGCAAGCAGTATCACAGTCGCGAAGGCACGGTGATGAAGAAGATCCGGGTGCAGGGAGGCCAGAAGATCATGGCCAGTCTGAAGTGGTCGGTCCCCAATTCGCGCTACGACCTCTGGTGAAAAGCTCGCGACCCGCGCATCCTGAGACCCGGGTCGGGTGGGCGTTCGAGTAGCCTCCGGCCCTGGCTCCGCGATAAGATAGGTCATCGCTTCTGTTTTTATCTGGCCCGCCTTGGGCCTTTTGCACTTGGAAATTCCTATGAACCAGTCCGAGGACGTCGTTCCGGTCGCACATAACGCTTTCAATACGGATGATCTTCGGATCACCGAAATCAAGCAGGTCATCGCGCCGCATGAAGCGCATGACGAGTTTCCGATTACCGGCAACGCCGCGCAGGCGGTGCTGACGGCCCGTCGTGCCATTCACAATATTCTGGCCGGGCAGGATGACCGCCTCCTGGTGATTATCGGACCCTGTTCAATCCACGATCCGGAAGCCGCCATCGACTATGCGCGTCGGTTGCTGGTGCTCAAGGAGAAACTGGAACGCGATCTGGTTATCGTCATGCGGGTGTATTTTGAGAAACCCCGGACGACCGTGGGCTGGAAAGGGCTGATCAATGACCCGGACCTGGATGAAAGTTTCAATATCAACAAGGGATTGCGCACGGCCCGCAAGCTCTTGCGCGATCTGAATGAAATGGGCATGCCGGCGGCGACGGAGTATCTGGATGTCATCTCGCCGCAGTACGTGTCCGATCTGATTGCCTGGGGCGCCATTGGTGCCAGAACCACCGAGAGCCAGGTCCATCGGGAGTTGGCTTCCGGTCTTTCGTGCCCGGTCGGCTTCAAGAACGCCACCGACGGCGGGGTCCAGGTGGCGATTGACGCCATTCATGCCGCACGGCGACCGCATCATTTCCTGTCGCTGACCAAGGCGGGGCATTCGGCCATTTTCTCCACCACCGGCAATCAGGACTGCCACCTGATACTCCGCGGTGGTAACGATCGGCCGAATTACGATGCCATCAGCGTGCAGTACGTGGCCGAAGCATTGGAAAAGGCAGGATTGCCGACCCAGATCATGATCGATTTCAGCCATGCCAACAGCCTCAAGCAGTATCACCGGCAAATGCAGGTCAGCGAAGAGGTGGGAGAACAGATTGCCGAGGGAGATCGCCGAATATTCGGTGTCATGATTGAAAGTCACCTGACGGCAGGTAACCAAAAGCTGGAGACGGGCAAGCCGCTGACGTATGGCCAAAGCATTACCGATGCCTGTCTGGGCTGGGAGGACAGTGAAGTGCTGATGGAAAAACTGGCCGAGGCGGTGGTCGCCAGGCGGACCCTGGCTCACTGATGCGGCGGCTTGATCGTTCGCCGAATCGCCAATTACCTACTATTTTGCTGTAGAATTCGCATGTTCTGAATGCGATATTTATTGCATCGGTTATTGATGGCGGACGCACTGGGTTCTGCCGATTTTTCACTTCAACGTAGAGGAGATCTGAAATGAGCGTACTGGTTGGTAAACAAGCCCCCGATTTCAAAGCCGCTGCTGTTTTGGGTGATGGCAGCATCGTTGACAGCTATTCATTTTCCGAGCGGACCAAGGGAAAGTATGTTGCCGTCGTCTTCTATCCGCTGGACTTCACTTTTGTTTGTCCGACCGAGTTGGTCGCACTTGATCATCGTCTGGACGAACTGAAGAGCCGTGGTGTCGAAGTGCTGGCCGTGTCTGTGGACTCGCAGTTCACACATGCAGCTTGGCGCAATACGCCGGTCGAAAAGGGCGGCATCGGCCCGGTTCGCTACACGATGATCGCCGATGTGAGTCATGCCATATGCAAGGCTTATGATGTCGAACATGCGGACGCAGCCGTCGCTTATCGCGGTACCTTTCTGATCGACAAAAGCGGTCAGGTGCGTCATCAGGTCGTCAATGATCTGCCGCTGGGCCGCAACATGGACGAGCTCATCCGCATCGTGGATGCCCTGCAGTTCGTAGAAGAACATGGTGAAGTTTGTCCGGCTGGCTGGAGCAAGGGCAGCAAAGGCATGACCCCTGACGCCAAAGGTGTCGCCGCCTATCTGGCGGAAAACGCAGCCAAGCTGTAAGTCTGTACCCATAAAAAACGCCCGGAATATCCGGGCGTTTTTCGAGAAAGGTGATTCCTTCGGGCATCGCCTTTTTTTCGTTTTCAGTTGAGTGACTGGGCCTGGATGCGGCGCAGAACCAGAAAATGGACCAAGATGGCGGCCACGGCACCGACAAACACCGATGAGAATCCGAGCATGGATGCCATTCCTGTGGCGTTTTGTGCGTGCAGCTGATTCATCATGGGCTTGGCGATCATCAGGCTCCAGATGAAATTTGGGATGTAAAAGGCAATGGCGCCGCCTATCGCCCATTGAATTCCGGATAAATGGCGAGATTCCGCCGCGCGGTAGAACCATAGGGCAATCAGTATCGCAATGATGCCGCCAATCATGATGTCACCTCATTTTTGTTGTTTTTAGGGTTGGTCCCGGCTGGAGCGGATCCCCATGCGGGCCGAGACCATTGACTGAGGCGCACAGGAATAGTTCATCCCGCCCGGGTTTCCGTTTTCTTTGATGTGTGCTGCCAGTAAAGATAAAAGGGCAGCCCCAGCGCCAGCAGGACGAGTCCGAAAAGGCTTTCCATCGGTCGCCGCCAGACGATGCTGATGCAGAACAACAGTGCCACCAGGCTGAATATCAGCGGGACCCAGGGGTAACCCAAGGTCAGATAGGGACGGGGCAAGT
This sequence comes from Methylococcaceae bacterium, assembly GCA_044237765.1. Classification (GTDB taxonomy): domain Bacteria; phylum Pseudomonadota; class Gammaproteobacteria; order Methylococcales; family Methylococcaceae; genus UBA6136. Next base: position 37,864 of record JBIIEQ010000009.1, on the reverse strand, counting down.
CGGGATGCCGATACCTCAGGACAATCACAGACAGCGAGGTCAGGCCATAGAATCCCCACAGACCCAACAGGGCATAGTCCAGGACCCGCTCAAAAGCCGCCTTGTCGTGTCCCAATACGAGGATAAGGCCCGAAGCCAGCAGCCCCTGTAATATCAGGGCTGGGCCTGGGGTGTGATGAATCGGATGTACAGCGGCGACTTTTTTGAAAAACAGGCCATCCCGCGCCATGGCATAGAAAACACGGGCGCCGGACAGGATGGCGCCATTGAGCGCGCCCAAGGTGGAGATGGCCGCCGCTACGGTGATGGCTTGCCCTCCCGAGCTGCCAAGCAGCGTGGTCGCGACATCCTGAGCCACCCGCTCCGAGTGCTGCACTTCGGGAAACGAAAGCACATAGAAGTAGGTCAGATTGGCGAGCAGATAGACGGCGGCGACGCCAAGAATTCCCATGATCAGGACCTGGGGAATGGTTCGGTGAGGGTTGCGGATTTCCCCACTCACCATCGTCAGATTGTTCCAACCGTCATACGCCCACAGGGCCGCGGATAACGCGGCTGTGTAGCCGAGCAATATCGCGGAAAAGGTTCGTGGCTCCGAGGATGCCGCCTCGGTGAAATGCGTCCAGGACCCCTTTCCGCTGGTCAGGGCTACGACGACCAGTGCTAGGATGGCGCCAATCTTGAGTGTGGTCAGCACGCTTTGCACAGCCCCGCCCCTTGCAACGCCCAAAAGATTCACGCCAGTCAGCAGGGCAATGCAGATGATGGCGAGCAGTTGCAGTCCCGATACTTTCAGGGGGCCAAGATGGACAATGTCTGTGTCCAGTCCAGCGACGAAATAGCCGATGAAGATGCTCGCTGCGATGCCAATCGTTGCAATCGAACCCGTCTTGCCGATCACGATCTGTTGCCAGCCGAACAGAAACCCCCACACCGGGCCATAAGCCCGACGCAGGAAGGCATATTCTCCGCCGGCTTCGGGCAAGCTTGAACCCAGTTCGGCGTAAGTGAAGGCACCGCAGAGTGTGAGTAGTGCCCCAAAGAGCCAGACGGCGAAAACACCCCCGATCGAACCCGCCTCTCTCGCCATGGTGGCGGGCACCAGGAAAATGCCTGTTCCGATGACGGAGCCCGCCAGGATTGCGCCCGCAGTGACCGGACCCAAGGCGCGTGATAGTTCCGGACGGACATGTGTTGACTGCTGGGGCACGATGACTCCTGATCGGGTGATGAACCAGGCTGGCATTGTCGCCGCGCGAGCGAGTGGGCACAACCGAGCCGGATTCTTGTGTGGAGTACGCATCAAAGGCCCCGGTGCGTCTCATCACGACTCACTGCATTGAAATGGGAGTTATTGTCATTTACAGTGCGGCATCATTTCTTTGTATGGAACGGACCGGCATGCTATTGAAAAGGTTACCCCGCAGCATTCTGACCCTCGCCCTCTTGACGTTGTTCTCAGGAACACCCGTGACCAGTGATGCTGAAGTGTTCTACAGCAAGGAGGAGGCCTTTGAGCTGGCCTTTGGCAAGGATGCGCAGATTGAGAACCTGCCTGTCTTTCTGACGGACGAACAGACCGCAGAGGTTGAGAAAATGGCCCATGCAAAATTGGGCGGACAGCTTTTTACTTTCTATGAAGGACACAACAAGAACGGTCAGTTGCTTGGCTATGCGGCCATTGAGTCGAAAACCGTGCGTACCCAGCCGGAAACCCTGTTGATCGTGCTTTCACCCAAGGGCGAACTGGTTAAAACGGAAATACTGGCATTCCATGAGCCGCCGGAATACAAACCCTCCAGTGCCTGGTTTGCCACCTTGCTTCGCAAACCCGTGAGTCAACTCAAGCTTGATCAGGGTGTCGATGGTATTTCCGGTGCGACCCTGAGTGTGCGAGCGTCCCTTGAGGGGATCCGCAAGGCCATAGCGGTCTATCAGGTTGCGGTGGCGCCCGAGGGCCGCTGATGCGCTATTTTGTTACGGGGGAGCAGAACCGTCAGTTGCTGCTCAACACCATCGTTCTGTTGTTTCTGGTCTACATGCTGGTGCTATGGATCAGCATTGGCCTGATGTATTTTCACAAGATGGATCTGAGTGCGGCATCGGTAGTGGAGTATTACCTTGGCTCCGAAACCCGCTTTACGGAGCCCCGCAGCTACCAGAGTTTGCTGGAAGTCTCCCATGCCCATATGTTTTCCATGGGTATGCTGGCCGTCACGCTGACGCACCTGCTCTTGTTCGCCAATTTGCCGGTGATGCTGAAGATCGTGCTGAGTGGGCTGGTCTATTTTTCCGCGATAGGGGATGAAGTCGCTGGCTGGCTGGTTCGATTCGCCCACCCCGGGTTTGCCTACTTCAAGATCGCCATGTTTGTGAGCCTGGAGATCAGTCTTGGGGTGATGATCGTGTTGGTGTCGGCTTCGCTATGGTCGCAGCGAACCGGCTTGAAACATGCGCAGTCCAAAAAACGGTCACATCACCCCAAAGTTCCAGTAGAGGCGGGAAAAGCAAGGCCGAGCCCGCGTTCTCCAATTACCAAAGCCTGAGTTTCTGTGGCTGATAATTTTCAGGGATCTGCAGCGGTTTGAGGGGCGTTGTGATTTTTTCGGCATGATCCAGGGTCATGGAAAGCGGGTGTTGACCTTTGGTATTCCGGAGCATGATGGGAATTCCAGCCAGTTTGTTCAGATCGCTTTGGGCGATGGCCAGCCCGAAACGCGAGGCAAGTCCATGAGCTTTCTGCGCCAGGCGTTGGGTAAAGCTGGTCAAGGCTTGAAGCGTCTCGGCATCCTCCGCCGTCAGACCCAACGCCTCAGGTTTCGCCAGGCAAAACTCCAGATCGCCGGCATGGCCCGCCCTCAACTGCATCGTTTCGCAACGGACACCGGCGATGGTCTGGGCTTTTCCCTTGGGTTTCAGATGCGAGGCCTTGATTTCTTGCCGTGCCTGATCGAATGCATCCAGTGGAAAACCGTTGAGCATCTTCTCCCATTTGGCTCGCTGTTGAGGATTCAACCGTCGAATCTGATCACCCAGCCCCTGGACCAGTGGCAACATGTCTTCAATTTGAGCGCTGAGCTTGCGCACCGTCTCCTCATTCACCGGGGTGTAACTTTGGTTTCGATGATCGATCAACACCCATTGATCCGTCGCGCGATCAAACAGCACATCCGTTTTGCTGTCGCCACCGGCGTGAGTGATCCAGACTTGTCCGTCCTGAATATTCACGGTTTGCACGGCTTTGTGCCCACCCTGCTTGACCGAGTAAGTCAATGTGCTGGCGGCCATGACGGGGCTGCTGGTAATGAACCAGAAGCCGACAAGGCCTGTCAGTAAAAATGCACGAAACATGAGTTGGGGCCCCGCAAGGTGACGAACGAAAAACAACATTCTGATGATAGTATGACCCAGTAGGATTTTCAGGGTCATGATGACAAGACCTCGTGAACAGGCGGCTAGAGTCAGCGGCTACTTGAGCGATTGAAACAGAGGAAATCGAAGACTGTGAACGGCCATCATCATTCGCATCACGAAATCCATCCAGTTCCGGATGGGAAGCAGACCCGTATTCGGATGATGTTGTCGCTGCTGCTGACCCTGGGATTCGTGGTAGTTGAAGTGATTGCCGGCACGATGGCGAACAGTCTGGCGCTGCTTACCGATGCGGCTCATAACGTCACGGATGTGCTGGCCCTGGCCTTGTCCTGGTATGCACTGCATCTGGCCGATCGTCCGGCACATGCCGGCAAGACCTATGGCTATCATCGTGTCGGCATTCTTGCGGCGCTTGCCAATTCCACCACGCTCGCCTTCATTGCCGCCGGCATCTGTTTCGAAGCCTGGCAGCGCTTCCAGTCCCCTGCGCCGGTCGCGGCTGACCTTCTCATTGGCGTTGGGGCGATTGCCTTGGTGGTCAACCTCGTCACTGCCTGGCTTGTGAGCCATGGCGCAGAGCATGATCTCAACCTGCGCAGCGCCTTTCTGCACCTGATGGGTGATGTGCTATCAACGGTGGGAGCCATTCTGGCGGGCGTTGGTATTTATTTCACCGGCCTAAACTGGCTGGATCCCCTTGCCAGCGTATTGATCGCCGGATTGATTCTGTGGAATGCCTGGCTGATTGTGCGCGAGGTGGTCGATATCCTGCTCGAAAGCACCCCACGCGACATCGAGATGAGCGAGATGGTGCGTGATCTGATGCAGGTTGAAGGTGTTCGGGGGGTTCATGACTTGCACGTCTGGAGTCTCTCGCGAAACCTCCGTTTCCTGTCTGCTCATATTCTGGTCGAGGACATGCCGCTCAGCGCAGCGGGCTTGCTCCGCGACCGACTCGCCGAGTTGGTGGAGCACCATTATGGTGTCCACCACGCGACGCTCCAGTTCGAGACTTTGGGCTGTTGCCCCGACAGTCTTTATTGCGATGTCTCCCGTAGAAACCGAGGCATCACCCCGGAGGCGTCAATCCCTCGGCCTTGAGTGCGGCATTGACCGCCGGTCGTGCGGCAACGCGCTGCTGGAAAGCCAACAAATTCGGCCAGGGTGATAGGTCGATCTGATGGTAAGCCGTCCAGCTGAGAACGGTGAAGAGATAGGCATCAGCGATGCTGAAGTGGTCGCCTCCAACCCATTCCTGTCCAGAAAGCGCATTTTCCATGTTGTCAAAGCGGCGCGCCAGTTGTTCGCGAGCGAGTTGATGCGCAGCTTCCGGCAGGTGCCGATTCCACAGCGGACTAAAACCCTTGTGAAGTTCCGTCGAGATGAACGCCAGCCATTCCATCAGTCGATAGCGTGCAAGGCTGCCAAACTCAGGGACGAGATGACTGCCGGGAGCCTGATCTGCCACGTATTGCAATACCACCTGGTTTTCGGTGAGCAATTGCCCGTCGTCCAGCAGCAGGACAGGGACGTAGCCCTTGGGATTGATGGCGCGAAAATCCGCTCCCGTTTCCGTCTTGCCGCTGGCCAGATCGACCCGCACAAGATCGAAGGGACAACCCGCTTCACGCAGGGCGATATGGCTGGCCAGCGAGCAGGCGCCAGGGGTGAAGAACAGTTTCATCGTTGTTCTCGGTGATTGGGGTTTGATCAATACAGCGAGGACACGTAACGGTTGACCGGGTCCTGCAGCGTGTCCTGAGGACGGTCTCCGCTGAAGAGCGAGTTTTTGTTCTTGCTGCTCAGAATGGCCGAGGCGGCACTTTTGGAGTGATCGTGATCAAACACGGAAATCTTGACCTCGATTACATCGGGTCTCATTGTCCAGTTTTTGTCACGACTCTCCCAGTGCAGGATTTCCGGTACGACAAAATAAGCATTGCGAACGCCGGGATTGGTGCGCTTCAGACAGGCCAGATCCTGGCACTGGTCCGAAGCGACCACATGGTCGGAAAAACGTGCGAATGCCGCACGGATGTTGGAGGCAGCGATACGCCCTGAGCCTGGATATTCGACATTCTCGTACCACCCATTCTTCGGTGTGGCGATGTAGATACTATGACCCCGGACCAGGCTGGTTTTCGGTTCGGTGATGACGGTTTGGTTGAAGGTATTTCCCTGGGAAGCGCATCCGGTTGTGATGACGGTGGCAGCAATCGCCAGGATCAAGGAACGTAAGCGCATGATGACCTCGTTATTTGTATTTTGGGCGAACATAACGGTGCCGAGTTTAGGACAAATCAGCCGGAATGGTTAGTGGGTCGAAAGGGCGTCAGTGGCCAGCTTGCCATCACTCCTCTGAACCCTGCTTGCACCTGGAGCACACGAATGATTCGGGGCAGGCGTAAAATGCGACTTTTGTGCCCGGATTTCGCTTTATGAGGTTACAAACCCGTCTGTTGTGGGTCGTTCTGCCACTCATGGCCTTGTCTGTGCTGGTGCTGACGCTGGGCTTGAGTTTTTACTCCAAGCAAACCGTTCTGCGTCAGGCCGGGCAGGACGGGCAGTTGCTGGTCAGCGTGCTGAGTCGCAGTATCCAGGTCAGCCAGCATGTTGAACAGGCCGCGGAGCAGGTTGTATCCAGTGACCTGGTGACATCAGCCAATATACTGGCGCATCTGGTGGCTGTTGCGGAGCAATGCAAATTACCGGCCTCTGCGATCACGCAGCGATTGCGGGCTCTGGTGAGTCCGGGCAATCTGGCTGAGGTTTGGGTAACGGATTCGGTGGGTAGGGCCTATCTGCATACGGTGCCGGACGTTGATTTCACGTTTTCGCCCGATGCCGCTGCTCAGCCGCAGGCTTCAGAGTTTTGGCCATTGCTCACCGCCAAGAACCCGACATCGGTGGTGCAGGCGTTGAAACCCCGTGAAGTCGATGGTCGTGCTTTCAAGTATGTAGGCGTGAATGGCGTCGATCGCCCCCGCATTGTCCAGGTAGGAATGGACGGGGAAAGGCTGATGCAGTTGCGCAAATCGCTGGGCGTTCAGGAATTGCTGGATCAGGTCATCCGCGAGGATTCGATTCAGCAGGTCTGGGTGGTCGATCAACGCCTCGAGATCGAGGGTTTTTCCAGCAACCTTCAAGATAAGATGCACCGGGACCTGACTCCCGAGGATCGGGAATTGCTGGCTGAAGTCATGGAGAACCGGGCATCAAAGAGCCGGATCCATCCCGGTTACATTGCGGTTGCGGCGTCACTGGAACCGGGCAAACAATCCGACAACACGGCGAATACCTTGCCCGGGAAGGAGGGTGTCGCCGAGAATCCGGCGCGGGCCAGCGGCGCCATTCTTGTACATATGTCCACGGCCCTGCTGGATCAGCTGCTTTTTCGCGAGATCTTGTTTGCGGCCATTGCGGCGGCGATCTTGCTGGTGTTGGGCGGTATGCTGCTGATGGCCTTTACCCGGAGACTCCTGCAGCCGGTTCATGAAGCCGCGCTGACTGCCGAGCGCGTCGCCTCGGGCGACCTCTCCGCCACCCTCTCGGCCGAAGGCAGCGATGAAATCAGCAAGCTGATCAACGCCCTCGGCCAGATGGTGAATTACCTCAATTCCCTGATCGGTCAGGTGCAGCGCTCGACCATTGACCTGGTGTCCACTGCCAACAGTCTCAGTGCCATGACCAAGACCCAGAGTGAAGAGGTCAGTAACCTCGGGTCCACCACCACCGAGATTGCCGCCGCGACCAAGGAAATCTCGGCCACCTCCGAGGAATTGCTCAGCACCATGTCCGGCATCACCGAGGTCGCTGATCACACCACCGAACTGGCCAACTCCGGACAGTCCTCGCTGGGTGACATGGAGGGCGCCATGCGCACTCTGGCCGATGCCACCCATTCCATCTCCTCACGACTCGGCTTGATCAACGAGAAGGCCAACACCATCAGCAGTGTCACCACCACCATCACCAAGATTGCCGACCAGACTAATCTCCTCTCCCTGAATGCCTCGATCGAGGCCGAGAAGGCCGGGGAATATGGTCTGGGTTTTGCCGTGCTGGCCCGGGAAATCCGTCGACTGGCCGATCAGACTGCCGTCGCCACGCTCGACATCGAGCAGATGGTCAAGGAAATGCAGGACTCCGTCACCGGCGGCGTCATGGAGATGGACAAGTTCTCCGAACAGGTCAGCCGCAGTGTCAGCGACACCCACGACATCAGTCTCCGCTTTGCCGAGATCATCCAGCAGATTCAGGCCCTGTTACCGCAGTTTGATGCCGTCCACGAAGGCATGCGCTCGCAGTCGGCCGGTGCCAAGCAAATCCGCGACTCCATGGTCAGCCTGACTGACAGCGTCAGAGTCTCGGCTCAGGCCCTGGAAGAAACTACCAGCGCCACTCAGCGACTGGAAGGGGCCATTGATGAACTGAGGAGCGAGATTTCGAACTTTAAATTACGTTAGTTGGGGCTGCGCGTTTGTGACTCCAGTTGAAGTGAGAAATATGCAACGGCTGGCCGGAGTGGAAGGGATCGATGTGAACCAGGATGGGGTGCTCTGTGTTTAACGTGGTGTTGATCGAGCCGGAAATACCACCAAATACCGGCAATGTGATCCGGCTGTGCGCCAATACGGGGGCGCAATTACATCTGGTTCATCCCTTGGGTTTCACGCTGGAGGATGCCCGGCTCAAGCGGGCCGGGTTGGATTATCACGAATATGCAGATCTGCAGGAGCATGCTAGCTTCGTCGACTTTCGATCCACGGCGGGGCCTGGCCGGATTTTTGCGCTTTCGACCAAGGGCTCATTGCCCTATGCTGAAGCAATTTTCAGCCCGGGCGATGCCTTGGTTTTCGGTCCGGAAACGCGTGGGCTTTCGCTGGATTTTCTGGAGACCTTGCCTGAGCCGCAACGATTGTTCATCCCGATGATGCCCGGCAACAGAAGCTTGAATCTCTCGAATGCGGTTGCTCTGGTTTTGTATGAGGCCTGGCGACAAAACGGCTTCAAAGGGGCTTCGCGGTTGCCGGATAAGCCATTGATTCGCTGATTCACGTGGTTGCGGTCATCGGTCACACGCTTTGCGCGTCTGAACTTTGAGGCAGGTGGTGTGGACTAGGACACTTTTCTCGAGACTGGCGTGACCAGCGACAGACGAACCTTGGTGATCTCGTTCAGTAACTCGTCAGCCGCCGCCTTTTGATCGGCGCTCCCGCGTTGTTGTATTTCCTGAAGAATGGATCTCGCAGCCGATTTCTCATTTCGCTCAGCCAGCTGCCTGGCCTCCACGAGCCGCTTTTCGAAATCATCTGTTTCGGTCCCGACTTGACTATCCAGGGATCCAGAAACCTTGGGCCCGCCGGTTTCGCCTGTCGTTGATGCTACCGGATCGATCAACTCCAGTTCAAAATCCAGCGAGCCAAATGACTCCTTGCCGGCAGCCCTGGGGGGCTGCTGCGTGCCTGTAAGCAGTTCATCCATTTCTATATTGTTCGAAGGTGGCGTCAGGCTAAACGGCGCAGATTCCTTTCTGCTGGGCTTGAACGATACGGCGGCTAGTGTGGCATCGAGATCCGATGTGTCAAAGGGAATCAGGTTTTCAAGCTTGAGCTCCGACGAACTCGCGGGTTCATTGATCTGATTGAACTCAAGATTCAGTTCCGATGTGTCAAACGTCAGGAGGTTGTCCAAATCCTGAGTCGCTGCAGCCTGATCGGCTTCGTCTGCGCCGTTAATGGCCTGGGTCAAGGTCAATTCGGCTGTGGATTTAGCCTCCGGTTCTACATCCCTATAATGTGTTTCCAGTGTCTGCAGCTCTTCCTCAAATCCGCTGTCATCGGGGTCAAGGAGTGCGGTTTCATGCTGTTCAGGCACTGCGCTGTCGGGTTTGGCGGATGCGATCAGCTCGGAAACAAGATCATCGATTTCGGAGGAGGTCGTCGAAAATCCTGTATCCGGTATTTCATCGACATCATCAATACCGTCCGCATTTTCGAGATCGGCACCGAGATCTGACTCGAGGGCAATGGGTCCGCCAATATCGGTCTGAGGTGAAAGGCGGGTCGATGCTTCTTCCAATGCGCGAAGTTCGGCTGTGAAGTCGGTATTGTCCAGATCAAGCGCTTGCAACGATGGCTCAAGCTTGCTCGATACCGGATGCAATTCAATTTCTCCGGCGATGATTGCGTCGGCCGCCGGCTGAATTTCGCTGAGCATGACATGCTCGAGCGAGTCACTCATTGACGGTGCTGTAATGGGGAAAAGTTCGGGCTTCATGGCCTGCATCGGCAGCCAGAATGCATCGTCGAAGTCTGGTTTGTCGGATTTAAGTTCCTGGAAATACTCGGTCAAGGCCTCTGACTTGTTGGCCAGATGGAGCACCTCGAAAAGTTTTTGCTTCAGATCATCCCGCCCCGGTTCATTCTTGAGCGTTTCCCGCATCAAGGCTTCGGCTTGGGTGAAACGACCGTAGCGCAAATAGACATCCGTTTCCCATAGGGGGTCGAGGACATCCGTAGTGATTGGGCTTTCCGGTGGCGTCGATGATATCTCTCGATTGGCGGTAGCGGATGATAAGGATGGAACTGCAGACGTCAGGGTCGTTTCATCAGGCTTGCTAGCCGCAACGGAATCGGCCGGGTTATCGCTCGGTTCAGTACTGTTGCGTCGCCGGCGATAGAGCCAGGCGGCTAGCCCCAAGGCGGTCAGCGCGCCGCTGGCCTGCCAGAATACCGGCGCCATGAGGCTTTCCATGGAATAGGTTGTCTCCGCATTGGTGGCGGGTGCGGGGGCTGCCGGAACCGGTTTGGGGGGTTGCACTGGCACCCGTTTAGTCTCTGGGACACTAGGTGCCGGCTGAACGGGTGTCGCGGGTTCCGTCGCTTTCACGTCCACGGGCAAAGGCACGGTCTGGGTCTTCTGGGTGGACTCGAGAGCGGGCGGGTTCGCTTGAAGCAGCGCCTCCGCCGGGTTTGATGCCTCCGCCATCGTGGCTGGTATTGATGCTTCATGGCTGTGGAGGGTCGCCAGTTCCGCGTTTTTCAGTGCTAGCATTCGCTGGGCCTCCTCCAGTCGTTGCTCCAGCTGTAAGAGCTGCTCACGCAGTTCCTCATTCTCCTTCTTGAGGGCGGAGGGAATGCGAGAGGACACTTCGGCTACGGCACCGCCACCGGTTCTTGCCGGTGCATTGATAGGCTTTTCACTTTCCCAGCCGTTTGGTGACTGACCCAAACGTTTGGCAAGGGTCTGATTCGCCTCTCCGGGATTAATCTGCGACAGGTACTCCTCGGTTGGAATCCGCAGGATACTCCCGGCCCTGAGGCTGTTCATGGTTCGCTTGAACGCACGAGGATTGGCCAGAAAAAGTCCGGTCGCCATCTGCTCTCGAGTGACAGCAGCCGGTCTCTGCATACGGCTGGCTATGTCGGTCAGTTTTTCCCTGCGGCGAACCGGGCCGTAAGTCTCGCCGGTGAATTGGATCGGCGGCGTGGCGTTCGAGCTGTCGGGGGTAGGGTAATGAGTTTTCGGCGCTTTGTCGGCACGGTCGTAGCCTTCAGATTCATCGTAACGACTGCCTCCCCAGTTCTGATCGGGCTGATAAGGCAGGTCATAAGTACTGGATGGTCGGATTGGTGATGACGCTTGGCTCACTGCTCGCGAGGGGTCCAGTAACAGCGTGAACTCTCTGAGTACCGTGCCTTGGGGTGACTCAACCTCGACCAGAAAATCCAGGAAAGTGTCCTGGATTACGTTACGGGAACTGACCTGGATGGTGTGGCTCCCATTAGGTTTGGCGACGGGCTTGAACTGAAGTTGTGTGAGCGCGTGGAGTCGTTCCACGCTCGCCTTTTCGAAGGCTTCAGGGCTGGCCAATCGGACCTGGATATTGCTGAGCTTGTCGCCTCCGGACAGCACAAGGGGAATCTCTGCGCTCAGTGGCTGGTTCAGTGAGGAATGTGAGCGGATATCTCCAATTCCCAAGGCTTCGGCGCCAAAAGGCGCCAGCAGGCCGATGAGTGCTATGGTCTTGGAGAGTTCAGACATGCCGTCCCACTCAGGTAAACCAGACGTCTGTAAAAAATGGCCAAGCTAAATTATGGCCACGAAAATGACTAGAGATAGTCTTTTATCAGGACTTCAGCTATTTGCAAACTATTCAGGGCGGCGCCCTTGCGAATATTGTCGGATACCACCCAAAGATTCAGGCCTCTTGGGTGGGAAATATCCTCGCGTATACGGCCAACATAAACCGGATCATGCCCGGCGCCTTCGGTTACGGCTGTCGGGTAGCCGCCCGGCTTGCGCTCATCGATGACTACGATGCCCGGGGCTTTTCTCAGTAGCTCCAGCGCTTGTTCCGCAGTGATTTTGTCACGGGTTTCGATGTGGACAGCTTCCGAATGACCGTAAAAGACGGGGACGCGGACAGCGGTCGGATTTACTTGGATGCGGTCATCTCCCAGAATCTTGCGGGTTTCCCAGACCATCTTCATTTCTTCCTTGGTGTAACCATTTTCCAGGAAGACATCGATTTGTGGCAGCACATTGAAGCCAATCTGCTTGGGATATACCTTGGGGGTGATCGGCTTGCCGCTCAGGAGCTGCGTGGTTTGAGTGGCGAGTTCCTCGATGGCCTGCTTGCCGGTACCAGAAACGGCCTGATAGGTCGCCACGTTGATCCGTTCAATGCCGACCGCATCGTGTATCGGCTTCAAGGCCACAAGCATCTGAATGGTGGAGCAGTTCGGGTTGGCGATGATTCCCCGATTGCGGTACTGATCAATGGCCGCAGGATTGACCTCGGGTACGACCAGGGGAATGTCATCCTCGTAGCGGAAGCGGGAAGTGTTATCGATGACCACACAGCCAGCCGCAGCGGCGATGGGGCCATAGATTTCAGAAACCGAGGCACCGGCGGAAAAGAGGCCTATCTGTGCCTGGCCGAAGTCGAAGTCAGTCACGTCCAATACGGTGAGTTCCTTGTCCTTGAACTCGATTTTCTGTCCTGCCGAACGGCTGCTGGCCAAGGCAAAAACTTCGCCCACCGGAAAATTGCGCTCTTCCAGAAGCGCCAGCATGGTTTCTCCCACAGCCCCGGTGGCACCGAGGACGGCAACATTGTAGGTCTTGCTCATGATCTGTGATCTGACTCTCAGGCGCGAAGATGGCCGACAATGGCAGCGCCCATTTCCTGTGTGCCGACCTTGCGGGTACCTTCTGAATAAATATCCGCCGTGCGATAGCCTTCATCGAGTGCGGCAATCACGGCCTTTTCTATGCGGTCCGCATGAGTGGCGTCACCAAAACTGTGGCGCAACATCATGGCGACCGACAGGATGGTGGCAATCGGGTTGGCAACACCCTTCCCGGCGATGTCCGGTGCTGAACCATGGATCGGCTCATACATCCCCTTGCCGTTTTTATCGAGCGATGCCGAGGGCAGCATGCCGATCGACCCGGTCAGCATGGCAGCGCAGTCGGACAGAATATCGCCGAACATATTTTCGGTGACCATTACGTCGAACTGTTTAGGTGCCCGCACCAGCTGCATTGCCGCGTTATCCACGTACATGTGAGTGAGTTCCACATCCGGGTAGTCTTTGGCTACCTCGATCATGATTTCCCGCCACAGCTCGGTACACTCAAGCACATTGGCTTTGTCCACCGAACACAGCCGGCGGTTGCGTTTCTGCGCCGTCTGGAAGGCAATATGACCAATTCGGCGAATCTCCGACTCGTTGTAAATCAGCGTGTTGAAGCCTTCTCGTTCGCCTTGGTCATTGACTCGACGCCCGCGTGGTTTGCCGAAGTAAATGCCGCCGGTCAATTCGCGGATGATCATGATGTCCAGCCCGGAAACCACTTCCGGTTTCAGCGTAGAAGCCGCGACCAGTTGTGGATAAAGAATGGCTGGCCTGAGATTGGCGAAGAGCTCCAGTTCCGACCGCAAGCCCAGGAGGCCACGCTCCGGTCGCAGAGAGTAATCCAGCGGCTCCCACTTCGGTCCGCCGACGGCACCGAGCAGAACAGAATCGGCGGCGCGACAGACTTTCAGTGTGGCTTCGGGGAAGGGTGTCCCAGTCGCGTCATAGGCCGCACCCCCGATGAGAGCTTCTTCGGTTTCGATCTGCAGGCCAAAATCCTGCTTCAAAACATCCAGTACCTTGAGGGCTTCCGCCACGATTTCGGTACCAATGCCGTCACCCGGCAATACTGCAATTTTCTTGGTCATGTTTGGGTAAATCCTGTCCCTAAATCTCAATCATCAAGCGGCGTCGCTGAACAACCAGGGAGCTTCCTCTCGGCGCCGTTCCTCATAGGCATGGATGGCATCGGCGTATTGCAACGTGAGGCCGATGTCGTCGAGACCATTCAACAGTCGATGCTTGCGAGTCGGTTCGATCTCGAACGGAATGCGCTCACCATACTTGGTGGTAATCAGCTGCTTTGCCAGGTCCACTTCGAGCTGGTAGCCCACGCCGTTGGCTTCGGCAAACAGTCGATCGATGATGGCGGAGTCCAGTACTATGGGTAATAACCCGTTCTTGAAGCAGTTGTTGAAGAAGATGTCGGCAAAGCTCGGCGCGATGATGACGCGAAAACCATAGTCCTGCAGTGCCCAGGGCGCATGTTCGCGCGAGGAGCCACAGCCGAAGTTTTCACGCGTCAACAGTATCCGGGAGCGAAAGGCGCTGGGCTTGTTGAGGATGAAGTCCGGATTGAGCGGGCGGTGGGTGCAATCCATATCCGGTTCACCCCGATCGAGGTAGCGCCATTCATCGAACAGGTAAACGCCAAATCCACTACGCTTGATGGATTTCAGGAACTGCTTTGGGATGATGGCATCGGTGTCGATGTTGGCCCGATCCAGCGGTATGACCTTGGAGTTGATGTAGCGAAAAGCTCTCATGACTTCGGCGTCCTCTTGCGGGGAGTGGCGGGGGATTTGGGCGCAGCGGCCTTGCTGTTGACCGCAGGCTTTTTGGGTGCGGCCGCTGTGGTCTTTACCGGGGCTTTTGGCTTCGTGCTGGGCGCAGTTTCGGCGCTTCCCGTCGCAGCGGGTTTGACATTGACAGCGGGCGTCACGCTGGCCTTGCCCAGTTGACGCACATCCACGAAATGACCATTGACGGCTGCAGCGGCGGCCATGGCTGGGCTCACCAGATGAGTGCGACCACCATAACCCTGGCGTCCTTCAAAGTTGCGATTGGAAGTGGAGGCGCAGCGCTCGCCCTCTTCTAGACGATCGGCGTTCATGGCTAGGCACATGGAGCAGCCGGGGTCGCGCCATTCGAAGCCGGCCTCGACGAAAACCTTGTCCAGGCCCTCGGCCTCCGCCTGTTTCTTGACCAGTCCTGATCCCGGCACCACCATGGCCAGCTTGACGTTGTCGGCCACCTTGCGACCCTTTGCCACCTCAGCGGCAGCGCGCAAGTCCTCGATGCGGCCATTGGTGCACGAGCCGATGAATACCTTGTCGATATGAATCTCGGTGATGGGCGTTCCCGCCTTGAGCCCCATGTACTGCAGGGCGCGATTCATGCCGTCCTGCTTGACGGGGTCCTTCTCCTGTTTGGGGTCAGGGACCTTGGCGTCAATCGCGACCACCATTTCCGGGGACGTGCCCCAGCTGACCTGTGGCTTGATATCGGCGGCAGCGATTTCGATGACGGCATCAAATTTTGCATCACTGTCGCTGCGGAGTTGTTTCCAGTTTTCCACCGCCCGATCCCACAGCCTGCCGGTGGGTGCCATCGGTCGTCCCTTGAGATAGCTGATTGTGGTGTCATCGACCGCGATGATGCCGGATCGGGCACCCGCTTCAATCGCCATGTTGCAGAGCGTCATGCGTCCTTCCATGGTCAGAGACTCGATGGCGGAGCCGGCGAACTCGATGGTGTAACCGGTTCCGCCCGCAGTCCCGATTCGACCGATCACGGCCAGGATGATGTCCTTCGCGGTCACGCCATTTCCCAGCTTGCCGTCGATGCGGACCAGCATGGTTTTTGACTTGCGCTGGACCAGGCATTGCGTGGCCAAGGCATGTTCGACCTCCGAGGTGCCGATGCCAAAGGCCAGTGCTCCAAACGCACCATGGGTCGCGGTATGCGAGTCACCGCAGACGATGGTCATGCCGGGCAGCGTAGCGCCTTGTTCGGGGCCCATGACGTGCACGACGCCCTGGCGTTCGTCTCCCATCGCGAATTCGGTAATGCCAAACTCCGCGCAGTTCTTGTCCAGCGTTTCGATCTGTAGTCGCGCGATCGGATCGGCGATCCCTTTCTCTCGGCCCGTAGTCGGGACATTATGGTCGGCGGTGGCCAGATTGGCGGCGGGTCGCCATACACTGCGGCCGCTTAGTCGCAGACCCTCGAAGGCCTGCGGTGAGGTGACTTCGTGAAGCAATTGACGGTCGATGTAGATCAGTGCCGAGCCATCCGGTTCGGTGCATACCACATGAGCATCCCACAGTTTGTCGTACAGAGTCTTGCCGGCCATAAGCGTAAGGTCTCCAGATTCAGGAGGGAGAAAAAAGTTTGCGATAACGGGGTCGGTTCCGGTGACGGAATGTCAGCACTGTTATCTGCCGATGTCTTGATTTGGGCGCATCATTGCAATGCGGCAAAAAGCCGATCGGTGATGGTTTCAACGTTGCCCACGCCATTCATGCTGGCGAAGCGCATGGCACCCTGTTCGGCCATCTGCTGGTAATAGCCGACCAGAGGTTTGGTTTGTTCGTGGTACACGGAGAGGCGTTTGCGGACTGTGGCCTCGCTATCGTCGTCGCGCTGGATCAGCGGGTCGCCGGTGAGGTCGTCCTTGCCCTCTTCGCGAGGCGGATTGAAGACGATATGGTAGGTCCGTCCGGAGGCGGGGTGGACGCGGCGACCACTCATGCGTTTGACGATTTCCTCGTCTTCCACATCGAATTCGACCACATGGTCGATGCGGATCCCCATTTTTTGCAGCCCATCTGCTTGCGCAATAGTGCGAGGAAACCCGTCAAGCAGAAAGCCGGTGCGGCAATCGTCCGCCTTGATGCGCTCTTGGATAAGACCCAGGATGATGTCATCGGAAACCAGCAGCCCGGCATCCATGATCTTCTTGGCCTCGAGTCCGAGCGGAGTGCCCTCGCGAACCGCGGCCCGGAGCATATCTCCCGTCGAAATTTGTGGGATGCCGTATTTCTCGGTGATGGCCTGGGCCTGTGTACCTTTACCCGAGCCAGGGGCGCCCAGAAGGATGACTCGCATTTCAACGTCTCCCGCGTGAAAAGGCGGCAATTTTGTCACAAGTGGCTGCGGCTGTCATAGGGAATCAGCGTCGCGCAACGGCTTCGATGGTGATGCGGGGGCATATTGGATGGGGGTCATAGGCCCGTTAGTTGGTAAGTAGGCCAACGATCCTGTTGCCGTGAGTGGAACGCCAGTTCGGCGACACCCCCGGAGACCAAGGCCGAGTCGATGCCAAACCGGCACGCCCCGAGGATGTCGGTATCCATCTGATCGCCAATCATCACCAGGTTACGCGTGCAGGCGCGGCGGGCGGCTTCCTCGAAGAGGGCTGTTTCGGGTTTGCCCAGATGAACAAAGCGGATATCCGTACGGCCAGGATATCTTTGTTTCAGCACGGTTTCGATCACCAGCGCCATCGCACCGCAAGTGATGCCAAATCCTCGGGCCTTGGGGTAGATCAAGTCAGGATTGGGCAGGATCAGCAGCGGGCTTTCTCCTCGGTCAAACTTGCTGATGAGTCTGGAGAGGACGGCATCCATGGACTCCAGAAATGGGAACCCGACCTGGTCGCCGATCACCAGCACGTCGAAGTCCTCGAATGGCGGAACGGCCAGCCCGCCCGCTTGCGAAACGAAGTGGAAAGTATCTTCTGGTCCCAGGATGGCGCAGCGGGATCCCTGCAGCCCATTGCCGGCAAAATAAGGCTTCAGCAAGCCCCCGGAGCTGATGATCTGCTCGGGCTCGATTGCCAGCCCAAAGCACCGGTAGCGTTGTGCCGCATGCTCCGGCAAACGGGCCGCTGAGTTGGTCACCAGATAAAAGGGCTTGCCGAGGCTTCTCAGTCTCGCCAGCAGTTCACAGGCCCCGGGCAGCGGGCCGTCACGATGTACCAGCACGCCATAGGCATCGAATAGCAGCGCATCGTATCGCTCGATAAGTTCGTCTATTGTGGTCGAAGGAATGGTGTGCATCGGGTTTGGGTGCTCATCCATAAAATATGGCCGGGGGATTTTTGCGATGAGCAATCGCCGTGCCTCCGGTTGTCGGGCCTCTTAGGAGCCGGTTGTTCAGACGGGCCGACCGTGGTTTTGGTTTGTGCCTTGTTACGCAGCCCTCGGCAACCGAGCTCGCTTCATTGAGTGTTCTCAGATCAAGGGCAAGATGATATTTTGCACCGCTTGCACTGTGATCCACCAGTGACTGTCGGGTCACTGCTGAAAATACCCTGGTATCCATGAAAAACTCTGCATCCACGCCCATCGTTGGAAGCGCCCAGCTGAAAAAACTGCGCAATGCTCTAGCAATCATTCACTGCCGACGTTTGCTGTCTACCTTTCAGAAAGAGGCGGAGGGCACGATTTCTCATGATCAGGCCAAGCGGGTCACCTATTTGACCGAGCTTTTTTCACGCATCCACCGCGAGATTTTTCAGGACTGGAAGGAGCAGGCCATCACCGCAGACCGGCCCGGCGCCATGGCGCAGGCGGACAAGCGCAAGCGTTTCCGTGAGGCGATCGAGAGCCTGGTGTTGAATGAAGATGAGAACAAGGATACGGCCCTGTTCGACAATAATGGTTTTGTGATCAAAACCGACAACATTGCCGAGCGTCTGGCTCGGTTCTACTTCACGATGCGAGCCATCAAGCCATTTGGTTACGGTAACAAGCTGACGCTGGATTTTTTTATGCTGGCACTCAGCAATCTGCCCGCTTTTGCCAGCGTCTATGAGCGGGGCATTGATTTCAGGCGGCTCGATGCCCGTGACGCCGAGTTGCTGCATGACAAAAGCAGCAGTCTGGGCGATGTCACGCTGGCATTACGTCATGCCATGGACCCGACCCGAACGCGCTGTCTGGAAAACCGGCCCAATGGTTATGGGAAGTGGCCGGAACAGAAAACCTTCGTTTTCGGCATGCCCTTCCTCCAGCACGGGACGCCAGAGGGCATCGACTGTCTGGTGACGGTCAACGGCGGGCTAGTTCCTCTGGCGGGCTTGCATGAGGACCAGATTCCTCTCGGCATCCACTTTGCGGACTACCCATTAAGTCTCTCCGCTAACGTGATCGGCTATCTGCCGGGCACCGAGAGCCTGCGTGGCAAGTCGGATATTGACGGCATCGGTATTGGTCCCAACGGCGAGGCACCCCTTTTCTGTCTGGACGTGAATATCCTGACCGGTCTCAGGTCACCGAGTCATACCGAATTCGTAGAGCTTCTTAAGCAGTGTGCCGGTGAAAAGACCCCGGTATTTAACTTGGCCAACAACCCAGAGCTAAGAGACCAAATGATCGAGGCGGCCGAGGGCGATCAGCGTCTGCGCCGTGGCGTGGAAATTGCCTACGAGCGGCTGAGCAATATTGCCAGCAAGCTGGATCGCATCAAGGAAGCCATATTTGCCGGAAAGTTATCGGACGATCAGCCGATGCTCTTTCTTTGCATGGGCGGGGCAGGGGCCGGCAAAACAGCGGTCGAGGAAATTGCCCGCGCCCAGTGTGGGGAAAATTTCGTGACGGCGTCACTGGATGAGTTCCGCAAGCAGAGTGACCTATATCGGGTTCTGACCGCCGCCAATCATCACAGTGACGACTACATCTACGTCGAACCCTTTGCCAATACGCTACGCGACTGGGTGGCGAGTCAGGCCCGGCAGGAACGGATAAATCTGCTGTATGACGGCACCAGCATTCCCTACATTCCTCGCTATTCGACGATAGTCGAGAACTTCAAGTCAGCGGGTTTCCGAACTTTTATTGCGGCAATCGACGCCTTCATCGTCAAGCCGCGAGGCCGAGAAGACGAGCTTCCGCGCGTAGCCGCGATTGGCAGCGTCAAGGATCGCTTTGAAAAAACCGGCCGAGCCTTGCCCTGGGTCGTTGCAGTTGACAAGCACATCCGTGCGCCTGGCGCCTTCCTCGACGCGCTAGAGCACATCGCACTCGACAAATTGTCGCTGTTTGCCAACGATGGCGAAATGGATCGGCATTATCTGGTAGCGGAAACATTCTCCTTTTCCATCGATGAATTGCGCCAGATTCAGGAGCATCAGCGATCTGGCACGCTGGCTGACCACTTGCGGGATCTGATTCGTCTTCGTGAAAGCTCCACCCTGCGCAATCTGGCCGGCAACGATCCGGCCCGCTTGGAGGAGTTGATCGACAGGATTCCGGCCTGGAGCGAAGCGAATGTCGCCTATCAGGTCTACAGCTACAAAAATGCCCACCGTGTTCTGGTGATATACAACGCCCGCCGCATGGTGGATTTTTTGCAGAAAGGCCAATTGAATCCAAATGCCTCGGGAGAAGAAGGCTTGCTCCACAAGCACGCATCGTTGGCCTTTCACATTGACCCCCGCACCCAGGAGCCATGGACTATACGGCTTCAGGATTCATCGGACGAAAAGCCGGCGGATGATCGGCTCAATCGCTTCTATCGCGCCAGCCTTTGACAAAGACGGTTTTTGCATGGCCGGGTTCGCAACGGACCTGCCGGCCACGAACCAGCGCTTCAACAAGGGGGGATGACGGGAACTTTTTCCGTCATTCACTAGACAGGTTGCCTTTTTTTATTGAGCTTGAGCTGAAATTTGAGTAACCTCCCCCGAGGTTTTTGTGGCCGTGAATGGTGTGTCAACCACGGTTAAACAAGAACGTCGCCTGCCCCCTGGGCGCCAAGTAACGGGTACATCGGAACGCACCATGGTTTCACTTGGCAATAATCAGAATAATTAACTTCAAATCTAGAGAGAGGTAGACATCGTGTTGCAAGCTAATGCATCGGTCACCATCGCATTGCTGATGGGCCTGGTCGGGGTATGGTACGTACTCTGGCAATTCAAGCGTGTTCTCAGTCAAGACCAAGGCAATGAAACCATGCGGGCCATTGCCTTAGCCATTCAGGAGGGCGCTTCGGCGTTCCTGAATCGCGAATACCGGGTTCTCGGCATTTTCGTGGCCATCGTCGCGGTGGTGATCACTGTCTTCCTGCAGTGGCAGACAGCGATGTCGTTCATTATTGGTGCCATCGCATCTGCAGGCGCCGGTTACCTCGGCATGTATGTGGCAGTCCGCGCCAATGTGCGCACCGCTGCCGCGGCCAGCAGGGGCCTGCATGAAGGTTTGCGCGTAGCCTTCGGCAGTGGCGCGATCATGGGCATGTCGGTCGTCAGCTTCAGCCTGTTGGGCATGACGCTGCTCTTCCTGTTTTTCAGTGGTGATCCCAATCAGCTAACCTACATCACCGGCTTCGGATTCGGCGCCAGCAGCATCGCCCTGTTTGCCCGTGTAGGTGGTGGTATTTACACCAAGGCAGCGGACGTCGGTGCCGACCTGGTCGGCAAGGTCGAGCAGGGCATTCCGGAAGATGACCCCCGCAACCCGGCCGTGATCGCGGATAACGTCGGTGACAACGTGGGTGATGTGGCCGGCATGGGCGCTGACCTTTTCGAAAGCTACAGTGGTTCCATCATTGCGGCGGCTGCCCTGGGTGCGAGCCTAGGCACCAATGCGCTGGCCTTCATCGGTCTGCCTTTCCTGGTCGCTGCGGTGGGCGTGGTCGCATCGTTGTTCGGCATCTATATGGTGATCGGTGGTGATGACGCCATCAAATTGCCGGCATTCCTGACCAGTCGTATTGACAAGCACGTTCACAAGATTGACGAGAATGCGAGCCTCGAGGACTTGCTGCATGCGCTTCGCCGCTCGGTTTGGGGTGCCTCGGTTGTCATTCTGGGTCTGTCACTGGCGGCGGTCATCCTGACCGGGGTCAGCTTCAATTACTGGTTGGTTATCCTCGTGGGTCTGGTCGCGGGTAACGGTATTGCCTACGTCACCGAGTACTACACTTCCTACACGGAAAAACCCGTGCAGTCGATCGCCGAATCCTGCAAGACCGGCGCAGCGACCACCATCATTCAGGGCACTGCCGTGGGCATGATGAGTACGGCAATTCCTGTCCTGATCACGGCAGTCGCCATTCTTCTCAGCATCTGGCTGGGCATGAAGGCTGATGGCAGCATCACTGCGGGGCTTTACGCCGTGGCATTGGCGGGTGTGGGCATGTTGAGCACCCTGGGTGTGACGCTGGCCACCGACGCTTACGGCCCGGTTGCTGACAATGCCGGCGGTATCGCCGAAATGGCCCACCTGCCCAAGGAAGTCCGCGAGCGCACCGACGCATTGGATAGCCTCGGCAACACGACGGCGGCGACCGGCAAGGGATTCGCCATCGGATCAGCGGTACTGACGGCTTTGGCACTTCTGGCCGCCTACGTCACCGCAGCCAAGGTTGAATCGCTGAATATCCTCAGCCCGACCATGCTGCCAGGCATCCTGATCGGCGCGATGATGCCGTACTTCTTCTCGGCACTGACCATGACGGCTGTCGGCAAGGCTGCGTATGACATCGTTCTCGAGGTTCGTCGTCAGTTCAAGGAAATTCCCGGCATCATGGAAGGTACCGGCAAGCCCGACTATGCTGCTTGCGTGGGGATCAGCACCGAGGGCGCCTTGAAGCAGATGATTCTGCCCGGCGCACTGGCAGTGATCGTTCCGCTGGTTGTAGGCATGATTCTGGGCAAGGAAGCATTGGCGGGTCTTCTGGTCGGTACGACCGCATCCGGCTTCCTCCTGGCGGTCATGATGGCCAACGCCGGTGGCGCTTGGGATAACGCCAAGAAATGGATCGAAACCGGACAGCATGGCGGCAAGGGCTCAGATGCCCATAAAGCCGCGGTGGTCGGCGATACCGTGGGCGATCCCTTCAAGGATACCTCTGGCCCATCGCTGAACATTCTGATCAAGCTGATGAGTATCGTCAGTCTGGTGTTCGCGACTACATTCGGCAACGGCTGGTTCAGTTTCTAGGCGTAAACGGCCTGTCCTGCAGGTGCAGGACAGGCCGTCTCGCCAGAAATTTTTAGCCGTCTGTCGGTTTTGCGCTGACAGAATAAATTTCCCGGTCCCGCAAGGCGCCGGGATTTTCTTTTTTCGGGGCCGCTGATTGTGCAGCGTCCCTTCACGAATTTTGTGAAAATCCGCACTCGATCGAAATCCTTAGAGCTGATCATGTCCACAGACGCGAACAAAAAAACCTATTACCTCGAGCCCAATCGCGATTACCGCAATGACACCCTGCGCAAGGGTGCCGACTTCTCCGAAGAGGAAATCCGGGTCGATACGGCCAAGCATTACGATGACTGTTATTGGGATTACCGGACCGCATGGTTCGACAACGAGAATCTCGCCCTCCACTATGGTTATTGGGAAGAGGGCATCAAGACCCACAGTCAAGCGCTGCTCAACAAGAATCGCATCATGGCCGAGGTCGCCGGCATCAAGCCGACCGATCATGTACTGGATGCAGGCTGCGGCATTGGCGGCAGCTCCATCTGGCTGGCCAAGCATATCGGTTGTCGTGCTACCGGCGTAACCGTCAGCGCCGAACAGGTCAAGCATGCCACCCGCAACGCACAGCGACACGGTGTGTCTGACAAGGTCAACTTCCAATTGGCTGATTTCTGCAAGACCCCATTCCCAGATGAGTCCTTCGACGTCGTCTGGGCGGTGGAAAGCAGTTGCTATGCGGTCGACAAGCGTGACTTCTTCCGCGAGGCGTATCGCCTGCTCAGGAAGGGCGGCACGCTGATTGCCTGCGACGGCTATGCGACTCGGCGCGAATTCAACGAGGAGGAATGGCAGGCGGTCATGGATTGCCTCAACGGCTGGGCAGTTCCCAACCTCTCCAGTGTCGATGAATTCCAGGCCGGCATGGAAGAATGCGGATTCAGGGAT
Source organism: Methylococcaceae bacterium (assembly GCA_044237765.1). GTDB lineage: Bacteria > Pseudomonadota > Gammaproteobacteria > Methylococcales > Methylococcaceae > UBA6136. The sequence goes on along the minus strand of JBIIEQ010000009.1, from coordinate 14,463 downwards.
GTGCACATCACCGAGGCGACCAAGGAGACCATGCCCTCGGCCCGCCGTATGTACCTGACCGCGCTATGGACTTACCCGATGCAGGTTCTGATGCATGGGTTGGGGCTCCGCAAAAAGGCACAGACAGCTAACTTCAAGGTCGCATTGGCGCAGTGGAAGGTTTTTCACGGGGGTCTCGTGAGGTATTGCCTCTTTCGTGCCCGCAAACCAGGCTGAGGAACTGTTCTGCGGGTTATTTGATATACCGTAACCGGTTGGCATTCATCACCACGGTGACAGACGACATGGCCATGGCTGCTCCTGCAATCATCGGGTTGAGCAGGATGCCGAACAGCGGGTAGAGCAGACCCGCCGCAACCGGAATGGCCAGCACGTTGTAGAAGAAGGCGCCCAACAGGTTCTGCTTGATGTTACGGACAGTGGCGCGGGACAGGCTGATGGTTTCCGGCACCTTGGACAGCGAGCCGCTCATCAGGACGACGTCGCCGCTCTCGATGGCGATATCGGTGCCGGTGCCGATGGCAAAACCGACGTTCGACTGCGCCAAGGCGGGGGCATCATTGATGCCGTCGCCGACCATGCCTACGGTCTCGCCGGCGTCTTGCAGCGCCCTGACCACGCTGGCCTTGTCCTGCGGCAGCACCTGGGCGCGGACTTCGTCGATTCCGGCTTCCCTGGCAATCGCCCGGGCGGTGATCTCGTTGTCGCCGGTCACCATCAGCAGGCGGATGCCGAGTTCCTTCATGCGGGCAATGGCGTCGAGCGAGTCCGGCTTGATCGGATCGGCGACCGATAACAGTCCAACGGCTTTCTTGCTGACCGCCAGCAGGACCGGCGTCTGGCCCTCGGCGGCCAAGGTGCTCATGCGCGCCGCCAATTCGCCGCAATCCACGCCTTCCTGCTCCATCAACGGCAGGTTGCCCAAGAGGACATTGCGCCGGGAGATCTTGCCCTTGACACCATGGCCGGCAACAGCGCTGAAGTCGCTGACTGTCAAGGGCTCGGCTCCGCGCTCCTTGGCGCCGGCCAGCACGGCGGTCGCCAAGGGATGCTCGGAACCGGTTTCCAGGCTCGCGGCCCATTGCAGGACCTTGTCATCGGTCCAGCCCTCGGCAGTTTCGATGCCCACCAGCCGTGGCTTGCCTTCGGTTACGGTGCCGGTCTTGTCGAGCACGATGGTGGTCAGCTTTCCGGCGCTTTGCAGGGCATCGCCCTGGCGAATCAGAATGCCGTTCTGGGCGGCGCGGCCCACGGCGACCATGACGGAGATCGGCGTGGCCAGCCCCAGCGCGCAGGGGCAGGCGATGACCAGCACCGTCATCGCGGTGACAAAGGCATAACCAAAAGAGGGTTCGGGCCCCCATTTCCACCAGATCAGGAAGGTCAGTAGCGAAATGCCAACGACGATGGGTACAAACACCGCGGCAATCTTGTCGACCAGCCGCGCGATTTCCGGCTTGCTGGCCTGGGCGTTGCGGACGCTGGCAATGATCTGGGCGAGGACAGTGTCACGGCCGATGCGGGTGGCCTTGAACAGGAAGGAACCGGTCTGGTTGAGGGTGCCGCAGACGACTTCGTCACCCGGGTGTTTTTCTACCGGCATCGCTTCGCCGGTGAGCATCGATTCATCGACGCTGGAGTGCCCCTCGATCAATTCGCCGTCCACTGGAATCTTCTCGCCGGGTCGCACGCGGATGACCTCATGCAATCCGACTTCACTGATAGGGATATCGCTCTCCTGACCGTCCCGCATCACACGGGCCGTTCGCGGCTGGAGACCGATCAAGGAGCGGATGGCCGAGGATGTCCGGCCACGGGCGCGCATTTCCAAGGCACTGCCGAGGTTGATGAAGGCCAGAATGGTGACGGCCGCCTCGAAATAGGCATGGCGGCCGGAGGGGGGCAAGCTGTTGGAGAAAATGATCGCGGCGGTCGAATAGAACCAGGCGGCCCCGGTGCCCAGCGCGATCAGAGTGTCCATGTTGGCCTGCCGGTGCTCCCAGCTCTTGAGCGCGCCGGTAAAAAAATGACCGCCAGAGTAGCGCATGACCTTGTAGGTCAGGTACGCAACCACGCTCCAGAACACTCCCGGGAGAAACCCGCCCAGCATGGGCAGCCAGTGCAGATGTTCGGCCACCATCAGAGGAATGCCCAGCAGAGCCGCGACGCCGGCTTTTTTCAGCAGATCGTGATAGCGCGCCATCTCCATCGCTTCCTGGTCGCTGGTGTCCTCCAGCCCTTCCATGACCGCGCCGTCATAGCCCACGTCCTTGAGCGCGGTTTTGAGGCTTTCCGGGTCAACCTCCCCCCGGACCATCGCCGTATGATCGGCAAAGCTGACATCGGCAGAGATGACTCCAGGAACGGAGTGTAGGGCGGTTTCGACGGATTCGACGCAACCGGCACAGCGCATTCCGGCAATCGAGAGCCGAATGGTATCGGACGAAGGGTTGGCGATTTCAGACATACGGAGCTCCTTGAGCGGTTCCGGCAAACAGTTCGGCAGGTGGCCTCTGCAGGTTCCGACGCACTATAGCAAAGCGCGAAGCCGCGCCGCGTCCCCTCGCGGGTGCGCTCAGTGCGATATTGGGGACGGGTCAGCCCCGAGGTCCCCGGCTGCCGCTGCGCTGCCTACGCTCACAAGGAGCCATTCCCGGTGGCCATGTATCCTGTTTGAGGGGGCGTTTTCATCCACAAAGCCTGTGGATAAGTCTGTGTGTGAAGCAGTGCATCGGCTTGAATCATGGGGCTGCCATTGGATTGGCTATTTTGAAGCCAGCTTTGTAACCTATTGATCTATTGTTTTCTCTTGGTTTATTGCCCCGGATTGTCTCGACGAAACAGGCACTTGAATTCGCTGTGCATAATGTGCTTCCCGAGACATCTTGAAATCTCCGCAAACGGTGTGGGCCTGGGGCGCTTCGTCTGCTCCTGGCCAGCTAAGGCAGGCGGTTATGTTTTCTTCCCAGGTCCCGGTCCTGGCGCCGGTGTTCGTCATCCGTTGGCAGATGAGGCGCCTCCAGTCGTGCTCCATCGGGTCCCCAATTCAACGTGCCGAGATCACGCCATTCACCCTGAACATTGCGCCGGCGAAGGTCATATTCCCAGGATGTGGGGACATCGACATGTTTTGATTTGATGACGAATTCGGCATCCGACAGATCGATTCCCATGTCCACGCTGTAGAAAGCCGTCACTTTTTTGGCGAATTTCTCCAGCCGGTCACGGCTCATGTGCGAGGTGATAGCGACGTTGGCCCACATGGACTGGACCCGGCCCCAATTCGGTGAGAGCAGGCGCCCCTCCTGATTGATGAAGGGTAGCCAGGTTTCCTGCCCGGCCTTATCCCGGTAGGTCAGCGCCACAATGTCGTTGTAATGGTCGAAATGGTCATGCAGGTAGAGGGCGTGGGGCGAAATACCAAAAAAGGTGTGCGACAGGTTGATGACGGAATCACTGGCCTGATCCAGCAATGCCAGGGCCGGATCAGAAGGTCGGGTCCCCGCCCAGCGATAGAGGACGCCGTAATGCAGCGTGCTGTTGAGTTGTAACAACAGCACTAAAACCAACGTTTTTGCGATACGCAGGGCAATCTGCCGGTCGCTCGTGGCGTGGCGAGCATAGAAGCCGGCAAACGGCCGCTCGTCCACCCAGGCGGGTATGGGGGGCACCGCGCAGTGTTCACCGCAGGGCTGACGCTGCCGACCGTCGGCAATCCGTCGATAGATCGTCCGGGCGATGTGGTATATACCGGGAATTTTCAGCACCCAGCCGAGCGGTGCGGGATAGCCCAGCTTGAGCAGGATCTGGATGTAGGTATCGACGCCAGCACTTAATCGCCCCTGATTATCCAGGGCGTAGAGATCCGTCAGTAACGTGCCTTCGGGGATGATATCCAGCTCGCGGTATTCACGCGCATGATTTTGCAGCCCCTTGAAGTCGATGGCGTGACGTATATCGAAATGTTCGATGAAAATCACCGCGCGGTTGCATAACGGGCAATCCTGATCATAAAACACGGTGAGGAGCGGCTTGTAACACCTGATCCAGCGACTGAAGCCGTTCCACCAGGCTAAGGGCACCAGCAGCAGATAGTGCACCAGCATGGCAAAGCCGAACGGGTAGACGTTGAGCGACAGGATGATGCCGATGTGAAAACTGGCTCCGAGCATCAGCAATGGCACCCGGAAAGTGCGGAACCAGAACAGGAAGATGAAGACCAGCTGAAAGACAATGATGGAATAGCCAATCGCCTGCTCCAGCCAGCGAAGGTTCAACAGCGGGCTCATGTCCAGGGGCGAGACGTAATACGGCATCGTCGCTGGTAGCCAGGCGCCCATGCCGTTCCGCCAGAACTCAGAGGACAGCTTGTGCAGGCCGGAATCTAAATAAAGCAGGCCTAGGGTGAGTGCCAGCGGCAGGGTATAGGCCAGTACCGGCACTTCCAGAGGCGGCCTGTAGCGTTGACCGGGAGTCGAGTAGCGCCAGGCCCAGCGGAGATTGTCCAGCGAGAAGGCCCGTTCCGACGGCAATAAAATTAGCAGGAAGCTCGACGCGGTCATCAATTGGTCAAAGCCGCCATCAAAATCCTGCCACATCGGCGTGAAGACGACGAAGACCACCCAGAAAAGATAGTTGGCGACTGCCACCCGACGGGTGTGATAGCCCAGCGCCAGACAGGCCACGACGCCCAGCCAGACAAGAAGAAATACATGCAGGACGGGCGATGCGCGGTCCAGGTAGGGGACGGGATCAAAGATCAGGTGCCTGAAATAGAACAGGAACAGGATTTCCTGCAACGCCACCAACGCGAAGCCGATACGGAATAGGCCAAGGCCGTTTGCCGTGACTTTTCGGTTCAGTTGGGCCTGGATGGCCTTCAGCAGGGCAGGGAACATGGTAGGGAATGTCGTTGGTTGATGGTGGCGGGACTGTTTAAGCCTCTGCGGGACATCAATAAAGAGGAAAGAGGCCTCGGCGGTGGCCACTCCCCGCCATGGGCGGGGGCTTTAGGTCGGAGACCGAGAGCTACTTGATCGGCTGTCCCCAAGCGCCTTCGAAGAAGGACTCGGCGAGGTCCCTTCGCGAACGTGGGGCCAGTTCGCGCTCCAGGAATTCCTCGGGTATCTGATCCTGCGGCAATTGGTATCCGACTGTGATCATGGCCAGGCAGTCAAAAGCCTCCGGGATGGCGAATTCGTTACGAATTTTTGTGGCATCGAAACCTCCCATCTGATGCACCATCAGTCCCAGTGCCGTGGCTTGGGTCGACAGGCTCATGACGGCTGCGCCGGTGTCATAGTGACACCAGCGGTTCGGCCGGTCGTCGGCGAAGCGGGTGTCCGCGCAAGCCAGCATCAGGATCGGCGCATGGCACGCCCAGGCCCGGTTCGATTCAGCGAGACACTCGAAGGCCCGATGCCAGGGCTGGAATTCCTCGCCACGGTCCCATATCAGCAATCGCCAGGGTTGGTAGCCAAAACAGGAGGGCGCCCAGCGAGCAGCCTCAAGCAGGGCCAGCAGTTTCGTGCGCTCCACCGGACGGTCGGAATCATAGGCGCGACCACTCCAGCGCTGCGCCAATGCATCAATGATCGGTGTTTGGGTGTGAGCGTTTTTTTCAAACATCAGTGGGGGTCTCTTATCGCGAAAGGCTTAACTTCAGACATTCAACGGGCGTACCGCCAATCCTTCCAGGATTCTCAGGGGCCCCGAGGCGGTGTGAACCAGATGTTCCGGCCTCAGGTAAAAAGTCTGCTCCAGCATGAACTGGCCGGACATGACTGCATGCAGCACCTGATCGGAGCACACCACCCAGCTGGATCCGGCGGGAATTTAAAGTTGAGCTGAGGCGATGACTGTTGATAGGCGAAATCGGTTTTTCGCCAGCTGGTCTTCCGGCCCCCGACGCTGGCGGTACGGTAGGAGGTGAAACCCCGACGCAGATGCCCCTGATAATCGGGGAACAATCCACGGACCAGGGATTCCGCATGTCCGGCAAACCGGGCAATCAGATTCTTGAGTTTGGCGATATCGTCAGCGGAGCCCTGTGCTCCTTGAAGTGGAAAGTCGGGGCCGCGAAAGCTGATGTTTTTTGCCTTGCCATCGGACCATTGCTCGCTCAGAAAGCGGGATTCATCGCCGGCGAAATCAAAGTTGAGATAAGGAAAAAACAGAACCTTGCCGGATTCCAGGGTCTCTTCCAGTCCACCCCCAGGGACCTCAACCGGCAGGGGGTTCCAATGATCCAGGTCAAGTTGACGAACGACATCCAGACTCATGCATTTTCTCCCTCAGATACTGGCGGCCCTGGCTTTGCCACTCGTGGACGTTGATGCGTTATCTTACGCGGACTCTGCGAAGAATGCAGATGTCTCGAGGGTGGAGCACATCAGCGTAGAAAGGCTTTCCGGTGAGTTTATGGATGGCGCGGAATGTGCCGTAAAGTACCCATAATGCCGATGGCTTAACCATCAGCATGGCGATGAATAACAAAGAGTTAAAGTGAGGGAGTCCGTGTTTCATCTCGTTTATGTCAGTACCGCGACGGTCAGTTTCAGCCAGCCGCAACTGCTGGGCCTGCTGGCCAAGGCCAAAGGGAAAAACTTGCAAATCGGAGTGACCGGGCTTCTTATCCACAAGGATGGACGGTTTGTGCAGGTACTTGAGGGCGATGAACCTGTTGTGAGAGCGTTGTTTGAAGTCATCCGTCGCGACGGTCGCCATCAAAATGTCACCTTGATCCTCGCTGAGGAGATTGCCGAGCGTCAATTCGTGGACTGGTCTATGGGCTTCCATGATCTGAGGGATAGTGACCTCCTGGGCATGTACGGGCACGACAAACCCCTGGGCAAGGCGCTGGATATCGAAGGGTTCAAGACCAACCCCCATGCCTGCCTTCATCTGCTCGGGTTCATTCGGGAGATGCAGTTGGTCCGAAAGGCGAATGAACCCAGACGGGATTTCGGTTCGGCTTGATAGTCATTGATGGATGGAGGGAGCTTGAGTGATGGAAGAGATTATCTTGAACATACTGCGTCGGCATGAGGAACATGAGTGGCTGGGTCGATGCCGTTCTTAGTTTCCAGGCGTGTCTGATGGCCAGTTGCTGAGCGTGATCCAGCTGTTTTTCTGCGAAGACGTCGAAGAACTGCTGGAAGAAGACTGACCTTTATCGTGTGGCCCGCTTTTTCGGTTGAGTGATCCTGAGGGTTCTATCTGGATTCGTCCTCGGACGGTATGGCTCCCCGGAACTCCTCCGACAATAAGGTTTGCGCCCCGGTGACCACCACCTTTGTTCCCGGCGCCAGTCCCGTGTCGATCAGCAAGGCCTTGTCCGGGGCCGGCTGCGGATCGACGGCAAGCCGCGAATAACTGCCGTTGTGGTTATCCCTGTAGACCCAGGGCTTGCCGGCATGCCAGACGATGGCGTTGGCGGGCAATGACACACCCTGCCGGCCGGGGCCGCCCGTCACCCAGACATTGATGCGCATGCCGGCACGGAGATGTTCGCCGGGAACATGTAAAAACCAGGTTTCACCCTGAACCAGTTCGTCCGTCTGTGGCGCGGCCGAGATCATTTCGGCCGGCACGGCCCGGGCGCGATCAAAGTCGCGCGCCACCCACACTTTGCTTTTCAGGCCGCTTGGATCCGTTCCATAGGGCAGGGTTATCTGCACCAGGTATCGGCTGTGGCTCGTCAGGCTGCCCAATAGTTCGCTTGCGTTCCCCAGCGCCAGCCGTTCCAGCGCATCTCCCCAAACGTGTTGTGCTTCGCGATGGATCTCCTCGACATGGCGGCGCGCGCCCTGTTCGCGGGTGAAGTCGCTCTGCCATTGCGCTTCGGCCTGCGTCAGCTCACGACCGGCAATGATGTCCTCTTTATAGAGGGCCTGGATACGTTGGCGATTTTTCTCGGCCAACTTCAGGGCCGCGGACGCCACATCCACATCTGCCTGAGCGGCTCTCAGCCGAGCGCGAAGCTCGAGTAGTAGCTGGATATCCAGCACCTTGCCAAAGCTAGTGGTCTCGTTCTGCAGCGTGATGCTTGACACCATCTGGCTGACCAGTCCCGCCGCTGATTGTTGCTCGCGGGTCAACTGCACAGATCCAGGCTTCTGTTTTACGGACTTCGATGGTCGGCTGGCGGTCGGCCGGTCATCGTCATCATCCGCGAGTAAGGGCGACCCTCCAGGGCTGGTCAGGAGCCAGAGAATCAGCAGACCAGAAGTTGGATGGCGTGGCATGTCGGAGTGAAGGCGGCAGGGCGAAAAGCCGGGAATCAGCGCTGGCGACTATAAAACAGCCTGTCGGTCATCACAAACCGGCATTCCGCCCAATCCAGCGTGCGGCCGCGCGTCCCGCGGCCCGACCCGTAGCAAGGCAGGCGGTGAGCAGATAGCCGCCGGTCGGGGCTTCCCAGTCCAGCATTTCGCCGGCACAGAAGAGACCGGGCAGCGCGCTAATCATTAACTGGTCATCTAGCGCCTCAAGTGTCAGTCCCCCGGCCGAGCTGATGGCCTCATCCAGTGGACGGGCAGCCTTGAGACGCAGAGGCAGGCTTTTGATGGCGGCGGCCAGTTGCTCGGGCGCAGTACACCCATCTTGGGTGACTCGCTCCCGAAGAAGACCGATCTTGGCCGCATCGAGTCCGGCGGCGCGCTTGAGTCGGTTGCTTAGCGATAAACCGCGGTGAGATTTCTGCAAGCTCCCCAGTATTCGCGCCTCTGTCCGGTCCGGAGCAAGATCCAGCTGCAATTCGGCATGGCCATTAAGGTCGATTAAGTCACGCAGATTCGAGGACAGGGCATAAATGAGACTGCCCTCGACGCCGGTTTCGGTGATGACAAATTCGCCGCGCCGGGTCATCTCCTGGCCACGGGTGTTCTTGAACTGCACAACCACCGGCTTCACCGGGGCGCCGGCGAAGCGCTCAGCAAAAAAGGCGCTCCAGCTGACATCGAAACCACAATTGGCGGGGCGCAGGGGACTTATCTCCAAACCCCGGGATTCCAGCAGCGGAGTCCAGGTGCCATCGGATCCCAGGCGTGCCCAACTGCCGCCACCCAGGGCCAGCACCGAGGCCCCCGCCCGCACGGTGACGGGTCCTTTCTGGGTCGTGAAGATCAGGTCACCCAAATCGTTCCAGCCTTGCCAGCGATGCCGCATGTGAAAACGAACGCCCAAGGAACGGAGTCGTTTCAACCATGAGCGGAGAAGGGGTGCTGCCTTCATTTCTATCGGAAAAACCCGTTGTGAGCTGCCGACGAAGGTTTCGATGCCCAGGCTGACGGCCCACTCACGGACCCTGTCGGCATCGAAGTCATTCAGGTGAGGCTTCAACGAATCCTGCTTCTCGCCATAGCGGCTGATGAAGTGCGGGAAGGCTTCGGCATGGGTCAGATTCAATCCACCCTTCCCGGCCAAGAGAAACTTCCGGCCTACCGAGGGCATGCTGTCGAAGAGCTCCACTCTTGCACCCTCTGTAGCGGCGGCTTCAGCCGCCATGAGCCCTGCCGGGCCACCACCGATGATGGCGACAGTGTCTGGTATGGAATGGTGCATCGCAGGGATGAGCGCTGTGTCGGAACTTGCGGTCAGGATTGCAGGATCACTTCGTGTCTTGGCCTGCAAGAATAAAGGCTATTTTGAATGAAACTGGCGGTGTATAGGCATTGATGCCGGCAATCAAGGCAGCGGTCCAGTTCGAGCTCCGAACCAGAAGGATGAATTCAGCAGGAATTGAGATTTGTCTGGCTCAAGGTGAGCCGGCTAAAAGGAGGAAGGACATCCGTGTCCACAGCCCGATGGATCATCGGGGATCCTGCTCGCCTGTCCCGGTATCGTGCCGGGACAGGACGACTAAAGCGGCTTAGAAGCGGCGACCGCCACCGAAACCGCCGTCACGACGACCACCGCCGAAACCGCCACCACCGCTACGCTCTTCGCGCGGACGCGCTTCGTTGACGGTCAGGCTGCGGCCACCGATTTCCTTGCCATGCAGTGCGTCGATAGCAGTCTGTGCCTGCTGGTCGGAGCCCATTTCAACAAAGCCGAAACCCTTGGAGCGACCGGTGTCACGATCGGTGATGATGCTGGCGGACTCCACGGTGCCGTGGGGCGCGAACATTTCTTCCAGTTCGTTGTTGTTGACGTTGTAGCTCAGATTGCCGACGTATAACTTCTTACCCATGAGAATTCCTCAAAAACTTAAATAAAAAAACAAACTTCGATACCGGGCCGGTTCCCTTGGCGGCGGATCGCTTGACGACAAAACGATGATTCGGTGGCCTGGCTTCCTGGCCCAATGCCGGAATCACGAGGGCCGACCGCTCGGAGCGATCGGCTCATTCCTTAACGACGACCGCCGCGACCCTTGGTACGCGGACGTTCTTCGTTGACCCGAAGGCTGTTGCCTCGGAGGGTGCGACCATTCAGTCCGGCAATAGCCGCTCTCCCTTCATGACCTTCCATTTCGATGAAACCGAAACCGCGGCAACGGCCGGTGAAAATATCCCGGGCCAGCTCATATTTGAAGATGCGACCGAATTCGGAAAAAAGTTCGGTGAATTCCTTTTCGGTGATATCGGGCGGCAAATTGCCCGCGTAAAGTCTAAGCATGGTAGTCCTCCATAGACACTGATGGGAAAGGGGTAATGAGCCGCCGTGAACGCTGCGCTATCTGCAAGGCCACGGAAAAGCCCGGTTGGGCTTGTCCGCGGAGCTGCAAAGTTCGCTGGGCAGAAAAACGGATCAAGGCTCAGACGGCGTCGCGGCGCGGGCCATTGGCCGGCTTGCGGTTGGGTCGGTGCTGACCGGCGCGGGCAGGTGCCGGGCCACGGCGGGGCGGCGGTGCCCGGCGAGCCGGAGCGGGTTCGGCGCTGCGCTGCAATGGCTGGATGCCTTCCGGCATCTCACGCAAGGTCAGCTTCCGACCCAGCAGGCGTTCGATATCCCGCAACTGGGTGGATTCGTCACTGGAAACCAGTGAAATCGCTTCGCCACCGGCGCCAGCGCGTCCGGTTCTGCCGATGCGGTGGACATAGTCCGCCGGGACATCGGGCAATTCGTAGTTCACCACGTGAGGCAGTTCGCGAATATCCAGCCCACGTGCCGCTATATCCGTCGCCACCAGCACTTGGATGCGATCTTCCTTGAAGTCGGCCAGTGCCCGGGTGCGGGCGCTCTGGCTCTTGTTGCCATGAATCACGCCGACCTGGAAACCATCCCGCTCAAGCTGTTGGGCGAGGCGGTTGGCGCCATGCTTGGTGCGGGTGAACACCAGGGTCTGGCCCCATTGGCCCGTCGCCATCAGATGCGCAAGCAACGGCTGTTTACAGTCTTTCTGCACGCGATAGATGTGTTGTTCAACGCGTTCCGCCGTGGCGTTCCGCGGGGCGACTTCAACGCTCAATGGCTTGTGCAGGATGCCCGCTGCTAGTTCGCGAATCTCCTTGGAGAAGGTCGCGGAGAACAGCAGGTTCTGACGAACCTTGGGCAGCAGGGTCAGAATGCGCTTGATGTCGCGGATGAAGCCCATGTCTAGCATGCGGTCGGCTTCGTCTAGGACCAGCACGTCGATTTCATTCAGCTTCACATAGCCTTGGGACACAAGGTCCAGCAGGCGGCCGGGGGTGGCGATCAAAATATCCAGTCCTCTGCGCACGGCATCGATCTGGGGCTGCATGCCGACGCCGCCAAAGATGACGGCCGCCTTGATCGAAGTGAACTCGCCATAGTTGCGAACGCTGTCGTTCACCTGGGCGGCCAGTTCACGAGTAGGGACCAGTACCAGGACACGCGGAGCGCGACCGGGACGCGAGCGCTCACCGGTTCGGCCAAAATCAAGCAGGCGTTGCAGCAGCGGAAGAGTAAAGGCGGCGGTTTTGCCGGTGCCCGTCTGGGCAGCGGCGAGTAAATCACGACCGGCGAGTACGGCCGGAATGGCCTGCGACTGAATCGGCGTCGGTGCCGAATAACCCTGCTCGGCAATCGCGCGCAGAAGGGTCTTGTCGAGGCCCAGGGAAGAAAAAGCCATAAGTAAAAAATTCCTGTACGCCAGTCCGTGTGACCATCGAAAGACGATCTGGGCGTATTGATAGAGTAATCAAGACATGGGCGAACGCCGGGAAACGGACTTCCGGTGAATCGCAAGGTTTGCAGGAGGAATCGAGGCTGGGTTCGCCTGAAGGCGATCGCTTTGGAAGGAGAAGGCCGGACGTATCCTCGAGGCCGGTCAAGGACCGCACCGCGACAAACTGAAACAAGGATACGCCGATTGGCAGGGGAAGGCGAATTTTATTTTGGCTCGGGCGATGCTCGGGTGGATCAGACCAGGGCATGGTCATTTCGACGTTTCGGCCGGCGCCTCACTGGCTTCTGGGGTGGTTTTGCCGGGAATCACCGGAAAACAGGCCTCGGCCTCCTTTTGGGCCGCCTTCAACCGGTCACGCAGCTCCTTTGATTTGGGCGGGTCGCGAAACTCGCCGCCCTTGTCGCCGGGAGTGTCGAACATATAGGTAAAGGTCAACGCTTCGGAATAGTCCTGGAAATTCATCAGGCTGGCGATCTTGTCAACCGCACAGACGCAGTGATATGAGTTGTCCAGGTTGGCACCGCCATGTTCCGCCATGCACTGCATGACGTACTCGACACGGGCCTGGGTCGGGAAATCGTTGACCAAAGGCTTGGTCGGCGCCTTCGGTTTTTCGGAGGTGGGCTTTTTGGTGGTCGACTTCACTACCTTGGCGGCGTTGGCGGTGTGAATGGGGCCTGCCGCCAGCATCAGGGTGGTGGCGATAAGCAGGGGGAGCAGTCGGGTTTTCATGGGTTGAGCCGGGTATGTTGTGATGGCGCGGATGATAAGGGAGACTGGGGCAAGGCTCAATTCCCGACGGCAAAATGGACGATGGCCTTGAGCTCCTCGTTCATTCTCCGCGCAAAGTCGTTCAGACGGGGATCTGTACTGTCGGTCGGCAGCAAATGCGTGGTGACGATGACCTTCCCGCCCTCCGAACGCACCGCCACATTGCAGGGCATCCACGCCACGCTGGCCGGCGACATCTCCAGCATGACCCGCGCCTGCGTCAGGTTGCAGAACTGCAGGGTGTCGTAATCGGGAAAGGCGGTATTCTCCCGTTCCCGGATCACGCTGCCGATCTTGTTATGCCCGGTGATGCGAAAATTCCGCTCCGTGATGGCCACCTCCAGTTCGGCCAACACGTCGGAATAGGCTTTGGTCGTCGTTTCAGCCGAATAGTACAAAGGCTCATGCTCTTGGGTTGAGCAGCCAGAGAGCAACCAGGTAATCCCGAGAATCAGATGGGCTATCAGTCGACGCAAGCTCCGATTCATTTCGTAGTGCCATGAAAGACAATCAGGCGAATGAGACTAACATCGTGACGCCCAATCGGGCAGCAATTACTGGCGTCGTCCTCGCTGGCGGGCGTGGGCGGTGCAGGGTGGGCAAGGACAAGGGGTTGCTTGGACCTGTTAACACTTAAGAAAGAAGCCATGAATATCAATGTGCTGCAGAACGCCTTGATGGGCCTAGAAATTGCCTAACCGATTGATATGCATCAATTGTATTTTTATAGTGTTAACAGGCCCTAGTGTAACGTCCGTAACTTATCTCTCGCTTTGCTGATTTTGGCGAGGATAGCCTCTGGCCCTGAGCTATAGTCGAAACTGGTGTACGGACCGTAGGTCTGGAGCTGGAGCGGCCGCTTGAAAGGGCGGCATGTCTCTGCTGAGAATGGATTGTCGAGATCACATTTTCAGTTACACAGAGGACACGCCAAATGAAGAATACAAACGAGAGAGACGCCCGGCAATCAGAACTGGGGCTCACCCTGGAGGAACTGATCCGGCGGGGTGCCCGGGACCTGATCCAGAAAGCCATTGAGGTCGAGGTGCAGGAGTTGTTGGCCAGCTTTGACAATGTCCGCGCGCTGGGTGGCCGTCAGGCGGGTCGAGCGCAATGGCTATCTCCCGGAGAGAGACATCCTGACGCCCATTGGCCAGGTACCAGTGCGGATGCCCAAGGTGCGTGATCGCAGCGGCAACGGGGTGAAATTCAATTCGGCCTTGGTTCCCCCATATGTTCGTCGCTCACAGCGCGTGTCGGCGGCGTTACCCTGGCTTTACCTGAAGGGTATTTCCACCGGCGACATGCATGAGGCGCTCACCGTATTAGTGGGCGATGCGGCCGACCTCGGCAGAGGCACTGTCTGCCGGTTTGCCAATCTGCATCGTCAATCCAATTCCTGGCCAGGAAGAACGTAATAGTGACCATTTGATCGAGGAAGGGATTGCTATCAAATGCAACGATCTGGGAGCGCTGGCCTTCAAGGTCGGGCAATTGCTGGCCAGCCCGGACCGGTTAGTCAACATGCGAGCCAATACCTTGCGGCTTGCCAGGCCGCTGGCAGCGCAGACGGTGGTCAATACGCTGCTTGACGAAAG